>JAWWAG010000210.1:0-1736 GCA_033721795.1 Methylophaga sp. | reverse complement strand
GGTACCGTGATTTCTGAAGAAGTTGGTCTGAGCCTTGAAAAAGTCACTTTGAACGATTTGGGCCAAGCCAAAAAAATCACAGTCAGCAAAGAAAACACCACCATTATTGATGGTGCCGGCCGTGCTGATGAAATCACTGCTCGTGTTGAGCAAATTCGTACCCAAATCGCGGATTCTTCATCAGACTACGATAAAGAAAAACTGCAAGAACGCGTTGCCAAGCTGGCAGGCGGTGTTGCGGTAATTCGTGTCGGTGCCGGCTCAGAAATCGAAATGAAAGAGAAGAAAGCTCGCGTTGAAGATGCGCTGCATGCGACCCGTGCTGCTGTTGAAGAAGGCGTGGTTGCTGGTGGTGGTGTGGCGCTGGTACGCGCTGAATTGAGTCTGGGTGACCTGAAAGGTGACAACCTGGATCAAGACGCTGGTATCGCTATTGCCCGTCGTGCCATGCAGGAGCCATTGCGCCAAATCGTCACCAACTCAGGTGATGAAGCATCCGTGGTATTGAATCAGGTTGCCAGCGGCAAAGGTAACTATGGTTACAACGCTGCTACCGGTGAATACGGCGATATGATCGAAATGGGTATTTTGGACCCAACTAAGGTAACTCGTACCGCATTGCAAAATGCTGGTTCAGTTGCCGGTTTGATGTTGACTACCGAAGCCATGATCGCGGAATTGCCGAAAGAAGAAGCACCGGCAATGCCAGATATGGGCGGTATGGGCGGCATGATGTAACTTGAACTTAAACGTTTAAGTTTCGCCAAATAAAAAAAGCCCCGGCATGAAAATGTCGGGGCTTTTTTGTATCTGGAGTATTTAAAAATGGCGTTGAACGTTACGAGTACCTGTTGCGTCAGTGGGGTGTTAAGCTAAGAAATCAGTGTTTCAGGAAAGCTTTATGGCAACGCAAAAATTCACTGTCAATATCAGTGGTATGCACTGTGCGTCTTGTGTCAGCAAGGTTGAAAAAGCCTTGAACAACGTGTCTGGCATTGAACAAGCCAGTGTCAATCTGGCCAGTCAATCCGCACGTTTAAAAACCCAGCGCGAGGATGCTAAGTTATTTGATGAGCTTAGTTTTGCGGTCGAAAAGGCCGGTTATCAACTGCTCAAGCAAGATATTGATCCACAAATTCAGCAAGCTAACGACTACCGGCGTTTAAAGCGTGATCTGAACATTGCTGCGCTGCTGAGCATGCCAGTGGTTATCATCGAAATGGGCGGCCATTTAATCCCGGCCTGGCACCAATGGTTAAATGCAACTTTGGGACAACAGGGTAATTGGATATTGCAGTTTGTCCTGACCACTGCGGTGTTATTCGGCCCGGGCCTGCGGTTTTTCCACATTGGCGTGCCAGCATTAATGCGCGCTGCGCCGGAAATGAATGCGCTGGTGGCTTTGGGTACCTTTGCGGCGTGGAGTTATTCCAGCATCGCGACCTTTATGCCGAGTCTGTTACCAGCAGGCAGCGTCAATGTATATTTTGAAGCCGCAGCGGTCATTGTCACGTTGATTTTGCTCGGTCGTTTGCTCGAAGCGCGCGCTAAAGGACGCAGTAATCAGGCGATCCGCCGGTTACTGGATTTGCAGGTAAAAACTGCAAGACGACTGATCGGAGGGCAACCCGAAGATGTGCCGGTGGAATTGGTTAAAGCCGGCGATATTTTGTTGGTGAGACCCGGTGAGAAAATCCCGCTCGATGGTGAAATCATTGAGGGCAAGGCCTATGTCG
>JAWWAG010000209.1:0-1807 GCA_033721795.1 Methylophaga sp. | reverse complement strand
CGGCGGTGCCCGGGTTGCTTGCGGTGTATTTTATTGATTAATTGCCGATAAATTCTGAACTTACGATAATGCCGCATTGGCTTTTGCTGATGCGGCATTTTTGTTAACCGGCAGTCGCATGATGATTTGCAGACCGCCAAGTTCGTTAATGAATGCTTCAATAGTGCCCTGATGTGCGTGAACGGCACGCTTGGCAATTGTTAAACCCAAACCACTGCTATTTTGCTGCCGGGCTTGGGCACCTTTGAAAAATGGCTGGAATAATTTGGCTAATTCGTCGGATGTGACTCCCGGACCATTATCACTAATGCTGATTTCGATAAATTGATTATCACGATGAGCCTGCAGGTGAATATTGCCTTGTTCAGGTGTAAATTTGATGGCATTGCGCAGCACATTTTCAACCGCCCGTAATACCAGTTCGGGCTTACCGACCATCGCTAGTTGTGCATCCATTTCGGCATCAATACGGATACGTTTATCGGTGGCTTCATAGCGCCCGTCTTCCAACAAATCATCCAGTAATGGCGACAAGTCAAAGTGTTGTTGGGCGTTGTTATCGGCAGCGAGTGTATCTAAACGTGACAAGTTCAGCAGATCGCCAATCAGCAGATCTATGCGCTGTAATTCGCGTTCGATCCGTGCCAGTACATCGGCCGTTTTTTCCGGTTGCTGCTGACAGATCCCAATGGCAGCTTGCATTCTTGCCAGTGGCGAACGCAGTTCATGGGACACATCGTGCAACAGATTTCGCTGGGCGCTGACCAGTTGTTCAAGCTTGGCTGTCATCGCATCAAAATTATCACCCAGTTCAGCCAGTTCATCTTTACGGCTGCCCATTGCCAGACTGACCCGGGTTGATAAATCACCCGCAGTGACTGCTGAGAATCCCCGTTTTAAGTGCCGGATAGGCTGGGTAAACCACCAGGCGAGCAGGGCGCTGAACAACAGACCGCTGAGAATACCGGCAAACAGCAATAAGATAACCGGTTGAGGTCTGGGATTTTTAACAGGCGTCGCATCGAGGGGTTGCACCACATTATGGGGAATAAACAGCAAGACCTGACCGCCATCAGCCAAATTGATTTGCCGGATCGAACGAAGCTGTGGGATATCCTCAAATAACTGCCGGATAGCGCGGCGTTGATCGGCAGGTAACGTTCTTTGCAGTAATTCTTGATTGGTGTTGTCCAGCGCATAAACCTCAGGATTTCTCAAAGCGATTTGGTCCTTCAGAAAATCGATTAATGCCTGACGACCACCATAGCGGGCAATGTCGGCGGCATCAGAGACCAGCCAGGCAGCTTGACGACCCAGCTGCACCGGTGCATTGGCAACTTGCTGATTAAACTGTTTTTGCCGCAGCAACATAACGCTTCCGACCGCTAAACTGGCCACTAGCAGAGCCAGTAAAAAGGCAAAAAAGAATTTCCAGAATAAGCGGCCCATGACAATCCTTTATTTAATCAGCTGGTAGCCTCTACCACGTACCGTTTGAATATAGGCATGCCCATCCTGTTGCACGCCAAGTTTGTGACGAATGCTGCTCATATGCACATCAATGCTGCGATCAAAGCGGGCTAGTGGCCGGCCTAATGCAATCTCTGACAAAGTGTTTTTGTCCACGACCTGCCCCGCATGACGGGCCAGGGTTTCGAGCAAACTGAATTCGGTGCTGGTCAATTCCAGCGGTTTATCAAACCAGATGGCTTTGCGTTGTTGTGGCCACAGTTCCAGCGGGCCATTTTGCAGACTTTGTGCTTCCAGCGGCTGAGCGCTGTTTTCACTGCGGCGTAAAATCGCCTTT
>JAWWAG010000208.1:0-1999 GCA_033721795.1 Methylophaga sp. | reverse complement strand
CGGGGCTTCACACCATCCCAGCCAGCTGCCAATCTGCCGCAGTACCCGTTTTATCAATCGCCATAATCTAGGCAGCAGCCATATCATCAGCGCAATAAACAGGATCAGCAATACTAAAAAGCCTATCGGATGATTCAATGCCAGCCACAGGCCGCCAATGACAATTAAATCCTCGGCAATGGATGCGCCCCAGTTGCTCAATGGTTCCGGTGAAGTATTGATCAATAAACGGCTGCCTGCTTTGGTGGCATGACTGCCGGCTGCTAAGCTGCCGCCAATTAAGCCTGCCGCCAATGCTGCTGCGGGACTCAGTTCCCCCACTGCACTGGCCGCCAGTACTGCGCCTGCGGGGATACGGATAAAGGTATGTAAGGTGTCCCAGCCGGTATCAACACCGGGCACTTTATCGGCAAAAAACTCGACACAGTACATAACGGCTGCGGCCATCATCACCAGTGGATCGCTGAGGACCAGCATATCGGCCGGTAGCACCAGATTACCGGTATTTGCCAGGTAACCCAGCATAAAAACGGCAGCGTATAGATTGATGCCACTGGCCCAGGCGACACCCATACTGAGTGCA
This sequence comes from Methylophaga sp., assembly GCA_033721795.1. Classification (GTDB taxonomy): domain Bacteria; phylum Pseudomonadota; class Gammaproteobacteria; order Nitrosococcales; family Methylophagaceae; genus Methylophaga. Next base: position 1,416 of record JAWWAG010000208.1, on the reverse strand, counting down.
ATCAAGCTGACCACATCCATTTGTGCCTCCTGTTTGTTATAGTGGCATCGTGCTTAAACGGAATTTTTATTGATGATACTCCGATCTGAATTGCTCACCTATCTGAATAATTTGCTCGAACCCGACCGATTTCAGGACTATTGCCCCAACGGACTGCAAGTTGCAGGCAGCGAACATATCGAGCGGGTTGTCACTGGTGTTACCGCCAGTCAGGCTCTAATCGATGCGGCAATTGAAGTGCAAGCCGATACCATTATTGTTCATCACGGTTATTTCTGGCGGGGCGAAGCGCCGCAAATCACTGGTATAAAACAACAGCGGCTTAAATCATTACTGACGAATAATATCAATTTAATTGCTTATCATTTACCGCTTGATGCACACCCGGAGTTGGGCAATAACGTGCAACTGGCCAGATGGCTGAACATTGAAGTTGATGGCCGGATTAGTGGCAGTGGTGAACCGGCGATTGCCTTATGTGGCAGTCTTTCGCGGCCACTGTCGTTGAATGATTTAGCCGATAAAGTGGCGCATGTTTTAAAGCGGCCCCCATTGATCATTAAAGGGCATGATCGTCCGGTAACGACCATTGGCTGGTGCACGGGGGCGGCTCAAGGGTATATTCAGCAAGCGGCAGAATTGGGACTGGATGCCTTTTTAAGTGGTGAGATTTCCGAGCAAACGACACATCTTGCTCGTGAACTCGGTATTCATTATATCGCTGCCGGCCATCATGCGACGGAACGTTATGGCGTCAAGGCACTGGGTGAAATGCTGGCCCGGCAATGGCCGCTCAGCGTGCAATTTATTGATATTGATAATCCGGTTTAAGGACGAATTCATGCTGTCAAAAGCGCAACAAACCTGGCAAAAAACGCAGACTTTTTTTAAATCCTCACTGTGGCAGGAAGCCACAATGCAAAGCAGTCAGCTAAAAAGAAAACTGCTGCATTTACTGCGGGTTGGCTATGTCATGTTCCTGGAACTGCGTAATGGCGATTTGAGCCTGCGGGCGATGAGTCTGGTGTTTACCACCTTGTTATCGCTGGTGCCGCTGATTGCCGTGGCGTTTTCAGTGCTGAAAGCATTTGGCGTGCATAACCAAATCGAACCATTTTTGCTAAATGTCCTGGATCCACTGGGGCCTAAAGCACAGGAGTTAAGCCAGAGCATCATTGGCTTTGTCGAAAATATCAAAGTAGGCGTCTTAGGATCACTGGGTCTGGCCCTGTTGTTTTACACGATCATTGCGCTGATCCAGAAAGTGGAAAGTGCTTTTAACTTCGTGTGGCGAGTTGAGCGGCCGAGAACCTTGGCAAGACGCTTTACTGACTACCTCAGTGTCGTGATGATTGGCCCGGTATTGGTGTTTTCGGCGCTGGGGATTACCGGTGCGGCGCTGGATAACGATTTTGT
>JAWWAG010000207.1:0-2034 GCA_033721795.1 Methylophaga sp. | reverse complement strand
TTGAGGCCGGCACGTTTGACCGCCACTTTGCCATCATCACGACCGGGGATCAGTGCAGATAAAATTAGATTAATTGAACGGTTGCCAGCAATCACGCCCAGTTCAAAATTGGCCGGTCCCAACTGATTGGGCAGGCTTTGCCGATCAGTGCCGAGCTGTTGTCCGGCCGGACCGTTGATCCAGTTGAACAAACCAAAGTTGCCAAGTTTATCAACCACTTCACTGCCCTGATTAGGCGGTGCCAGCATCACAACCCGGCCAATTTGAATCTCGTCATGTTTTGCTGATATTTGGCGAACAATAATGCCGCCCAACGAATGTGTAACAAAATGAATTCGGCCGCTGGGAAAACAAGCCGTAATTGCCGGCAAAACAAAATCTGCAGTTAGTGTTTCAATCGCATGATGCCGCGATGGATAATCAATATTGCAGACTTTAAAACCCTGATCCTGCAGAAAATCGGCCATCGAATGCATTGATCCAGCACTCCGGGCCAGGCCATGCAAAAGCACGACCTGTTCCGATTCGGCCGCTGACGGTAAAGCCAGCAGCCCGCAGAAAAGGCCTGCCAGTAAACGCTTAACCTTCATCCTCAGCCGACATGGTGCGTTTGAGCTGCACCGGTGCCGATTTTTTGCGGATACGAATATTGATCATTTCCACCGCGACTGAGAAAGCCATGGCAAAGTAAATATAGCCTTTCGGAATATGCAGACCCAAACCTTCTGCCATCAGCGTAAAGCCAATCAGAATCAAAAAACTCAAAGCAAGAATTTTGATGGTTGGATGTTCATCTACAAATTCACCAATGGCTTTGGCCGAAAACATCATCACTACAACTGCCGTCACAATCGCGATAACCATGATACTAAGATGATCAACAAGGCCAACCGCCGTAATCACCGAGTCCAGCGAAAAGACGATGTCGATAATAGCGATCTGCACAATCACCGAGGCAAAGGTCGCAGTGTAGACCATTTTTTCGCCGGTCTCGGATACCGTCGCACCTTCCAGATTATTATGAATTTCGTGGACACTTTTAGCGAGCAGGAATAAACCACCGCCCAGCAAAATAATATCGCGGCCGGTGACCGTGTAATCGAATACTGAAAACAACGGCTCGGTCAATCCCATGATCCATACCAGCATAAACAGCAACAGAATACGCGTACCCATGGCAAAACCCAGCCCTAGCATACGCGCCCGTTGTCGTTGCTCAGGTGGCAGACGACTGACCAGCACCGAAATAAAAATAATATTGTCGATACCCAGTACAATTTCCAACGCCGTCAACGTTGCTAATGCCACCCATGCCTGCGGATCTGCCAGCCATTCCATACGATTACTCCAGATTAAAATTCACACTATTCAATCAGTGGCCACAGATAATTGCAATAACCATCCATAACTCACCCGCATGTGTTTCCACGGGCTGCTCCGTTGCTGTTTTATTTAGTGCCCGCCTTAGCAAGTAACAACTGAATGTAAACGGGAAATCTGCTCGAATTAGTAAATAAAAGCCGGCTGCCATAAAAATGGCAACCGGCTCACTGATCAGTTAAAAATACTCATTATGGTTTTTCGATAGCCGCAGCGACTTTGGCAGAAACCAGACCAAATACCGCACCGAGCACCGTTGAAATAATAATAATAACAACCGGATTGCCTAAACTGACTGCCGTGGTGCTGGCTGCATTTGCCGTTTGCAGACCATAAGCTGCCGTTGCCGCATAACCATAAACATTAGCAGGTACCGACGATAACAAATTAAAACGCGCAACTATTACCAGTAAAAACACAGTCACGGCGATATAAATCGCCGGGCCAGCCGCACCTGGCAATCCCAGGGGATTTGTGCCGGCCAGTAACAAGGCAATCCCGGCAATTACCGCACCGTAACTCATACCCACAATGGTTTTTTGCAGAGCAGCTGTATCAGCACCGGTATGAAAAAAACATCCCCAGGCGAAGAACCCTGCCCACACAGCAACATATCCCGCCAGGGGCCCTAATGCCAGAAATGCCCAGATACCG
>JAWWAG010000206.1:0-2042 GCA_033721795.1 Methylophaga sp. | reverse complement strand
TGTTAGTCAGTGCTGTTTCAGCTTTGCGCTGGCTGATAGGATCGAGACTGGTGAAAATTTGCAGGCCTTCGGAATTTAAATCTTCATCAGCGTATTCCTGACGCAGTTGCCGTTTAACCAGATCCAGATAGGCGGGATAGGCTTCTTTGGTTAACGTACCTTTGGCTACAACGCCTAACGGCGCATTGACCGCCATTACGTAATCATCCTCAGCAATTTTGCCTTCATCGAGTAAGACTTTCAGTACCAGATCCCGCCGCTGTTTGGCGCGTTCCGGATGACGGCGTGGATCATAATAGGATGGCCCTTTAATCATGCCGGCCAACAGGGCGTGATGCTGTAGTTCCAATTCTTGAAGTGGCTGGGCAAAGTAATAATTGGCACCAAGACCAAAACCATGAATAGCCCGATTACCATCCTGGCCTAAATAAACTTCGTTTAAGTAGGCTTCGAGAATTTCATCTTTGCTGTAGTGGTATTCCAATAGCAGTGCCATCGGCACTTCCATCAATTTGCGCAACAGCGTGCGATCGGCGGTCAGATAAAAATTTTTAATAAGCTGCTGGGTCAGCGTACTTCCGCCCTGCATAAAGGCACCAGCTTGTATATTGGCCCACATGGCTCGGGCAATGCCTTTGGGTGAAATACCAAAATGTCGGTAATAATCCTTATCTTCAATGGCGATCAATGCATCAATCAATGCATCAGGCGCATTGTTTAGTTGAATCAGATCCCGATCCTCATTATTGAGTGGATAGATACCACCAATCAGTGCGGGTTCAAGCCGCGCCAAAGTCAGCTCATCGCCCGCGGTATTTCGTAACTGATTAAGCTCATTACCGGCAAAGTCAAGCATAAGTTCCCGAGCCGGTTCCCGGGCATCGGCTAATTCAAAGCCACGACTGGCAACGAGTGCCCTGGATTCGGAGACACTGGCCTGGCCAGGTTTTTCCACTGAAACCGTGAACTGATAACCCAGTGCCTGCAGTTCAATCTTCAAATCGTTGATAGATATCGGTGCACCGGCATAAAGCTCCAGCGGCCGGGCAAATACTTTAGCCGGCAGGGCCCAGCGTTTACCTTCAAATTCGGCGCGAATATGGCGGTCCATCAGCCACAAACCAATAACACTGGCAATGATCAGCAAAATGAGCAGCCAGCGAAGCCATTTGCTGCGCAATATACGGCCAAAAAAACTGGGTTTGGCGTTTCGACGTGATACGGATTTTCGGAGCACGCAATTACCTGACTTTATAAAAGCAATTACACATAGTAGCGATTAGCGCAGAGCGGATAAAGTAAAGCGTCGAGAAAACCGCAACTGGCAAAAGGGAAATGGCCAAAAAGTATTGACGCTTAACTCCAAGCTGCTGAATTTGCGAAGTATTTTACGACTTGGATGGCTGCGAAATAAATTAACAATGTTGTGTTGCGCATTTCGCCAAAAAGTATTTTTCTGGTACTATCCCGCGTTGCAAGTGGATTCAAACAAACGCTTTTCCGCAGCATTTTTTCAGTGGGGCAGCGCTTAATAACACGAGCGGAAATGAATGGTCAGTACACAGACACCAATTTGCGAATTTGGCAAACCGGCAATTGATTTTGCCTTGCCGGGCACCGACGGTGATATTTGGACGCTGGACAAATGCCGTGGTGAAAAGGGCTTGTTGGTGATGTTTATCTGTAACCATTGCCCTTATGTACAAGCGGTTTTGGACAGGCTGGTGCGAGATGCCCACGATTTAAAAGCGTTGGGCATCAATGCTGTGGCAATATCTGCCAATGATGTGACAGATTATCCGGAAGATTCTTTTGATAATATGCAACGCATTGCAGCAGAAAATCAGTTTCCCTTTCCGTATCTATACGATGAATCGCAAGACGTTGCCAAAGCTTATGGCGCGGTTTGCACACCGGATTTTTTCGGTTACAACCAGGATTTGCAATTGCAATACCGGGGCCGTCTGGACGCCAGCCGCAAAGAAGCTGCGCCGGCGGATGCGCGGCGTGATTTGTTTGAAGCCATGCAGCAAGTGGCTTTA
>JAWWAG010000205.1:0-2042 GCA_033721795.1 Methylophaga sp. | reverse complement strand
GTGAAATGACCGGCCGCGACAATAGCCTGATCAGTTGCTGCAATCATGGCAATAGGAATCATGTACATATTGGCAACGCAATGCTCAAATCCCATCGCTACAAACCCTGAAATCGGAAACAGTACCGCCATTACCTTGTCGGTCACGCTGCGTGAGGCATATACCATCCAACTGCCAAGACAGACCAATACATTGCAAAATAACCCGCGGACAAAAGCTTCCGTCGTGGTCAGCTCAACTTTGGCCAAACCGGCTTTCAAAGCCGTCACCCCCACCTCATAATCAGCGTTATCAAGATAGCCCGATAAATACACCAGATAAACCGTTACCAAAGCGCCGACCAGATTGCCCGTGTAAACAATGCCCCAGTTACGCATTAACGCAGGAAAGCTGACCTGACCTTTGGCATAAGCCATAACCACTAAAGTATTACCGGTAAATAATTCAGCGCCTGCAATGACCACCAGAATAAAACCCAACGCAAATACCAGCCCCCCCATCAGTCTAGCCAGACCATATGCATCACCCGCATCCGTCATGACCACCGTGTAATACATTGCCGCAAAAGAAATAAACGCACCTGCCATCAGCGACAAAATCACTAATGGAATAATCGACATATTGGCTTTATCAACACCGACAGTTTTGACTTTTTCGGCAACTTCCGCCGGCGTGAAGGCATCCACGAACTTGCCGAAATCAGACATGTACTATTTCCCTGGAAGGTATGAAACGGGTGCGCATTATAGCAGTGGCAGGCAAATGTTTTGCAGAGAACTAATGCCTGACCTGCCGCTTTTCAATCTCTTTAGGCACCGATATCAGCATCAGCAATGCAGACCCTATTAACTGACAAACCACAGAGCCACGGAGATTACAGAGGGAATGAAACAGGAAAACCCGGTAATCTATCCAGAATTTATTTTTGGTTGGATTGGCGGCTAACAGCTTACGTAAAATAAATTTTCACGGCTACGTTAATCTGCGCCATCTGCGGATAACACTTATACAATCCATGTTCTCGGTGCCTCTGTGATTAATTGTTATACAGCCTGAAGTTAATGCTTCAACTCGCTGTTAAAAACCAGTTGCTCATCCTGCACATCGATCTTAATTACCTGGCCAGCACTGAATTTACCCGCCAGAATATCCTGTGCCAGTTGGTTTTCAACTTCATGCTGGATCACCCTTTTTAATGGACGGGCGCCATAAACCGGATCAAAACCGGCTTCAGCAATATGATCCAATGCCGCATCACTTAGCTCCAATGCCAAATCCCGGTCGGCCAGCCGTTTATGCAAATGAGTCAGCTGAATATCAGTGATCGCCCGGATTTGCGCTTTTTGCAATGGATGAAAGACCACGACATCGTCAACCCGGTTGATAAACTCCGGCCGGAAATGCTGGCCAACAATTTCCATTACCGCATTTTTCATCGACTGATAATTTTCTTCGCCGGCCATTTCCTGAATTACATTGGAACCCAGATTCGAAGTCATCACCACCACGGTGTTGCGAAAATCCACAGTGCGTCCCTGACCATCGGTTAGCCGGCCATCATCAAGCACCTGCAACAAAATATTAAACACATCGGGGTGCGCTTTTTCGACTTCATCAAGCAAAATCACCGAGTACGGTTTACGACGCACGGCTTCGGTCAAATAACCGCCTTCTTCGTAACCGACATAGCCGGGCGGCGCACCGACCAGCCGGGCAACCGAATGTTTCTCCATAAACTCCGACATATCGATGCGGATCATGGCTTCTTCGGTATCAAACAAGAAGCTGGCCAACGATTTACATAGCTCGGTTTTACCAACACCCGTCGGGCCAAGGAACAAGAATGAACCATTGGGCCGGTTGGGATCCGACAAGCCAGCGCGACTGCGGCGAATCGCATTGGCAACCGCATTCACCGCTTCATCTTGCCCCACCACCCGCTGATGCAGGGCTTCGTCCATTTTCAGCAGTTTGTCACGCTCACCTTCAAGCATTTTGCTGACTGGAATACCGGTCCACTTGGAAACTACCTCAGCGATTTC
>JAWWAG010000204.1:0-2125 GCA_033721795.1 Methylophaga sp. | reverse complement strand
GTAGTCGCACCGGCAACATCCAACACCGTTGCCAAAATGGTGATGGGAATTTCTGACACACTGGTCACCAATGTCTATGCCCAGGCAGGCAAATGCCGCGTGCCGAGCATTGTGTTGGCCTGCGATGCCGAGTCTGAAGTCGACACGCCGGCACCGGATCGTATGGTAAGACTATGGCCCAGACAGATAGATTTGGCGCATACCGAGAGTTTAAGACAATTTGAAGCGACCACCGTGGTTGAGTCTTCTGAGGGGCTAAAACAGGCCCTCAAAGCCCGTCTGGATGAAGTTAATACAGCCCGTGGCTGAAAAAATTCTGTTTCTTACCGGTAAGCTGGCAGAGCCCAGCGTGAATAAAGTCTTGCAACAAATGCAGCCTTTACCGTTTGATTACCGGATTCATCAGCTTGGCGTATCAGTAGCAGCGCTGATGACCGATAAAATGATTGGCCGGCGTTTACAGCCTGAGGATTATCAGGATTGTGACCGCATTATTGTGCCGGGCCGTTGTCGTGGTGATTTAGAACAACTAAGTGCCCAACTTGGCAAACCCGTGGAACGGGGTCCCGAAGAAATAAAAGATCTGCCGTTATTTTTTGGCCGTGTTAAAAAAGCGGTCGATATGAGTCAGTACACGGTACAAATTTTTGCTGAAATCGTCGATGCGCCGCAACGCAGCATTGATAGCATTATCGAGCGTGCTCGTTATTATGCAGAAAATGGCGCTAATGTCATTGATATTGGCTGCCTGCCGGAGGAGCCCTTTCCGCAAATGGAAGACGCTATTCGAGCATTGCATGACAATGGTTTTAAAGTAAGTGTTGACTCACTATCAATTGAAGATCTACGCCGTGGTGCCAATGCTGGTGCCGACTTTTTACTGAGCCTCAGTGAAGACACCATCGATTTAGCCAAAGAATCTGATGCGGTGCCGATTCTTGTGCCGTCGCCAAACCATACCAGTTCGCTAGCTTCTTTAGAGCGGGCCATTGAGGCCATGGAAAAGCTTGGTAAACCTTGGATTGCTGATCCTATTCTGGATCCGATTCATTTTGGTTTTGCCGAATCGATCACCCGTTATCATGCCTTACGACAACGGTATCCAGAGGCGCCGATTATGATGGGCGTTGGCAATTTGACGGAGCTGACCGATGCCGACACCAGCGGCATTAACGCTATATTGTTTGGCATTATTTCAGAGCTGAATATCACGCATGTACTGGCGACTGAAGTCAGTCCTCATGCCCGCAATGCCATTCGTGAAGCCGATATTGCCCGGCGTATGATGTATGCGGCGCAGCAAGATAATAGCCTTCCCCGTGATATTACCGGTGACTTGTTGATTCATCATGATCGCCGGCCATTTCCGGACAGTGATGCCGAAATCCGCGATTTATCAGTCACCGTTAAAGATCCCAACTACCGGATTAAAACCAGCGCCACCGGGGTGTCCATATTCAATCGAGATGGGTTTTGGCAAGAAACCGATCCTTTTGCTTTTTACCCGCATCTCGACATCGAGGGCGATAGTGGCCATGCCTTTTATCTGGGAGTTGAACTGGCGCGCGCAGAAATTGCCTGGCAATTGGGTAAACGTTATAACCAGGATGAACCATTGCGTTGGGGCACAGCAGTGCAGTTTAGTGAAGAAGATTTAAGCAAACAAACCGAAGAAGGCACCACACTGCGTAAACAGAATCAGTGCGGGCCACCGGAAAAACCGGCCAGAAAACCACGCAAACGGAGACAATGTGGACCGCCTGAAAAGTAAAATTCATGAGGTGATTGTCACCACGATGACCGCTGATGGCCAGCCGCATCATGCGCCGATGGGTATCTCTGAAGTGAATAGTCACTTTTTAATTAAGCCCTTCAAGCCATCAACTACCTACGATAACTTAATGCGCAGTGGTCAATGCTGCATTAATTATATTGATGACGTCCGCGTGTTTGCCGGTGCTCTGACGGGGCGTCGATCATGGTCGTCTTTACCCTGCCGAATGATTGATGGCCAATACCTTGCTCAGGCTTTGGCGCATTCGGAGTTACAAGTGATCGATGTTGATGATGCTGATCCGCGTGCGATTTTTACTGCCGAGGTAAAACACGAAATCAATCATGCGCC
>JAWWAG010000203.1:0-2133 GCA_033721795.1 Methylophaga sp. | reverse complement strand
AAACATCAATTATTGGGCTCATGCGGTAGTGATTTTCACAGTCCTGAGCAAAGCTGGACAGAATTAGGCAAAATTAGCCCTTTGCCGGCCAGCGTCACGCCGATCTGGTCATTATGGCCGCAGCCCGAGAAACGGAAATCAGCATGAGTCAGTTTTTTCAGATCCATCCCGACAATCCTCAACCACGATTAATCAAACAAGCCTGCGAAATTATTCGCCGCGGCGGCTTAGTGGTGTATCCGACCGATTCCGGTTACGCGCTGGGCTGTCATCTTGGTGATAAAAATGCCATGGAGCGTATTCGTCGATTGCGGCAATTGGATGATGATCATAATTTCACACTGGTCTGCCGGGATTTATCTGAATTGTCGTTGTACGCCAAAGTCAATAATTCAGTCTTTCGGATGTTGAAAGCGCATACGCCCGGACCGTATACATTTATTTTACCGGCCACCAAAGAAGTCCCCCGACGGTTGCAACATGCCAAACGCAAAACTATCGGTCTGCGCATTCCGACCCACAATATTGCCCTGGCGTTATTGGAAGAGCTCAACGAACCACTGATGAGTTCTACACTTATTTTACCGGGCGATGACTTACCGATGACCGAGGCTGAAGACATTGCCGATCGGATTGGCAAACAGGTGGATTTAATTATTGATGGTGGTGCTTGCGGCGCTGACCCAACCACGGTTGTTGAATTTATTGATGATATTCCGGAAATCATGCGGATAGGTATGGGTGACCCGACGCCATTTGAAGCTACATGACAACCATACTTTTTTGGCTATTGCCACCGCTGATTATCTGGCTAATTGGTCTACTCGCTGCCGGTGCTAACTGGGGCGGTCCACATGTAAATTGGCTGGATGGCTGGACCCGTCTCTTGTGTCGCAGTCTGCATGGTTTAGGTAAACAGCGCATTGAGTTGCCTCAGCAAGGCCCGGCAATTATTGTCGCCAATCATATTTCAGGGCTGGATCCGTTACTGCTTATTTCAGCCAGTAATCGGCCATTGCGGTTCTTAATCGCCCGCGAAGAATATCAGCGCTTTGGCATGCAATGGTTATTTCGTGCTGCCGGATGTATTCCTGTCGATCGTGATGGCCGACCCGAAAAATCCTTACGCCAGGCACTGAAAGCATTGCAACAGGGCGAAGTTATCGCCATTTTTCCTCATGGCAAAATTCATCTTGATAGTGATCCGCCTCGTAAACTGAAAGCCGGTTTTGCCCGGCTTGCCGCCTGGTCAGGCGCACCAATTTATTGTGTACGTATTGACGGCGTAACCGCACAGGGTAGCGTTCTCAGCGCGCCATTTATTCCGGGTAAAGTGTTATTAACTGTAGCCACGCCGATACAAACAAACGTTGCTGATCTTGAGCAGACAATTGCTTCTGTCAGCAATTGCATCGAAAAACCGTCACGCCCATATTAAAAACAAATTTAAACTGGTACTTGATTTCAGTTTTGTCTCCCCCATTTTGCTAATTAACTTAGTTTTAATAGGGACTTTGCAGTTATGCAGATTGATAAGCTCACCAGTAAATTTCAGGAAGCGCTGGGCGCGGCGCAAAGCCTCGCCGTTGGTAAAGATCATCAATTTATCGAGCCGGTACATTTAATGCTGTCGCTGCTCAAACAGCAGGGTGGTAGTGTTAAACCCTTGCTGGCGCAAAGCGGCGTTAATGTTGTCAGCTATCAGGCGGATCTCGAAAATCAGCTGAATCGTGTTGCCCAAGTGGAGGGCGGCAGCGGTGATATTCATGTGTCACAGGATTTGAACAGGCTGCTTAATCAGACTGACAAACTTTCACAGCAGCGTGGTGATCAGTACATTTCCAGCGAGTTATTTGTGCTGGCGGCTGTTGAAGATAAAAATCAGACCGGTGAATTATTGCGTAAACATGGTGCCAGCAAACCGAGTTTGAATGCGGCCATTGATAAGATGCGAGGTGGTGAACGCGTGACCGATCAAAATGCAGAAGAACAGCGTCAGGCGCTGGAAAAATACACCATCGATTTAACCGCTCGTGCAGAAAGCGGCAAGCTGGATCCGGTCATCGGTCGCGATGATGAAATCCGCCGCACCATTCAGGTATTGCAACGGCGTACCAAAAATAACCCGGTTTT
>JAWWAG010000202.1:0-2157 GCA_033721795.1 Methylophaga sp. | reverse complement strand
GGGGTTCTTGCCCCGTTTTTTTATGCTTCTTCGTCGAAGTTATAATCAAGATGCGGTGATGGCTCGTGAATATAAAAGCCCTGTGCGTAATCCACGCCCAAACGCCATAACAAGGCCAAACTATTGGCATCCGCAACAAATTCTGCAATACAACGTTTTTTGGCTTGTTTGGCCATATCAATAATGGCTTTCACTGCGGCCTGATTTTCCAGATCATGCGCCATATTTTCGACGAAATTGCCGTTAATTTTCAGATAATCAACATCCAGTTCATGCAAACTATGTGAGAAATCAATACCGCTGCCAAAATGTTCCAGACCAAACTCGCAGCCTATTTTTTTCAGCTTGGCGATAGTCTCTTTGCTTTGTTCCAGATTATCCAATGCCGCCGTTTCACTGATTTCCAATACCAGCGAGTTACCTTTTAGATTTTGTGCTTGCAGGCTTGCCGACAACCAGTTTACAAAATCTTTTTCATGCAATGTTTGTTCTGAAAGCTTAATAAAAAATCGGGTATTCGGCCGTTGTTTTTGATGTTCGTTGAGCATCACCAGCGCTCTGCGGATCACCCATTTATCAATTTCTGACATAACTTGCAGGCGATCGGCAGTCTCAATAAATTCTTCCGCTTTAAGGGTTTTGCCGGATTCCAGCTTCAAGCGCAACAAGACCTCATAAAGCTCCTGCTCCGGGCCATGTAAACTGACGATCGGCTGAAAATGCAAAAAGAAATCGTCATTTTGCATCGCATTTTCGAGAATCTGTTGCCATTGCTGAGTATTAGCCAGTGGCTGTGCCTGTTCCGTTGGCTGATAACGGGCAATTTGATTGCCGCCGGCTTTCTGGGCACGAATGCAGGCACGGTCGGCATTTTCCAGGGCAATTGCCGGTGACGCTACATTTTCACTGATCCGGCTGATACCAATGCTGCAATGCAGATCGATAATTTTGCCATTGGTTTGCGACACATAATCATCAATTGCCTTACGATAGGCTTCGGCGCGGGTATCGACTTCGCGCTCATTGGCACTGGGCACGATTACAGCAAAAACCTGATCAGAATACCGGCCTAAAATCTCCCCCTCAGCCAGTGTCCGGCGTAATAAATCACCAACACTTTTAATCACCATGTCACTGGTACCAAGACCGACCTGTTCTTTAATTGACTGGAAATCATCAAGCACAATAAACAGTAATTCGGCATCGCCCAGCCCCTCGGCTGCGGCATTAATGGTTTTTTCCAGTTCATCGGTAAACCTGCTGCGGGTATAGAGACCTGTCAATAAATCGTGATCTCGCAGCAGTTTCAGTTGTGATTCGGTACCACTGAAGATACTGTCATCACGAATCACAACCTGAGTGCAGTTTTCGCCTTCGACATTGGCATGTGAAAACTCGATGTTGGCATCAAAAAATTGGCCATCTGCCTTCAGGCATTGCACGGTAACCGTTTGTGGCTGACCATCGGTGGTTTCGGCAAACTGACGGTATACCACCTTAAACTTGGCATGATCATCGACAGCAATCAGATCCAGAATTGGCAAACCGTCAATATCTTCGGCCTCTTCATAACCAAATAGCGTCAGATAAGCACGATTGACATAAATATGCATGCCTTCGTGCATATAGGCGACCGCATCACGTGAACTTTCAAGCAAAGCCTGAGAGCGTTTTTCGCTTTCCCGCAAAGCCCGTTCATTACGACGTGCTAGCCGTCGGATATTCAAATTAGCCAGCTCGCGCTCAGCAGCAAATTGCAGCCGATCGATATCACCCTGTTGCACCACATCCTGGACACCAGAGCGGAATAATCCTTTTTCGGCTTCAGTGTCGCTGCAAATCACAATGCAAGGTAAATCTTTACCCAAACGGTGCAAGAGATTAGTTATTTCGAGTGGGGTTAAATTTTCCAGGTGATCGCGGCAAACCAGCAAATCCCATGTCTGATTGCTAAGTAATTGTTCCAGTGCATGAAAATTATCTTCGCGTGAGGCGCGTACCGCGTGACCAGCACTACGCAATATCGTTACTACCGCATCGGTGTCGGTCAGAGAATCATCGACTATCAATAAACGCAATATGCCTTCAGCTCTTGCCACGCTGGTCACCTTCGCTAAGTTGTGCCGGTTTTACCGGACGGCTGCCCTCGAGTCGCGT
>JAWWAG010000201.1:0-2188 GCA_033721795.1 Methylophaga sp. | reverse complement strand
TACGCAATGCGCCATGGTGATAATGAGCAATCGGCACTGATTCGTAAGGCCATTGAGAACGCAGAGCGCGATAGCATTGATGACATTATTGCCATTATCCAAAGCACTGGTGCGATTGATTACACCGCGCAAACCGCTCGTGAAGAAGCGGATGCCGCTAAAACAGCACTGCAAATTCTGCCCGATAGCGAATACAAAATGGCGTTAATGTCGCTGGCAGATTTTGCCGTATCCCGTGAATTTTAAAGTGCCGGTTTTTGCGGTGAACAAAGATCAACAGGTAAACTGCCCGCATGACTGACTTTTACAAACATCACGTATTTTTTTGTACCAATCAGCGCGACGAAGCCGAGGGCAAAGCATACTGTATGCAGCATGATGCCCAGGGACTTCGCGACTATGCCAAGCAGCGTGTTAAAGCGCTGAAGCTGAAAAAAGTCCGCATAAATACTGCCGGCTGTCTTAATCGCTGCGCTCAGGGCCCGATCATGGTTATTTATCCTGAGGGCATTTGGTACCAGTACCACAATCAGGCGGATGTCGACGAAATCATCGATCAGCATCTCGTTAATGGCCAGATTGTCGAGCGTTTGCAAAAATGACACCGCAGCAATACTGCCGCGATAAAGCCGCGCGCAGTGGCTCCAGTTTTTATTACAGCTTCCTGTTTTTACCCCAACCACAACGCGATGCCATCATGGCTCTTTATGCGTTTTGCCGGGAAGTCGATGATACCGTCGACGAAATTGCCGATCCGCAAGTTGCGGCGCAAATACTGCACTGGTGGCGCGGCGAGATCAGCAATACCTTTGCTGGCAAACCCAGCCATCCGGTTGGCCAGGCGCTGGCTGATGCACTGAAAACGTATGATCTCAATGAAGAATATTTCATGGAAATCATTGATGGTATGGCCATGGATTTAGAAACCCATCGTTACCCGGCATTTAAACATCTGGCTTTGTATTGCTACCGGGTTGCCAGTGTCGTCGGTTTGCTATCAGCAGAAATCTTTGGTTACAGCGATCGTAAAACACTGAAATTTGCTGAAAAGCTGGGCCTCGCACTGCAGCTGACCAATATTATCCGTGATGTCCGTGAAGATGCCGAGCGCGGTCGGATATATCTGCCACAAGATGAGCTGGCACAGTTTCGGGTCAGCGAGCAACAAATTTTATCATTGCAAAGTTCTGTTGAACTGACTGAATTATTAGCTTTTCAAACCCAGCGCGCACAACAAACCTATGATGAAGCACTCAGCTTATTACCTGATGCAGATCGCAGTCAGCAAAAAACAGCGCTCATCATGGCAGCAATTTACCGCTGTACCCTGGATGAAATTGCCGATGATGGTTATCGGGTCATGCAACACCGTGTCGCCTTAACGCCGGTACGAAAACTCTGGCTGGCCTGGCGAACATCGCGGCAAGCCGACAAATATAAACCCTGACCATGCGGGCGATTATTGTTGGTGGCGGCTGGAGCGGCATCGCCACTGCAGTCGAACTTAGTCCTCACTATGATGTGCAAATATTTGAAGCTGGCGCCGTTCTTGGTGGCCGGGCCCGGAGTGTTCGCTGGCAAAATCTGGAGGTCGATAATGGCCAACATTTAATGCTAGGTGCTTACCGGCAAATGCTGAATTTGATGCAGCAAATCGGCATTGACGCCAACGCTGCTTTCAGTCGGCAAACCATCAATTTATCAATTTTCGATCCACAACATCCATTATTGAAAATCAGTAGCCTGGGGCATTTACCAGCGACTTTAAATCAGATGATTCATTTATATCGAAGTGCCGGCTTTAAAAGTGTTCTGGCGGTTAGAAGGCTGCAGAACCAGTTAAAAAAAACCGATAATTTAAATAATCTCACTGTGGCAGATTTGCTGCGGCTCTCCAGACAACCACAACGGTTAATTCGTCAGCTATGGGAGCCTCTGACACTGGCTATGCTCAATACACCCATCCAAACGGCGTCAGCAGAAGTGTTTGCCAATGTCTTGAATGCCAGCTTGTTTGCCGGTGATAAAGCGCTAGAACTCCTGATTCCTAAGCAACCCCTCGGCGAAATACTGCCGGCACCGGCTCACGCTTATTTAACTAAACACGGTGCGAAAATAAATCTTAACAACCGGGTTCAGTCACTGCTCATCAATAATAATCAGGTATCAGGTATCGTTGATCAAAACG
>JAWWAG010000200.1:0-2201 GCA_033721795.1 Methylophaga sp. | reverse complement strand
TATCAGGAAGCTTCATCCAGTGGTGCTACGTCGGTTTCTTTCAAAGAGGCGGTTCTGAAACTGGATGTCACACCGCAAATCACGCCAGATGATCGCATCGTGATGGATCTCGAAGTGAATAAAGATGAGGTCGGCGAAATCTTCCTGGGTGTCCCCAGTATTGATACCCGTAGCGTAAAAACCCAGGTGTTGGTTGATAATGGCGAAACCGTGGTGTTGGGGGGGATTTATGAGCAAACCAAAAACTATGGTGTGCAACGTGTCCCCTTCTTTGGTGACCTGCCCTACGTCGGCGCCTTATTCCGTAATACCTTTAATGAAGATCGGCAGCGTGAACTTTTGGTCTTCGTAACACCCAAAATTGTCAAAGAAGGCATGCAGTACTAGGACTTATCCAACTGCGCTAAAATACGAAGCCGGGCCTGCAAAGGTCCGGCTTTTTTATCATTATACGTCTGGGAAACTCAGGTATTTGTGATTTCAGGTAATATATTTTTGGTCGGGCCGATGGGTGCCGGCAAATCCACAATCGGTCGGCAATTGGCTAAAAAATTGCGGCGCCGGTTCTGGGATAGCGATCGGGAAATCGAAGATCGTACCGGTGTGTCCATTTCCTGGATTTTTGAAATGGAAGGTGAGGCTGGTTTCCGTGATCGCGAACAAAAGATGATTGATGAATTGAGCGCGCTCGACAATGTGGTGGTTGCGACCGGCGGGGGGGCTGTTTTGTCAGAGTCAAACCGGCAGTTTTTAGCGGATCGTGGCACGGTAGTCTATCTCGCAGCCAAACCAGAGCAGCTCTACCGTCGTATGGCACGCGATAAGAGTCGGCCTTTATTGCAAACAGGCGATAAACGCCAGCAAATCAAACAATTGATGGAACAGCGGGATCCGCTGTACCGGGAAATTGCCGATATTATCGTTGCGACTGGAGAGCAATCGGTCCAGCGAACAGTCAGTGACGTGATTCGGCAACTGGAACATATGGAAAAAGACAATACAACATGATGAAAACCCTGCACGTTGCCCTTGGTGAACGCAGTTATCCGATTTATATCGGTGAGCAGCTGCTGTCAGAACCGGATCTGTTTGCCGCCCATATCAAAAGTAAAGAAGTATTAATTGTCACCAATGAAACGGTGGCGCCTTTGTACTTGGATGAGGTGAAGTCTGCTTTAACCGCCTATCGGCTGGAAACGGTGATTCTGCCTGACGGCGAGCAATATAAAACACTGGAAATCATGCAGCGGATTTTTGATGGTCTGCTGCAGGCCAGAATGTCACGACAAGTTACGGTTATCGCACTAGGTGGTGGTGTTATAGGCGACATGGCAGGCTTTGCTGCTGCCTGTTATCAACGTGGAGTAACGTTTATTCAGGTGCCTACAACGTTGCTTTCTCAAGTCGATTCATCCGTGGGGGGTAAAACAGCTGTTAATCATCCACTCGGTAAAAATATGATTGGCGCCTTTTATCAACCGCAATGTGTGTTTGCCGATACCAGCACGTTAAATACGCTGGATGATCGCCAGTTTGCAGCTGGCCTTGCCGAAGTCATCAAATACGGTTTGATTAATGATGCCGAGTTTTTTGACTGGCTCGAAGCAAATATGGCCGGATTAAACGACAGGCAGCCTGAATTACTGGCGCAGGCGATTGCGCGTTCTTGTCAGGATAAAGCCGATATTGTAGCTGCTGATGAACGTGAACAGGGTGTCCGTGCGTTGCTAAATCTGGGCCATACGTTTGGCCATGCTATTGAAACCGGTTGTGGTTATGGTGTGGTGTTACATGGTGAGGCAATTGCTATCGGTATGGTGATGGCTGCCGATTTATCCCAACGTCTGGGCTGGCTGGATCCGGCAAATGTCGAGCGTATTAAATCTTTGTTAATCCAAGCTGGCTTACCGACAAGCGTTCCGTCTGGGATGACTGCGGAGCGTTTTATGGATTTAATGGCTGTCGATAAAAAAGTTCAGGATGGCGCCATTCGCTTAATTTTGCTGAAAGCGATAGGACAGGCTGTTATCAGCGATGATTACCCGCCTGCACAATTAGCGGCCACTTTGGACGCTTTTTGCTAAGAGAATATTGATGACGGAAATGCACGCCACTGCAGAACCTGCTTACCTCGACCGTCTCGCGCTGCATAGTAACCCGTTTAGCCGGCAGAATCTGCCCGGTGCTTTTTTTGCTGGCCG
>JAWWAG010000199.1:0-2205 GCA_033721795.1 Methylophaga sp. | reverse complement strand
GGCGTAATAAACCCGCCTGTAAATCCTGCTGCCCGCCAAACGGATCAATAATTTTGCCATCGGCAGTTTGCGCCATGGCATTAATTGTTAAGTCACGGCGCTGTAAATCCTCTTCGAGACTGACATCTGGAGCGGCATAAAAAGCAAAGCCGCGATAACCGGGCGCGGTTTTACGCTCTGTACGGGCCAGTGCGTATTCTTCGTGCGTCTGGGGATGCAAAAATACCGGGAAATCTTTACCAACCGGGCGATAACCTTGTGCCAGCATGGTTTGCGCATCAGCACCGACCACCACCCAGTCGTGATCATTAACCGGCAGGCCTAGCAGTCGATCCCGGACACAGCCACCGACTTGATAAATATCCATCAGTATTATTTAAGTTTTCCCGGACGCACTGTCGGCATGCGCTCACTTAGCGGAATAATCGGCCGTTTCAGTTGATAATCATACGTTGCGGTATAACTCATCACGGCGCGAATGTAGCGGCGGGTTTCGTTAAACGGAATATTTTCAGCCCAGATATCGGCAGGTAAGCTATTGTTTTCCGGCAACCAGCGCTGCACGCGATGCGGCCCGGCATTATAGGCGGCAGTGGCCAGCACAGGATTGGTTTGTAAATCTTCATAGACTTTACGCAGATAACGGCTGCCGATTTCAATATTACGTGCCGGCTGATACAGTTCAGACTCTGATTGCAGTGGTTTATTCAGCAATTTTGCAGTACTGCGACCAGTCGCCGGCATAACTTGCATTAAACCCATGGCCCCGGCGTGTGACCTTGCCGCAGGATCAAAGGCACTTTCCTGACGGGCAATGGCCAATAACCAAGCGACATCAAGTTTTTGATTCTTAGCGGCTTGTAGCATGTCATCGCCATGGAGCACCGGGAAGCGTTGATCAAGCGCATCCCAGTATTGCGCACTGCCCAGCAGGGCAATAGTCTGGTTATGCCAGCCCCAGCGGTGGGTTTCTAAAGACAATAATTGCAATTGACGATCGGTTAAGGTGTTTTGCAAATAATACGCCTCGCGCCGTGCTTCCAGATCTTCGCCAATATGATAAAACTCATATAAACGCTGATAGGCCGGCATCGCTTTCAGCGCTGCGATTTCAGCAGGTTCAGCCTCAATCGGTCGATGATTCATGCTGTAGTCGGCACCAAGCCGGTCAGCGGCTAAAAATGCATAATAATCACGCTCGCTAATGAGCTCTCGCCAAATGACCTCTGCAGCGATTCTATCACCGGTTTTATCGAGACTGCGGGCCAGCCAGTATTGCCATCTGGTTTCCTGTTGGGTGTTGTCATCAAGACTGGCGATGGCGGCTTTGACTGCGGGCCAGTTTTGTTGCCACAGCGCAGCGCGCACTCGCCATGGTTCGTTAGGGGTGTCACCAAAATAATGCAGCGCTTCATCCTGACGATTCAAAGCGGCCCACAGCCCAATTTCACGCTGCACAGCATGTTGTTGTTCATCACTGAACTGGTAGACCGGTTTCAGCCGTTGCCAGTGAAAATAAGCCTTATCCGGATTTTGACGTGCCAGACGACTCAAACCATGGACAATGATTTCCCGTGATAACGGCACATCATTAGCAAGGCTCACCCGGTTGTAATCAACCGCTGCCGGTAATTGCGATAGCATATTCAGTGGATTATTGTGCGTTTGTTGCCAGCGTTCTGTCCAGGCCTGCGCGGTGGCCGCTGCATCAACTGTTTTAGCCAAATAGCTGGCCAGAGAAAATTGTTGTGCACGCAAACTCAGCATAAATCGCTGCCAACGACGTTCATCAGTCAGCAAGCCGCGTTTTTCGATAAAGCTAAACACCGGGTCACAAGCTTTATCCTGTGAATATGGTACCAGCCATAATTCAAGGGCAGCTTTTTCCGCGGCATCATACTGACCGGTATGCATTAAAGCCTGGGCATGGTAACAGGCTCTGGTAGCTGATTGGGAGGGCTGATAAAAATTCAGATATGCCTGCCATTGTTTGCTAACGGCCAGCTTATTGAGTTTGGCACTTCGTAAACGATCAGCAAAAAAACTGTCGTCGTGCTTATTCAGAAAAGCGGCCACGCTGTCATTGCTGGTTTGATTCAGCCGGTGACGCAGAAACAGATAATCCAGATAACTTTGCAGCGGATAGCCATCCAGTTGGTTACGAAGTGTCTGGAACCGCGGTAACTGGTGGGTTTGCAGGGCTTT
>JAWWAG010000198.1:0-2213 GCA_033721795.1 Methylophaga sp. | reverse complement strand
GGCAAAGCATTGTTCATTCGATGGTCGATTATGCCGATGGCTCGGTGCTGGCGCAGATGGGTAACCCTGATATGCGGACACCCATTACCAATACCCTGGCCTGGCCAAAACGGATTGATTCCGGTGTGGCACCGCTCGACTTGATAAAAGCTGGCCGTCTGGATTTTGCAGAAGCAGATTTTGAACGCTTTCCCTGCCTGAAACTTGCTTATCAGGCGTTAAATACCGGTGGTACCAGCACTGCCATATTAAATGCAGCCAATGAAGTCGCTGTCGAAGCTTTTTTACAATCCCAAATTCGCTTTACAGAAATTGCCGACATTATTGAGCAGGCTTTGAACAAGATTGAATCCGTGCCGGTTGATGATCTGGGTACTGTACTGGCTGCTGATAAAGCAGCACGTCAGGTTGCAACAGGGCTGATTGACTGATGCAATCGTTATTTTATTTCATTATTGCGCTCAGTTTACTGGTGGTAATCCATGAGTTTGGCCATTACTGGGTCGCCCGGCGATGCGGCGTAAAAGTGTTGAAGTTTTCGGTCGGCTTTGGCAAAGCCTTATGGTCACGTACCGGTAAAAATGGCACCGAATTTGTTATTGCCGCCTTGCCATTGGGCGGTTATGTAAAGATGCTCGATAGCCGCGAAATGGACGTGACTGAAGCCGAAAAACGATTGAGTTTTGATCAACAGTCATTGGGTAAACGTGTGGCCATTGTGTCGGCAGGGCCTGCTGCCAATTTACTATTTGCGATATTCGCCTACTGGTTAATACTGGTAATGGGCGTGCCGGGGAGTAAACCAATTATTGATGAGGTTATTGCTGACTCACCGGCGGCGTTGGCGAAATTCCAATCCGGTGATGAATTAATCGCCATTAATGGTAAAAAAACACCTACCTGGAACAGTGTGTTTCAGCGCTGGCTGGATTATGCTCAGGATGGTGATAAAGTAACGATTACCGTGTTAAGTGGTGGTATTAGTCATGAAAAAACACTGCAATTCCCGGAAATTAGCCTTGATGCTGCGACGGAGTTATTTACACAAGTTGGTATCGAGCCTTATCGGCCACCAATGCCAGCCGTTTTGGGGCAGGTAATGGCTGATGGCGCTGCGGCTAAAGCGGGTTTGAAAGCAGGTGATGAACTCATTAGCGCCGACAACCAAAATTTGGATGACTGGCAAGCCTGGGTAGCATTGATTCAATCCTCACCGAATAAAACACTGCAAATCAGTTATATCCGTGATGGGGAACTGGTTAATGCCAAATTGACGCCCAAACCAGACGAGCAGGGAAAAGGTCTGATTGGCGCTGGGGTGGCACTCAGCGAGCAGCAATTACCGGCTGAATTAAAATCAGAATTGCGTTATGGACCGGTGGCTGCCGTTCCGGAAGCGGTTTTACAGACATGGTCTTTCAGTGCAAATACCATTTCGAGTTTATGGGGCATGATTAAAGGCAGTGTTTCCACTGATAATCTGGGTGGCCCAATCAGCATCGCCCAATATGCCGGCAGCAGTGCTCAGCAAGGATTGATCAGCTTTATCAGCTTTCTGGCAATGATCAGTATCAGTCTGGGAATCCTGAATTTATTACCGGTACCGATTCTCGATGGAGGTCATTTGTTGATGTATTTTATCGAATGGATTAAAGGTAGCCCGGTATCTGAAACGATACAAATGCAGGGGCAGAAAATAGGCCTGATCCTGTTGCTAATGCTGATGTTTCTAGCCTTTGCCAATGATTTAACAAGACTGTTTGGCTAATCTTGGCATTGCAGGTACACTTACGATTTCGTCGGCGGACTGTCTGATAATAACAATGAAACAAATACTCACTGCACTGGCATTATTTTGCGTTACTTCGGCTGCCTGGGCTGAAGAATTTATCATCAAAGATATCCGTGTAGAGGGTTTGCAACGCATCTCCGCTGGTACCGTATTTAACTATTTGCCGGTCAAAGTCGGTGATGAACTAACCGATAATGATGTGCAGGGCATTATTCGCTCATTATTTAAATCCAAATACTTTAACGATGTTCAAGTGGAAAGTGATGACGGCGTTTTAGTCATTAAGGTCAGCGAGCGGCCAGCGATTTCCCGTATCGAGTTTGTCGGTAATAAAGATATTGATGGTGATGAGTTAACCAAATCATTAAGTCAGATCGGTTTTGCCGAAGGCCAGGTTTTTGAGCAAGCAATGCTCGAACGT
>JAWWAG010000197.1:0-2250 GCA_033721795.1 Methylophaga sp. | reverse complement strand
CAGAGCCTGGCGACTGTTGGTGCCAGATGCGGTTATCAGTATCGAAGATCGTATCCAACCCAAGTTTCAGCAATATACCAGCCGTGATGTTGGCGACTTTATATTGCGCCGGGCTGACGGTATTTTTGCCTATCAATTAGCGGTGGTGGCTGATGATGCCCTACAAGGTGTCACTCATGTTGTCCGTGGCGCTGATTTACTGAAATCCACACCGAGGCAAATATTATTGCAACGCATTTTAAATTATCCGGTGCTTAAGTATGCACATTTGCCGGTGGCAACGGATCGTTCCGGCCAAAAACTAAGTAAACAAAACCGCGCCGAACCGGTAAAAGCAGAAGAAAATGGCCGGGTAATTTGCGAAGTGTTAGCATTGCTTGGGTTACAACCACCTGCAGACTTAGCCGCTTGCACACTTTCTGACATCTGGTGCTGGGCGATTCAGCACTGGCAAATCGATAAAGTGCCCCACTGTCGAAGCCTTTTGGCACCGGACTGGTGTGATTAATGATGCTGCCTGAAAAGATTATTCAGTGTCCGAGCAGAACCTCATATATTTCAGTGGCGTTGACCATCACACCTTTGTGAATTGATTAGCTGTTGTGAGCAATAAACGGGATTTACTGGTCGGAACATTTATATCACCACTGTCTGCTTTGCCAGCCAGCCTTTCTGCTAGACTCAACCTTATCGCTGAACCAATGGAGTATTTATGGCCCACGAAGAGCTGCACCTCAATCTGCGTAATCTGCAAATGGATGATTACGATCAGCTCAAGCATCTTATGGACGTGGTATATAACGATATCGGCGGTGCCTGGCCGCAAACAACCATTGAGGGGCTGGTCACACAATTCCCGGAAGGACAAATCTGTATAGAAGATTCCGGCGAGCTGATTGCCGTGGCGCTGACCGTAATGGTGAGTTATGACCGATTTAGTAACCCGCATACCTATGATGATTTAATATTAAGTAACGATAAAATCTGGCACAACGCAAAAGGTGATTCGTTATACGGACTGGATGTTTTTATTCACCCTGAATATCGCGGTTACCGCCTTGGCAGACGGCTTTATGAAGCCCGAAAGGAGTTATGCCGTTCGATGAATTTGCGGGCAATTCTGGCTGGTGGGCGGATCCCTAATTATCATAAGTTTGCTAAAGAATTGTCGCCGGCAGAATATATTGAACAGGTGTCGCGTAAGGAAATTTACGATCCAATCCTTACTTTTCAGTTGTCCAATGATTTTCAGGTTACTCGGCTGATGCACAAATATCTGCCCGAGGATGAAAAATCACTGGGTCACGCCACGCTGCTCGATTGGAATAATATTCTCTACACACCGCCGGAATCGGTGGTGCGAACCCGTAAAACGCAGGTTCGGTTGGGCGCCGTACAATGGCAGATGCGTGAGTTTACTTCCGTTGAGGAAGTACTGAAGCAAGTTGAGTATTTTGTCGATGCGCTGTCGGATTATAAAAGCGACTTTGCGTTGTTTCCGGAGTTTTTTAATGCGCCCTTAATGGGTTTAACGGATCAAATGGATCAAACCCGCGCCATTCGGTTCCTGGCCGGATTTACTGAACAGTTTCGTGATGAAATGTCAGAAATGGCGGTCAGTTACAACATTAATATCATTACCGGATCCATGCCGCTGCTGGAAAATGATCGCGTCTATAACGTTTCCTATTTATGTCACCGTGACGGTCGTGTTGAAATGCAGCGCAAAGTGCATATCACGCCACATGAGCGTCGTGACTGGGTTATCGAGGGCGGCAATGAGTTTCAGGTGTTCGAAACCGATGCTGGCCGCGTTGCTATCATGATTTGCTATGACATTGAGTTTCCCGAACTAGGCCGAATTGCCGCTGAGCAAGGTGTTGATATTATCTTTGTGCCTTACTGGACCGATACCAAAAACGCCTATCTCCGTGTCCGTTACTGTGCGCATGCACGGGCCATTGAAAACGAATGTTATGTGGCGATAACGGGCAGTGTCGGTAATTTACCGAAAGTGGAAAATCTGGACGTACAATACGCCCAGTCATCGGTATTTTCACCATCGGATTTTGCCTTTCCACATGATGCCGTCATGGCCGAAACCACAGCGAATACCGAAATGATTATGTTTTCAGATCTTGATTTGGAAAAACTCAAACTGGTGCGTAGCGAGGGTGCCGTAACCAATCTCAAAGATCGCCGCAAAGATCTGTATCAATTATTGAGCAGTAAAAATGCGCTCGGCTGATT
>JAWWAG010000196.1:0-2264 GCA_033721795.1 Methylophaga sp. | reverse complement strand
GCAACTCAATCCAGGCGCTGAAATCATGTTGACGGGTTTGAAACAGCTCGGCATTAAAACGGCGCTGGTATCTGGCGGGTTCACGTTTTTTACCGAGCGTTTACAAAAGCGGCTGAATTTAGACTTTAGTCAGGCCAATGTGTTGGGCGAGGAAGATGGCAAACTGACTGGCGAAGTCGTCGGTGATGTTTGTGGCGCAAAAGCCAAAGCTGATTTCTTACTGGCGCGTTGTAATGAATTAAAAATCAAGCCCGCACAGACCATTGCCATGGGTGATGGAGCCAATGATTTAATGATGATGGCTGAAGCCGGGATCAGCGTTGCCTATCATGCTAAACCGATGGTGCAGCAGCACGCTTCAACAGCATTAAACTATTGTGGTTTGGATGGGGTTTTAGGCCTCTTGCAGCAGCCGGCATCACTGGCGTAATCTTGAATTATCAGCAGATGGCCCCCATCTGCACAACGAATCAATTAAAGAGGTAGTAGCATGGATATTATGGAGCGGATCAAGCAGGCAATTGAAGGCAATTCTGTGATCTTGTTTATGAAAGGCACACCGGAGTTTCCACAATGTGGTTTTTCCAGCCGGTCATCGCAGGCACTGGCGGCATGTGGTTCAGAATTTGCTTATGTCAATGTACTGGCTGATCCGGATGTACGCGCCAATTTACATCGTTATGCCGACTGGCCAACTTTTCCGCAGCTGTACATTAATGGTGAATTAGTTGGCGGTTGTGACATTATTATGGAACTGTACGAATCAGGTGAACTCAAAAAAATGGTTGATGCAGCGAGCTGATTTAAACGATGACTGAAAAATCGGTACCAGACTGGACAACAGGGCATGGTTTTGCAGTTGCCCCGTCCAAGCCCGAACTGAAACAGCCACCCAAGTATCGGGTGATTATGCTGAACGACGACTATACGCCAATGGATTTTGTCGTCGAAGTGTTGGAAAAACTGTTTGATATGGGGCGTGAGCGAGCAACACGTACCATGCTGCAGGTGCACACGGAAGGCCAGGCTTTGTGCGGGGTATTTACTTTTGAAATCGCCGAGGCCAAAGTGGAACAGGTCAACAGTTATGCCCAGCACAACGGGCACCCTCTACAGTGCACCATGGAACAGGATTAACCGTGGCAGCAAGACTACAGGCGAAATGACGTATGTTAAGTAAAGAATTAGAGCACACGCTGAGTCAGGCTTTTAACTATGCAAGGCAACGTTCGCATGAGTTTCTGACCGTTGAGCATCTGCTATTGGCGTTGCTTGAAAATGGTCAGGCATTAGCAGTGCTGAAAGCTTGTGAGGTGGATATTGCCGCTTTGCGTCAGGATCTGACCGATTTTCTTGCCGATAATCTGCCGACTTTGCCAGAAGATACCGAACGTGAGACCCAGCCAACCCTTGCATTTCAACGCATTTTGCAGCGTGCGGTAATGCACGTGCAGTCATCCGGTGGCGAAGAAGTTACAGGTGCCAATGTTCTGGTGTCGATTTTCTCTGAGCAGCAGTCGCAAGCTGTTTTCTTATTACAAAAACAGGATGTCACCCGGTTGGATGTGGTCAATGCCATCAGCCACAGCAACATCGGTGAATCAAGCCCGGAAGCCAAAGTTGAAAAACCGCAGGGTGAAGAAGGGGAAGGCAGCGGTGAAAATAAAAGTGCGCTGGCTTTGTATGCGTCTAATTTAAATGCCGAAGCCAAACTGGGCCGGATTGATCCGTTAATTGGTCGTGCCCATGAAATTGAGCGCACTTTGCAGGTGCTGTGCCGTCGCCGGAAAAATAATCCGTTGTTTGTCGGTGAAGCCGGTGTTGGTAAAACTGCATTAGCCGAAGGCCTCGCCAAGCGGATTGAAGATGGCGATGTACCCGAAATACTCGAAGATGCCGTCATCTATGCGCTGGACATGGGCGCATTGGTCGCTGGTACTAAATATCGTGGTGATTTTGAAAAACGTTTGAAAGCGTTGCTTCGTGAAATTAAACAAAAAGATCACGCGATTTTATTTATCGATGAAATTCATACTGTCATTGGTGCTGGGAGCGCCGGTAACAGTGCCATGGATGCTGCCAACTTATTAAAACCGTTATTGGCGAACGGTGAATTAAAATGCATTGGTTCAACGACGTATCAGGAATACCGCAGCATTTTTGAACATGACAGAGCATTAGCACGACGCTTCCAGAAAATTGATGTGCCTGAGCCATCAATTTCTGAAACCATCGAAATTCTCAAAGGCCTGAAACCCGGTTTG
>JAWWAG010000195.1:0-2306 GCA_033721795.1 Methylophaga sp. | reverse complement strand
CTGATATTCCAAATGCAAGTTACGAGCCACGATTCGTGATTTCTATATGCCGACGCTCCCTGACGGATTGCAAGGCTGCCTCAATGGCGACACAATTGGCGCGTGCATCAGCAAGTGTTAATACTGGTGGCTTGTGATTTAATGCACAATCCGAAAAATGTTCAATCTCACGAACAAACTGATCGGCAACCGGCAATATCATTTGTTCTTGTTTGCCCGCCTCTGTCCACCACGAAATGATCGGTTCCTGATCTGCAGGCTGCCAGACCTGATGACACTTAATGCCGCCTAATGTGCCAATAATCTCGTAGGTGCTGCGCCGGGCATGTTGAAAACTCATTTCAAACTGCGAATAGCGGCCATCGCCATAATCAAACTGACCGGCCAGACTTAAATCAGCGCTATGATCATTCAAATGCGCCATGGCAAAGGCGGCTTTAGGCTCATCGTCAAACCATAACCGCGCGGTATGCACAGCATAAGGGCCAATATCCCACATTGCCCCGCCGCCATTATCGATGCTGCGATTCACCCGATATAACCGGGCTGGCTTCATCGGAAACGCAAAATGGGTATTAACGGTACGCACTTCACCAATTTCGCCGGACTCGATAATTTCCCGCACGGCTTCATGTTGCGGATGAAAGCGATACATAAAACCTTCCATTACCGTGACGTTCGCTTTATCAGCCGCTTCAGCAATCGCATTAATATCACTGACCCGAAGTGCCATTGGTTTTTCAATCAGCACATGTTTGCCGGCTGCGATAACTTTGAGTGCCCACTCCGCATGCTCTTCATTGGCCATCGGTAAATAAATAGCATCAATATCATCACGCTGCAGCAAATCCTGCGGATCATCCAGCGCTTCGATAGGTTGGCCCTGCGCATATTTTTCGATGGCTTCTGCGGCAGCCCCCGCCCGTCTGCTGGCAATGGCAACCAGCACGGCATTATCAGCTGCGATGATTGCCGGAACGAGTTTTTCGACTACTCGCGCCGCACCAAGTACACCCCATTTCAATGGATCTTGCATAGCCATCGTTAGCTCCTTTGATTTCGATTCAGATCTATCATAACGATGTCGACTGCGATCACCAAACCAGTAGTTTAGTAATGTCTTTAATTAGCTTATGCTTGAAATCTTATTTCGCAATCTGGAGGAAACAACATGAGTATTGAAGTAGGACAAAAACTACCCGCCGGTAAACTGACCGAATGTGTCGAATTTGATCCGCATAATGGTTGCCCGATGAATCCCCAGCCATATGAAGTACTGGAAATGGCTAAAGGCAAAACCATTGTCTTATTCGCCGTACCAGGTGCTTTTACACCGCTGTGTAGTGCCCAGCATTTACCTGGATTTGTGGCCTTGGCGGATGATATCAAAGCCGCAGGTGCTGATGAAATCTGGTGTATGGCCGTCAACGATGCCTTTGTGATGGCTGCATGGGGTCGCGAAAATAATGTAGAAGGGAAAGTCCGTATGATGGCTGATGGCAGTGCTGAGTATGCCAAAGCATTGGGACTGGATCGGGATTTGACTGGTGGTGGCATGGGTGTGCGCGCATACCGTTTTGCGATGATCGTCAAAGACGGCACTGTTACCTATCTTGGTGTCGAAGGCTCCGGAGAATTCGGCAAATCTAAAGCCGAAACCATTCTCGAAGAACTGAAAAAATAAAGCATACCGCAGCAGCGCCACGGCGCTGCTGCATTTAATCGGCGGTTATTCTTTCCACGCCATCAGCACGGCCAATCAGCACATCACTGGCCAATTGATAAAAAATCCCATGCTCAACAACGCCCGGCAGCGACGATAGCAATTGATCCAGGTTTTTGCAGCTGATATCAGTAAACTGCATATCTAACACCAATGATCCTGCAGCGGAAAAAAACACATTATCACCAGAGGCATTCAAACGTAATTCACCGTGCCCACCCGCTTGTTGTAAGGCAGTTTGCACCAGTTGCCAGCTATCCGGATTAACTTCAATAGGAATGGGATGTGTGTCGCCAATGGCTTTAACCAGTTTGCTATCATCAACTAACACCAGGAATTGATCAGCATGATGGGCGAGAATTTTTTCACGTACCAAATCCTGACCACGACCTTTGAGCAGAGTCAGATCCGGTGCGACTTCATCAGCGCCATCAACGTATAGATCGAGACCGGTCAGCTGATTGATACTCATAACGCTGAGTCCTGCTTGCATGGCGCGATTATGACTGATTACCGAACTAGCTACCACGCGTAACTGCAACTCTTCTTCACGACTGCGACTGGCCAGGGCATCGATAAATAG
>JAWWAG010000194.1:0-2370 GCA_033721795.1 Methylophaga sp. | reverse complement strand
CTGGATCGCTTTTCGACCATTCAACAATTATCACGCAGTCTGACCGAAAGCGTGATTGATTTAAATGATATCAGCCGATCCATGGATCAAATGGTGCGGGAAACGGATGTCATTTTGTTGCAACAATCGCGGCTGAATACCGATTTACAGCATGGTCTGATGAATACCCGGCTGATTCCATTCACGCATATCGTGCCACGCCTTGAACGTATCGTTAGACAAACTGGAAACGAAACCGGCAAACAGGCACAGTTGCGTGTACAGGGTGCTAATCAGGAATTGGATAGGGCGATCTTGGATCGACTGGTTGCGCCAATCGAGCATATTCTGCGTAATGCTATCGCTCACGGTATTGAAGCGCCGGCAGAGCGTCAACAGCATGGCAAATCTGAAAGTGGCCAATTGCAAATTGATCTGCAACGGGAAGGTTCGGAGATCGTATTGAGCATCCGCGATGATGGCCAGGGCCTGAATATCGATAAAATCCGCCGTAAAGCGCTGGCACTGAAATTAATAGCACCGGATGACAATCCCAGCGATGAAATGCTGATGCAGCTGATTCTGACCTCCGGTTTCAGTACCGCCGACAGTGTATCGCAACTGGCTGGCCGTGGCGTCGGTATGGATGTGGTCAATAATGAAATCCGTGCGCTAAAAGGCCGTTTAACGATTGAATCGGCCGCCGGCCAAGGCAGCTGTTTTCATATCCGATTACCCCTCACCTTATCGCTTATTCAAGCCTTGCTGGTCACCGCTAATCAACAGCAATTTGCCATTCCGCTCTCGACGGTCAAAGCCGGTGAACGTTTGTCCGTTGGCGAAATACGTGAATTGCTGATGAATTCACAGCCGGTCTACAAGTTTAATGATGAAGAGTATGAATTTGTGCCGCTCAGTCATTTGCTCGGTGAGCCGTTAAACCTTCCTGATAATGCTCGCCAACCAATGCCAATGCTGTTGTTCCGCAGCGGTCATGTTCGCGTCGCACTGCTGGTGGATGTCATTAACAGTAACCGCGAAATTGTTATTAAATCGATCGGCAAGCAGCTATCGCATATTAATGCTATTAATGGCGCTACCATTCTGGGTGATGGTCGGGTGGTGCTGATTTTAGATATACCAACGCTGATTGAAGTACATCGCCAACAGCATGCTGGCAGCGCTGATCTGCCGGAAGAGCTGGCTTTACAGCAAAAAGCGGAGCAACGACTGCCGATCGCTATGGTAGTGGATGATTCGATTACCATGCGTAAAGCTTCCGGTAGTCTGTTAAGTCGGCTTGGTTTCACGGTTATGACCGCAAAAGATGGCGTCGAGGCGCTGGCCAATCTGTATGAACAACAACCGGATATTATTCTATTGGATGTTGAAATGCCGCGAATGGATGGTTTTGAATTTGCATCAATTGTCCGCAATGACCCACAATTTCAGCATTTACCGATCATCATGATCACCTCACGCACAGGGGAGAAACACCGGCAACGAGCCCTGGGTATTGGTGTGAACGATTATCTCGGCAAGCCCTACCAGGAAAATGAATTGGTCGCTGCCATGAAACAACTGCTCGGTGCCGGTTATCCGCACCGTCATCATTAATCTGGATCTGCCATGCCTGCCAAGCTTGATTTTGTTCACTGTATGCTGATTCCACTTCGCCAGCATTATTTGTTATTGCCTAACACTACGATTGCTGAAGTGATTCCACTGCCCAGAAAAATTGTTTCAGCGCAGTCTGAACAAAAAAGTTTTATTGTCGGCCAATGTCACTGGCGTGACAGTATTTTGCCGGTTATTGATTTGGAAAACCTGATTGATGAGCCTGCCGATGCTGAAAGTCGTGCAGCAAATAAATTGTGTATTGTTAATGGCATTAACGATAATGCATTAGTTGAGTATTACGCTATGCCCTGCTGCGGCGCGCCACAACTAATCACGCTTAACGAGGCGGCCCTGCAAACCAACACGCCTGATGTCGTGCCAAACTGGCTGCATTGCCAAATTAAAATTGGCAATAAAACGGCGTTGATCCCTAATCTGGACGATATAGAAAGTCATCTGCAAAAACAGCTGGCAATGCCCTGATATTCGAGCTGGATTTACTTTATGATAGGCGCCATGAAATTGCGCAAATTGTTTAGTTCTCTATTGCTGCTGGCTACCTTTATGCCAGCAATCTCTGATGCTGCCTTATCGCTCGATGACCAGCGGAAAACTTATCAGCAGGCCAAAAAAGCCCTGCAAACCCACCAGTTACCGCGGTTCCAGACACTTCGTAACCAACTGGATGGCTATCCGCTGCAAAGTTATCTGGATTATCTGTTTCTGCGTCACCGGCTGAATCAAACCAGCAATGACAGCGTGGCCGCTTTT
>JAWWAG010000193.1:0-2407 GCA_033721795.1 Methylophaga sp. | reverse complement strand
GGCTGGGCATTGAGACGGTTTACAG
The DNA here is from genome assembly GCA_033721795.1 of Methylophaga sp. Taxonomy (GTDB): domain Bacteria; phylum Pseudomonadota; class Gammaproteobacteria; order Nitrosococcales; family Methylophagaceae; genus Methylophaga. The sequence goes on along the minus strand of JAWWAG010000193.1, from coordinate 2,382 downwards.
CGATCTGGCGTTTTGCCGGATCGATTTAAGCTTACCGCAACGACTCTATATTCCGGGGTTTAATGTTCGTTTGCCGGATGCTGTGTTAGTGCGCGGTATTGCGCCAGGTAGTCTGGAACAAATCACGTTGCGCATGGATGTGTTACACACACTGGCTGAGCTAGACGTGCCGGTGCTGAATCCGGCCAATGTCATTGAGCTGACCGTTGATAAAGCGCGCACTTCACTGCGTTTGGCTTTGGCCGGCTTAAATACACCGCCCACATGGGCCTGTGAAGATCGTCAACAAGCCGTTGATATTATCCGCCGTGAACTGGCTGCCGGTTATTCAGTCGTTATGAAGCCGCTATTTGGCTGCCAGGGCAAAGGCATTATCCGCATCGATAATATGGATCAACTGGATTTGATAATGCCGGTGGGTGAAGCTTTTTATTTGCAACGCTATATGCTGCCGGCTGAGCAAGGTGCCTGGCAGGACTGGCGTTTAATGATCATTGATGATCAATTGGTGGCCGCCATGTCCCGCCGCTCTGGCCATTGGATCACGAACTTTGCCCAGGGCGCACAGTGTTTTGCTGCAACCGTCACGGATGAAATGCGTGATTTAGCCCTGGCGGCAAGCCGCGCCGTTGAAGCGCCCTACGCCGGCGTAGATTTAATTCAGGATCATAATGGCCGTTTCAGTGTTTTAGAAGTGAACAGCGTACCGGCCTGGAAAGGTTTGTTTCAGGCAACCGGCGCCGATGTTGCAGGCCCTATTGCACGCATGGTGGCGGCTCGTCTTGAAAAAAATCAGTACCGTCCCATCCCCGATCATGCTGTCTGAACAACGACTGTCAGACTGTATTCGCTGGGCCTGCGAACAAGAAGTGAATGCTCCCAAACCCGGTAATGTTAATTCTTACAGTGATGGCCATCAGATGCAGATCGATGACTTCCTGCGAAGTGCCGCGGCAATTGCACCGGTCATGGCACAGCCGGATTTAACCGTTGGCCAGCGGATTTTACAATCGGTGATTGCCACCCGGCAGGTGGTCGATTGCAATACCAATCTGGGCATCATTTTACTGTTTGCACCGATTATTGAGGCGGCCTGGCAGTGTTCGGGCTTCTCCGAATTGCCAGCAGCACTGAACATTGTGCTCAAAAACCTGAGCATCGCTGATGCCGAGGACTGTTATCAGGCAATTCAAATGGCCGAGGCCGGCAACCTGGGTGAAACAGTTGAACAGGATATTCGCCGCAAACCCACCGTAACGCTCCGTGAGGCGATGTTTTTAGCGCAAAACCGCGACAGCATCGCCCGACAATATATCAATAATTACAAGGAAGTATGGGAAATTGCCTTTAAGGAATTGACAAATTCTCTGAACTGTGGGGAAAAGGTTGAATGGGCAACCGCTTTCGCGTATCTTAGTGTCCTATCACGTGTCCCAGACACACTGATAAGCCGTAAATTTTCATGGCAGCAAGCTCAAATCGTTTCAGAACAGGCGCAATTATTTGTTGCAAAAATGAATAACCTAACCACATTACGTTCTTTGCAAGACGAGCTCAGGGACTGGGACCAACAATTAAAATGTCTAGCCATCAATCCGGGTACTACCGCCGACATCAGTGCAGCCGCGTTATTGCTGCATGCTTTGTCACAGGCTGACATCAACCGAATTTCAGTAGCTCAATGCACATAGCGTGCGGCGCTGAGCAGGTGATACGTTCCTTTATTACGTATAAACCGCTTCTAGAAGAGCGGAAAAAATGAGCCTTTTTGACAATTTTTTTGGAACAGGAAAACAAAACATGCCAGTTATCGATCGCGTACTCGTAGGTGAATCTCTGGTCATCGAAGATGGTGACTTAGACAACGTCTCACATATTGATTTATTGATGGGCCCACGTGGCTCAGCTGCTGAAGATGCGTTCTGCCGCACTCTGACCGACCAAAAACAAGGCGTTAATGGTCTGTTGGCAGTTGTTGCTCCTAACCTGATGGTCAAACCAGCGACCGTTATGTTTAACAAAGTAACAATCAAAAACATGAAACAAGCCGTACAAATGTTCGGTCCAGCACAACGTGGGGTTTCATTAGCCGTTGCTGAATGTGTTGAAGATGGCACTATTCCAGCTGCTGAAGCTGATGATTGCTTTATCTGTGTTGGTGTCTTTATTTCACCAACTGCTGATAGCGACCAGAAGATCCAAGACTGGAACTACCGTGCAACTAAAGAAGCTATCAAACGTGCTGTTGCACGTGAGCCAAAAGCAGCTGATGTTGTTGCTCAGTACAAAGCCAGCGAACATCCATTTGGCGCTAAATAAGCCCGATTGGTTTTTTGCTAAACAAAAAACCGCCCTCATGAGGGCGGTTTTTTTATGCGTTAT
>JAWWAG010000192.1:0-2464 GCA_033721795.1 Methylophaga sp. | reverse complement strand
GTCGTTATTTCATCGCCTTAAAAACGGACAGACAAGTGCTCGTTATAGTTCACGGCCATTGGATTGCCAAGTTGTGACAATCCGTTACCGTAACCATTTGCTTTGTAAGTATTACCGTAACTTTGGCGAGGTTCAGGTTGACGCATTATGCAGCCAACCCTGCAGCACATCTGCCATTAGAGCATTCAGTTTTTGATATACCTCATCGTTTACATTCAGGATCTGCTGTTTGTTTTGGATATAGGTTGCCGACACCAAATCAGAAGCGCAATGCTCGGCTAATGCCGCTGCCGATTCAGGGGTAGTTTCAAGATGAAATTGCAGACCAATGACATTATTGCCCACCTGAAAGGCCTGATTCTGACATGCCGAACTACTGGCTAATAACATCGCGTTTGGTGGTAAATCGAAAGTTTCCCCATGCCAGTGAAACGCTGAAAAATCAGCCGGGAAATGAAATACGGCTGACGTTGCCGTCATATTTTGTAACGGCCACCAACCGATTTCTTTTTCAGGATTCGCATAGACTTCAGCGCCCAGCGCACTGGCAATTAGCTGTGCACCAAGACAAATCCCAAGCACTGGTTTGCCGGCCTTCAGCATTTGACGAATAAATTGTTTTTCAGCGGCTAGCCAGGGTAGTTCGGCGGTGTCATTGACACTCATTGGTCCGCCCATGACGATCAGGGCATCAACAGCTGATAAATCCGGTATCGCTGCATTATCAAATAAAGCATGCTGATGAACGCTGTGCCCCTGTTGCAACAACCATGACGAAATACTGCCCAATCCTTCAAATGGCACATGCTGGAACCAGTGAACTCTCACTTGAATGCCCTTAATTGATAAACGTTTCAACTTTTCGGCAAACGCGGATTGTGAAAGCCACGAGTAAGCAGGCATACTCAAACGACTTTTCATCAACAAAAGGATCCACGTTATGACACTTGCGCTTACACCACTGCTGTCGCTTATTGCCGGTATCTTAATTCTGGTTGTGCCACGCTTGCTCAATTATATTGTGGCAATTTATCTGATTATTATTGGTGTGGTCGGGATTTTCGGCGTCAATCTTACAATCTGAACTTCATCTTTCAATTTTTAACGGTTTGTCGGCGCGGAACAGCGCCGGCAAATTTTTTTATGGCTTATCCCGGTCCACAATCTCACCCTCGATTACATCGTCATGCTGATGACGGGCATTATCTGAATTACCTGTAAAGGGTTGTTTTCGTCGCATCATTCGGCGAGTCCGAATCATCATTAATGGCACCAATATCCAGCTCAGCACTAATAAAAACAACAACGCGGCGAGACTGAACACCATCAATACGCCTAACATCAGCCACAGCAAAATCCGTTTTATCCAGCTACCGGACTGGCTCTGTCTGAGTTGTTTTTGCATAGTTGTCCACTGCCGGTGGAAAAACGCTGAATTCAATCTTTTACTCCCGATATATGACGCTATCACGTCCTAAAAAATCACCCGAAACAAGCTGCGGTAAATCACTAACATCCAGGTTATACAAATATACCCACGCTGTAAGCTGCCGACCATCAAGAAGATTTACGGAACGCAGCTCACGCCGGTATTCATGGGGCCTCGCGAACTTTGCTGAGCATTCCTCATAATCATCCAGCATCGCCAATAGCGCCGTTGAACGGTGGATTCTGTAAACTTCGCCGATCACTGTATCCGCAAAATCGGTCGAATCCACGGCACCGGGGTAACCGTCCAGTAAATATAAACGGCCTCGCATACTGGCTTCGGCAATAAACTCGGTGTGATGTTGCAAATACTGATGTTGAATTAACTGACGGCGTAATGTGCCGTAAACAAATAAAAATTCTGACATGTTAAAAAGGGGCAATCCTTGACGGTCTACTGACTGATATCATTATTGGCGAATATGAATCAAACCTTAAAATCTGATTTTTATATTGGCCGTTTTGCCCCCTCGCCTACCGGGCCTTTACATTTTGGCTCACTATTGACTGCAACGGCTAGTTTTCTCGATGCCCGTGCTCATCGCGGCAGATGGCTGCTGCGCATGGAAGATCTGGATAAACCGCGTGAAGTAGCCGGTGCTGGAGATGATATTTTGCGCACGCTGACAGCGTTTGGCTTTGAGTGGGATGGTGAGGTGGTTTATCAAAGTCAGCAGATACAACGCTATCAGGCCATCCTTGAAGATTTAAAACAACAGCAGCTGGTTTATCCCTGTGGTTGCAGTCGACGGGAAATTGCCGATGCTGCCAAAGCCGGCAGCGATGGGCTGATTTATCCCGGTACCTGTCGTGAAGGTTTACACGGTAAACCGGCCAGAGCCTGGCGACTGTTGGTGCCAGATGCGGTTATCAGTATCGAAGATCGTATCCAACCCAAGTTTCAGCAATATACCAGCCGTGATGTTGGCGACTTTATATTGCGCCGGGCTGACGGTATTTTTGCCTATCAATTAGC
>JAWWAG010000191.1:0-2465 GCA_033721795.1 Methylophaga sp. | reverse complement strand
GTTTCCGGGCGTTGACGCAGTCCGACAAAGATTTCGGTATCTGACGGCAGGATCAGGATATTCCAATGGAACAATGTCACCATCAAATCAGCAGCGCGATTCATCAATCGTTCATTTTCCAGTCAAATGATTGGGCGTCACGCGCCAAATAGTGTTGCCAACATCATCGGCAACTAGCAGTGCGCCGGGTTTATCAACCACTACACCTACCGGCCGGCCGTGGGCATTGCCGTCTTCATTAATAAATCCGGTCAGAATATCTGCAGGCATACCAGTGGGTTTACCATCTTTAAACGATACAAAAATCACTTTGTAACCAATTAAATGATCGCGATTCCAAGAGCCATGCTGACCAACAAAAGCGCCGCCTTTATATTGTTCTGGTAATAAATCTGCTTGATAGAATGCGAGGCCCAGCGAAGCGGTATGTGCACCCAAAGCATAGTCCGGTGCAATGGCTTTTTCTACCAAATCCGGCCGTTGCGGCTCGACCCGATCATCAATATTTTGCCCGAAATAACTGTACGGCCAGCCATAAAACCCGCCTTTCTGCACCGAGGTCATATAATCCGGCACCAGATTGTCGCCGAGTCCATCACGCTCATTAACGGTCGTCCAGAGTTCTCCGGTTTCTGGCTGCCAGGCAAGGCCATTAGGATTACGCAGCCCTGAGGCATACAATTCACTGTCACCGGTTTCAAGGTCGATTTGTAAAATCGCCGCCCGGTTGATTTCGTTTTCCATACCTTGTTCGCCGATATTGCTATTGGAACCGACGGTTGCATAGAGCATTTCTCCATCTTTGCTGGCGATGATGTTTTTGGTCCAGTGATAATTGATATCACCGGCTGGCAAATCCGCTATATGCTCACCGGGAGCGGTAATTTCTGTGGCATCTTGTTGATAAGGAAAACGCATAATTGCGTCGGTGTTGGCAACATATAAGTCGTTACCAATCAATGCCATGCCAAATGGCGACTTCAAATCATCAATAAATACGGTTTTGGTCTCGGCCATCCCATCGCCATCCTCATCCCGCAACAGGCTGATGCGGTCAGCGCTGGGCACTGCTGCGCCAGCACGTTTCATAACCCAACCCATAATCATGCCCTTCAGACTTTTGTCAGCATCAGGCTTGGGCTGGGCATTGGTTTCAGCAACTAAAACATCACCATTGGGCAAGACATATAACCAGCGTGGATGCGCCAAATCTTCAGCAAATGCATTGACTTCAAGCCCTTCGGCCGCAGTTGGCTGATTGCCATCTGACCAGCCGATGGCGGGCGCTATATTGACGGTAGGCAGCAAACCGGGATTCGGTTCAGACAACGTAGGATTGGGGCCAAAAATTGCATTTTTAGGCACAGATGCCTTATCAGCACAGGCATTCAAGCTAAGCACCATCGTAGCCATAACAGTACTTGTTAACAATCGTGTTTGCATGGGTTGTGCTCCAAATGAGAGTAAGCCATTGGTTTGGTGGCTTTATCTGAATCAGTCAGTGAACTGAAAACATTATCTGAAACCACCGGGGTAGTGACTGTCAAATCGAAGGTGTTACAGCTTTGGATTTTGCCGCTGTTAAAGCCGGTTTTAAACCATTCAACCCGCTGCGCGGCACTGCCATGGGTAAAGGTGTCAGGACTGACATAGCCTTGTGATTGTTTTTGCAGCGTGTCGTCACCAATGGCACTGGCAGCCGTTAAACCCTCCTTGATATCACCGTCTTCAAGCATTTGCCGGGTGTTATCAGCGTAATGTGCCCAGATACCGGCAAAACAATCCGCCTGTAATTCCTGCAAGACCGACAGTTTATTGGCTTCAACTTCACTCGCATGACGGCGGGCTTCATAAACCTGTTGTGAGATACCGAGCAAAGTTTGCACATGATGGCCGACTTCGTGGGCAATCACATAAGCCTGGGCAAAATCACCCGGCGCATTGAGTTGTTGTTCAAGCTGATTAAAAAAGCCCAGATCAATATACACCTGCTGATCAGCGGGACAATAAAAAGGGCCTATCGCCGACTGCGCAGTACCACAGGCAGATTGCACGGCCCCGCGGAATAACACGAGTTTAGGTTCCTGATAACGCTCACCATTTTGCTCAAATAGGGCAGTCCAGGTGGCTTCGGTATCGGCTAACACCACAGCAACAAAATCAGCAAGTTGTTTTTCTTCGGCAGTTTGCCGTAATGGTTCAGAGGAAGTGACGGCGGTAGGGCTTTGTAAGCCAATTATCGCAAATAAATTTTGCAAGTTACCGGTAAATAAAGCGTAAGCAAAGATGCCGGCAATCAACAGTAACGTGCCTTTAAATCCCAAAAACCTGAACACCACAGGCAACAATCTGATTATACCGCCACCGCGGCCACCACGAATGCCAGATATCCGCGAGTTACGCCGGTCAATGATGTTGTTACTTTTGTTTCGGCCACGCCATTTCATGAGAAGCGTCCATGATTG
>JAWWAG010000190.1:0-2561 GCA_033721795.1 Methylophaga sp. | reverse complement strand
GTTAGCTGATTCATACTCAACGTGGGCAGTTGAGATGGTGATGCCGCGCTCTCTTTCTTCTGGCGCGTTATCAATATCCGCGTAATTTTTGAATTCACCACCTGATGTCTCAGCCATGACTTTGGTGATTGCCGCTGTCAGAGTTGTTTTACCATGGTCAACGTGACCAATGGTGCCCACGTTGACGTGGGGTTTGTTCCGTTCAAATTTTGCCTTAGACATGACCAGTCTCCCGCCTAATAACTTTTTATAAATTAAAAAATCAAACAGGCAAGGCTAACCCTGCCCAATCAAAACCAAATATGTGGAGCCCGTAATCAGAATCGAACTGATGACCTCATCCTTACCATGGATGCGCTCTACCGACTGAGCTATACGGGCCGTACTTCCAAAACTAAACTGGAGCGGGTGATGGGAATCGAACCCACATAGTCAGCTTGGAAGGCTGGAGTTCTACCATTGAACTACACCCGCTTAATAGTAAACTCGTAAAAAAATGGTGGAGGGAGAAGGATTCGAACCTTCGAAGGCAGTGCCGTCAGATTTACAGTCTGATCCCTTTGACCGCTCGGGAACCCCTCCACTAAAGAGGACGCATTTTCCGCAAAAGCCCGTCTGCTGTCAACCACTATCTTGCTTAATTTAATATACAAGTCTATGGCACGCACTGCATAGCAAAGCTCAGCGTAGTATACTCGACGGCTATTTTTTGCTAAACCCCTGAGGAGTCACAATGGAGCAATACCGCGGCACCACAATTTTATCTTACCGGCGCAATGGACAGGTGGTGATAGGTGGCGACGGCCAGGTCAGTCTCGGTAATACCATTATGAAAGGTAATGCCCGCAAAGTGCGCAGATTATATCGCGAAAAAGTGATTGCTGGCTTTGCCGGTGGTACTGCGGATGCTTTTACCCTGTTTGAGCGGTTTGAAGCCAAACTGGAAAAACATCAGGGTAATTTAACCCGCAGTGCATTGGAGCTTGCTAAAGACTGGCGGACCGATCGAATGATGCGTCGGCTTGAAGCGTTACTGGCCGTCGCCGATGCTGAAGTTTCATTAATAATTTCCGGTAACGGTGATGTCATTGAACCTGAAAATGGTCTCATTGCAATAGGCTCAGGCGGTCCGTTTGCACAAGCAGCTGCAACAGCCTTGATGCTTAATACAGATTTATCCGCGCAAGAAATTGTAGAGAAAGGCTTGAATATTGCCGCAGACATCTGCATCTACACCAATCACAACCTCACTATTGAAACGCTGGATACCTGAATATTTCATGAGCCATTCATTTACCCCAAAAGAAATCGTCCATGAATTGGACAAACACATTGTTGGTCAACAAGAAGCCAAACGGGCTGTGGCCATCGCGCTTCGCAATCGCTGGCGCCGCCAGCAGTTATCGGCTGATTTACAACCCGAAGTCACGCCAAAAAATATTCTGATGATTGGTCCGACAGGCGTTGGTAAAACCGAAATTGCCCGTCGCCTGGCATCATTGGCCAACGCACCTTTTATAAAAGTTGAAGCTACTAAGTTTACTGAAGTCGGTTATGTCGGCCGTGATGTCGAATCCATCATCCGGGATCTGGCGGAAAGCGCGATGAAAATGCTCCGCGAAAAAGCCATCAAACGCGCCCGGCCACATGCGGAAGATGCCGCTGAAGAACGCATTCTTGATGCTTTGCTAACACCCGCACGAGGTGGCGAGCCAGATACCAGCTCTGAAACCCGGCAGAAATTTCGCAAAATGCTCCGCGAAGGCAAACTCAATGATCGAGAAATCGAACTCGAATTAGCTCAATCGCAAATGGGTGTGGAGATCATGACGCCACCGGGAATGGAAGAACTGACCAGTCAGATCCAGGATATGTTTCAGAGCATGGGCAAACAGAGACACACTACCCGCAAGCTGACCATCGATAAAGCCATGAAGTTATTGACCGATGAAGAAGCCGCCAAACTCATTAATGAAGAAGATCTGAAAGCCGATGTCATTCACACGGTTGAACAAAACGGTATTGTCTTTATCGACGAAATCGACAAAATCACCGGCCGTAGCGAGGGTGGTAGTAGTGCTGACGTATCTCGTGCCGGGGTACAGCGTGATTTATTGCCGTTAGTCGAAGGCAGCAGTGTTACTACCAAATATGGTGTGCTGAAAACTGATCATATTTTGTTTATTGCTTCAGGCGCTTTTCATTTAAGTAGACCCTCCGATTTGATCCCCGAATTACAGGGCCGCCTACCGATCCGAGTTGAGCTTGATGCCCTGAAGGCGACAGATTTTGTCCGCATTCTGACCGAGCCAAGAGCCTCTTTAACCGAGCAATATATTGCTTTAATGGCGACCGAAGGCGTGACACTCAGCTTTACCGACGACGGTGTTCAACGGATTGCCGAGCTGGCTTATCAGGTCAACGAAAAAACCGAAAACATTGGGGCGCGTCGTTTACACACGCTCCTTGAAAAATTATTGGAAGAAATTTCCTATCAAGCCGGCGAACAAGCTGGACAACAATTTGTCATTGATGAAGCCTATGTCGATAAACAGCTTAGT
>JAWWAG010000189.1:0-2585 GCA_033721795.1 Methylophaga sp. | reverse complement strand
GCCGCAATGTTAAGGCTTGTTTATCTCTCATCTCCGCCTCTGTTTTTTCAGTCACAACCCGAAGGGCTGGGACTATTTTGTGCCCAGCTGCGTTGTCAATCGCTGAGGTAGAATAATTGCACGGCACGCTTTGCGCCTTGTTGGACACAAAAATAGCCGCCAGCAATGGCGGATTTGAAAGATAAACAAGCCCTCGCACCATCCAACGAGGCCATAAGGACTATTGCAAGGAGCCGGCATTATGAGGTGACTGCAGTTTTAGTCAGCGTTGTGAACTGAATTCCCGCATATCAAGACCACTCGGATGCTGAAATACCCGGAGGCCAAATTCAGGCAAAATCGCCAGCATATGATCAAAAATATCAGAGGCAATGCCTTCGTATTCAACCCACTCAATAGTGCTAGTAAAGCAGTAAATTTCAAGAGGCAGGCCATCTGCAGTGGGTTCAAGTTGACGTGACATCAGCGTCAAATCCTGACGGATCTGCGAGTGATGTTTTAAATACTGGCTGACATAAGCCCTGAAACTGCCAATATTGGTAATGCGACGGGTATTAACGGGTTCTTTGCCCCATTGTTCGAGCTTTTGATTCCAGGCATCTATATCGGCTTGTTTATCACTGAGATAAGAATTAAGCAGATTAAAGCGATGCAGCTTTTGTTTTTCTTCATTACTTAAAAAATGAACCGACTGCTGATCGATCAAGATACTGCGTTTAATACGCCGGCCGCCAGTTTCTTTCATACCGCGCCAGTTTTTAAACGGATCAGTTAAAAACCGTTTGGTCGGGATCACACTGATAGTTTTGTCCCAGTTCTGAATTTTGACAGTATGCAGAGCGATATCAATAACATCACCATCGGCGTTCAGCTGTGGCATTTCGATCCAGTCACCGACCCGGATCAAATCATTAGAACTGATTTGCACGCTGGCAACTAATGAGAGCAAGGTGTCCTGAAAGATCAGTAACAACACTGCCGCCATTGCGCCCAAACCGGATAATAAAATCAGCGGCGAACGGTCAATCAACGAGGCGATAACCAGAATGGTTGCAATCGCAAACACAACAATTTTGACAACCTGAATATAGCCTTTAACAGGTTTCAAATGGGCATCGGGTCGTTTTTCATATGCATCGTTAAAGACCGTCAGCAAGTTACTGATTGCCAACGCAATCGTCAGCACAATAAAGGCGCTGCTGACATTTTGCACAATGGTAATAACAAATTCAGGTAAGCCGGGTACCAACTTAATACCCAGTGATAAAATGACCGCCGGCACAATGTTGGCCAGGCGGGCAATAAACGGAGAATCTGCAAGACTGCTATTACGGCTTATCGCGGTTGTACGCAGTAGTTTGTAGATACCGCGAACCAGAATGCGTTTAACGATCCAGTTGGCAAGCCACGACAATATTAATAAAACAGTGACACCGGTCAGCGTTGACAGGTGTGGGTAGAGTCGTAGTTGTTCGAGCAGTTGCTGGTAAGCGTCCATATAAACCTGATAATGATTACTTAATGCGCAGATTGTAGCAGCTGTGTTGATGCTTCATAACGTTGAGCAAATGTCTGTGAGTTTGAGGCCGTCAGCATGATCGGACTATAATGATTCATTTTCAAGATGCTTAAAATCAAATAATGAATCCGCCATAGCGTCAGGTCATTCCTGGCTTTCTTCCAAAAATCGCGTATCTCCACAGCGATTAATCGTGCCCTTAAGCGGCACAAATCTCATATAAGACTAAAATTAGGAATTTTTATGCTGCAAACGCTGAAACGCGATTGGCTGAGTAATGTCCGTGGCGATCTTATCGCCGGGATAGTTGTTGCCCTCGCACTTATTCCCGAAGCTATCGCTTTTTCCATCATCGCCGGTGTAGACCCCAAAGTCGGCTTGTATGCCTCATTTTGTATTGCTGTGATTATCTCATTTGTCGGCGGCCGCCCGGGGATGATTTCAGCGGCGACCGGTGCGATGGCTTTGTTAATGATTACGCTGGTTAAGGAGCATGGCCTCGAATATTTGCTGGCAGCGACATTGTTAACCGGTGTATTACAAATTGCAGCAGGGTATCTAAAGCTGGGTGATTTGATGCGTTTTGTATCGCGCTCGGTTGTGACGGGTTTTGTTAACGCATTGGCGATTTTAATTTTTATGGCGCAATTACCGGAACTGACTAATGTCACCTGGCATGTATATGCCATGACCGCCGCGGGGTTAGGTATTATTTATTTATTCCCTTATGTACCTAAGATCGGCAAATTGCTGCCGTCACCGTTAGTTACGATTGTGGTGTTAACGGTGGTGGCGGTTATGTTAAATCTGGATATACGCACCGTCGGGGATATGGGTGACTTACCCGATACCTTGCCTATTTTCTTATGGCCGGCGGTACCACTTAATTTTGAAACGCTGGCGATTATCTTTCCTTATGTCACAGCATTAGCAGTGGTTGGCTTGCTTGAATCGATGATGACAGCAACGATTGTGGATGATTTGACTGATACCAGCAGTGATAAAAACCGTGAATGCAAAGGTCAGGGCGTTGCTAACATAGGATCGGGTTTGCTGGGTGGTATGG
>JAWWAG010000188.1:0-2640 GCA_033721795.1 Methylophaga sp. | reverse complement strand
CATAACAGGTTCAGTTATCGGTAGCTGGCTCAAAAACAAGGCCAGATCTTCAATATTTTTCGGCTGATAAAACCGCTGGGCAATCCCCCCGACGCGCCATGAAGTATGGCCGGCCAATGGCTCGTTAAAGCGCAGTTCACCCTGCAGATGATTATGCAAAGCGGCCATCACGCACCACCTTCCATCATGGTGTCGAGTTCACGGGCAATAGTGCCTATATCCCCGGCGCCTAGTGTCAATAACAAATCACCATCTTGTAATAACCCCGGCAGCAACTCATACAAAGCCGCTTTATCTTCAGCAAATACTGGCTCAACCTGGCCTCGCAGCCGTATCGCCCGACAAAGACTGCGGGCATCAGCACCAGCAATTTTTGGTTCACCTGCGGGATAAACCTCAAGTACCACCAGCACATCAACGGCTGATAAAACCTGGGAAAAATCCTCAAATAAATCCCGGGTACGGGTATAACGATGGGGTTGAAACACCACAACCAGACGGCGATCCGGCCAACCACCTCGGGCTGCTGCAACAGTCGCTGCCACTTCGGTGGGATGATGGCCATAATCGTCAACCAGCAAGACATTTCCCTGGGGTGTTTGTTTTTCACCTAATAAGTTAAAGCGGCGACCCACACCATCAAACTTGCTTAATGCCGACTGACAGGCCTCAACACTCACCCCTAAATTACGGGCAACGGCCAATGCCGCTGTGGCATTTAAAGCGTTATGCAAGCCGGGCATATTCAGCGTTACCGGGTAATGCAGACCGGTTTGCTGTTCAGTAACGACAAAACTGCTTTGTCCCTGATGCTGTTGCAAATCAGATAAACGGAAATCGGCCTCATCAGACTGGCCATAACGCATAATTGGCCGCGTTACTTCAGGCAAAATACTAACGACTTCCGGATCATCGACGCATAACACTGACAGTCCATAGAAGGGCAGATGGTGTAAAAATTCGATAAATGTTGCTTTCAGTTTGTTAAAGTCACCGCCATAAGTCGCCATATGATCATCATCAATATTAGTGACCACAGCGATCATTGGCTGCAAATATAAAAACGATGCATCGCTCTCATCAGCTTCCGCAACCAGATAGCGGCCTGTACCGAGACGGGCGTTAGTGCCGGCACTGTTCAACCGGCCGCCAATGACAAATGTGGGATCCAACTCACCTTCACTGAGTAGCGCGGCAATCAAACTGGTCGTTGTGGTTTTGCCATGCGTCCCTGCAACCGCAATGCCATAGCTGAAACGCATTAATTCGGCAAGCATTTCAGCTCGGGGTACAACCGGGATCCGCTGTTCACGCGCTGCCAGTAACTCGACATTGTCCTGGCTTACTGCGGTGGTAACGACCACCACATCAGCCCCTGCGAGATATTCAGGATCATGACCAATCTTAATTTCAGCGCCGAGTTTGCGCAGATGCACAATAAGTGCATTCTCAGCCAAATCGCTGCCACTGACCTGATAACCCAGATTGAGCAACACTTCGGCGATACCGCCCATACCAACACCACCGATACCAATAAAGTGGATGTGTTTAACGCGGCTTTGCATTGCTGAAGTCAATTTAGCCATCTAAATGCTCCATACAAATATCAGCGATCACGGCAGCACTGCCGGGTTTCGCTTGATGCCGTGCCTTAGTGGCCATGCTTCTTAACCGCGGTCGATTTTCATCCAATTCACTGAGTACATTGGCCAAATCCTCTGCGTGCAATCCTGCATCCGCAATGAGTAATGCTGCATCGGCTCTGGTTAATACCTGAGCATTAGCAGTCTGATGATCATCAACGGCATAGGGATAAGGCACCAGAATTGATGCCACACCGGCTGCTGCTACTTCGGCAACCGTCAGCGCACCGGCCCGACAAATCACTAAATCTGCCTGCGCATAAGCCAATGCCATATCGTCAATAAAGGCTTTGATATCGGCCTCAACACCAGCCTGTTGATAAGCCTGCTTAGCAGCAATTAAATGTTTTTCACCACATTGATGAATCACCTCAGGACGGGTGGCTACCGACATTTTTGCCAGCGCCGCTGGGACAATTTCATTAAGGCTACGGGCGCCCAGACTACCGCCTAATACCAATAATTTAAGTCGTGTATTTTCCTGCTGATAACGCTCTGCAGGTGACGCAATCTGTTCAATTGTCATCCGCACCGGATTACCTACCCAGCGTGCTTTGGCCGTTTTGATGGTGTTGTTAAAGCCCAGCAATACTGCACGGGCAAATGGCGTCAGCAATCGATTGGTTAATCCTGCAATCGCATTTTGCTCATGAATAACCAGAGGAATCCGGCTCAGCCAGGCAGCAATGCCCCCGGGGCCTGAAGCAAAACCACCCAGCCCCAGCACGGCATCCGGCCGGAAAGTTTTAATATGCTGGCGTGCTTCACTGATCGCTTTGATAAGTTTAACCGGCGCAGTCAGCCATCCCAGCAAACCGTTACCACGCAGCCCCTGCACCGTAATAATATTCAACTTAATATCAGCCGCCGGTACCAGTCGCGCCTCAATACCACTTGCCGTGCCCATCCAGCTTATTTCCACACCACGGCTACGCAACTCTTCTGCTACCGCTAACGCCGGAAACACATGTCCGCCTGTGCCGCCTGCCATAATCAT
>JAWWAG010000187.1:0-2696 GCA_033721795.1 Methylophaga sp. | reverse complement strand
TTGCCGGAACTGGACTTTGAACTGACCGGCAAGTATTTGATCTTTGTGCAAAATGCCAGCTGGCTTAGCAAAATGTGGCCGGTAAAGCATTGGCAAAAATTGGTATTAATGGCCCGTGAAGCCGGGTTCTCAGTGTTGCTGCCCAGCGGCAATGACGCCGAGTATCAACGCGCCAAAAAAATTGCCCTTGTCGATGAAGTCGCCCATGCCTTACCGAGAATGTCGTTGAATAATATGGCGGCATTGATGCATTACGCGACGGGCGCAGTATGCAGCGATACTGGTTTAGCACATCTAGCAGCGGTTGCCGGCATCCCTGCGCTGACGATTTATGGTGCGACGGATACCGCCTTAATTGGGACCTACGGTAAAAATCAGCAACATTTAGTCAGCGATTTCAGTTGTGCACCTTGTTATAAACGCAGTTGCCTGCTTAAAGAATCTGATGACGGCAAGCCGGTTTGTATGCAGGAAATGTTACCGGAAACGGTCTGGCATGAATTTCAGGGACTTTTGCCGAAAAACAATCTTGATTTAAAGCGATTGTCATTCCAGACCAGCGAGGGACTTGGGGGCTAAGTCACTTTCGAAGCAGAAAATTTTCTCGTCATTCTCGCGAAGTCATCGATCCAGTTAGCCTCAGAACAAGAGCAACAAGTTGTTTTCGACTAAATTTAGGATTCCGGATAATCAAAAAACGATTTCCGGAATGACGTTATTTAAGTCAAAATGTCTTTTAACCGATACGTCAGCGTAGACAATAATTTTTCAGGCCCGTGCAGACGGGAATCCAGTTAGCTGAATTTAATAATCTAAGACCGACCAGCAAAATACAGGCAGATATTGATGAAACAGCCCTTTCCCGATTTTTTCCAGGCCCCGGTGCTGGTCGTTGGCGATCTGATGCTGGATCGGTTTTATTTCGGCAAAACCAAACGCATTTCGCCGGAAGCACCTGTGCCAGTGGTCAATATTGAACGGCTGGAAGATATTCCCGGCGGCGCGGCCAATGTCGCGATGAATATTGCCTCGTTGGGTGCTAGCTGTCAGCTATCGGGCATTACCGGTGTCGACGAAGCCGCTGATGTTTTAACGCAGCGTTTAAATTCGGTCGGCATCGCCTGTCATTTCCAAACCAGTGATAAACCGACCATTATTAAATCACGCATTATCAGCGCGCATCAGCAATTGCTGCGCATGGATTTTGAAACGCCATTCACACCCGCTGATGCGGAAAAATTACCGGCCAAATGTCAGCCGTTATTCGGACAAAGCAAAATACTGGTGCTGTCGGATTACAACAAAGGTACGCTCAGCGATCCGCAGCCTTTGATTCAAGCCGCCAAAGCCGCCGGCCTAAAAGTGCTGGTGGACCCCAAAGGTCAGGACTTTGGCAAATATCGCGGCACTGATGTATTAACGCCGAATATGACCGAATTTGAAGCCGTTGTCGGCGAAATCACATCGGAAGCGGATTTATTAAAAAAGGCGCAGCAATTAATAGCTGACTTGGATCTTGGCGCGTTACTGATCACCCGAAGTGAACACGGCATGTCATTGATTCGCGCCGATCAGACTGAATTGCACTTACCGGCGATTGCCAAAGAAGTCGCTGATGTCACCGGCGCCGGTGATACCGTCATTGCCACTTTGGCAGCCGCATTAGCCGCAGGCGAAAGTCTGGAACAAGCGGTAACGTTGGCCAATGTCGCGGCCAGTATAGTGGTTAGCAAGCTCGGCACGGCAACGGTGAGCAGCCCAGAGTTACAGGCCGAATTTCAACGTCATCAGGGCACACATTCAAGCGATCATTCTTTCGCCGGTGCGGTGACTGCCGAGCAACTCAAAATCGCAGTCGATCAAGCCAAACAACGCGGTGAAAAGATCGTTTTTACCAATGGTTGTTTTGATATTTTGCATGCCGGCCATGTCAGCTATTTACATGAAGCCCGCAGCCTCGGTGACCGACTGATAGTGGCGATTAATACTGATGAATCGGTCAGCAAACTTAAAGGACCCGGCCGACCAATTAATACTGCCGATCGCCGACAAATCGTGCTGGCAGGTTTGGCGGATGTCGACTGGGTCACTTGTTTTGAAGGTGATACGCCAGAAGAATTATTACGTGAAATCCAGCCCGATATCCTTGTCAAAGGTGGCGATTACGATAAAAAAGGCGTGGTTGGCTGGGAAATTGTCGAAGGTTACGGCGGGGAAGTCAGAGTAATGGGGCTAACTGAAAACTGCTCAACAACGGCGATTGTGAATAAGATTAATCAGAAAGGTTAATTTTTTAAAATCTTAATCGTTTTTGCCACATTATCCGCAAGATGCTGCGGATTAATCGTACCAACCACCACACTGGCAACCGCGGGATTGGCAAAAATCAGTTTAAAGCTTTCTGAAACCGCATCAGTTCCTGCTGGCAGATGACCGCTGGCAAAGGCTTTTTTGATAAATACCGCTTTATTTTTCTCAGTCGCTGCATCCAACACGGCTTGTTCGCCTTGATATTCCAGATTATGAGTGACCATAACGATATCTGATTGGTCGATGGTCAGCAGACCACCTTCAACAGTTTTGGTGGACATGCCGGTCGCGCCAATCAGGCCCTGGGATTTGAGTTCGTTCAGGGTTTCCAGTGCTTTGAATTGCTCAATGACCGATACATCGTTGCCGTCTGAGTGAATCAGCAC
>JAWWAG010000186.1:0-2720 GCA_033721795.1 Methylophaga sp. | reverse complement strand
GCCGGGAATTGGCGATGCCCATTGTGCTGGTCACCCATGATTTGGATGAAGCGGCAATGCTCGCTGATGAAATGTGTGTGATTCATCAGGGCAGCAGCTTACAACAGGGACCGGTAAACGATGTGTTGCATCGTCCGGCAACACTGGCGGTCGCTAGACAGGTAGATGTCCGTAATTTGTTTTCAGGCATGATTATCAAACAAAAGGATGCGCTTTATCTGCAATGGCATGATCAACGACTGACGATGATTAATGACGATCGTTTTAGCTCGGGCCAATCCGTATACTGGACATTATCTCCGAGCAAAGTGTTATTGCATCAGCGGCGTCGGCCGTCATTAGGTGAGCAGGAAAATCCCTTAACGGGGATTATCAGCGATATGATTACCCTAAGAGGCATCACCACTGTTTTGATGAACATTACCGAAGCGGATAATGCAATGTTGCAAATGGATGTACCGGAACATGTGGTCAGCCGCAATGCACTAAAAATTGGCGAAACGGTTGGCGTATCGTTACTCAGTGAGGCGATTCATTTAATGCCGGATAATCGTGAAGCAGGAATTGAGCTATGAACAATCTTGACTGGCACCATATTCATGGCGCAGTTTGGCGGGCCAAAAGTCAGAAGCTGAAAGCTGTCAGCCGGCTGGATCCAATCCGTTTACAGCAGTTAATTGGCATTGATAATCAAAAAAAAGCATTACTGGAAAACACCCGTCAATTTATCCACGGCGGCACCAGTAATCATGCGCTGCTTTGGGGCAGTCGCGGTACCGGCAAATCGTCATTGATTAAAGCCCTGCTTAATGAACTGGCAGATGAGGGCTTGCGGATGTTACAGCTTGATAAAGATGAGTTGAACTGGTTGCCCGATATTCTCGACGATCTGGAAGACAGACCGTTTAAATTTATTATCTTTTGTGATGATTTATCGTTTGAAGAAGATGATGTCAGCTATAAACCACTGAAAAGTCTGTTGGAAGGCGGACTGGAAATGCCACCCGACCATGTACGAATTTATGCTACTTCCAATCGCCGGCATTTACTGCCGGAACGGCTATCAGAAAATCAACTGAGCAAAGTAGTCGACGGTGAAGTGCATTACACTGATAGTCTTGAAGACAAACTGGCGTTATCTGATCGCTTTGGTCTTTGGCTATCATTTTATCCCGCTGGCTGGGACAGCTACTTTGCCATTGTTGATGTGTTGTTTGCGGATCAAAAGATTGACCGTCAGCAGCTGCATGAGGCTGCGCGTTTATTTGCGATGAGCCGTGCCAGTCACAGTGGCCGTACCGCTAAACAATTTTATCTGCATTATCTGACGGCGCAATAAAACTAGTCTGCAAGACTGGCATCCGTGCTATTCATACAATTTGTTTTTGGCTTTCATTGACATTAAACATTTTTATTTTGCCAGAAATCCGCCTGAATAAACCATTTCAAAAACAGACCAAAAAAAGCACACAAGCTCATCACCAAAATCATCGGCAAAGGACTGCCATCGGTGATTGCGGTCACCAGCCAGCCACTGGCAGCGCCAGTCATAAAACCGCAAGCGCCCAGTAATGCCGTGGCGGTAGCTGCGCTTTGCGGAAAAAATTCAACCGTACTGGCAATAGCATTGGCCACAGTTAATCCCTGAAAACCGATAAACAACATAATACCGACGACCAATAACCAAAGTTGCGGCGATGGCGTAAAAATCACATAAGCCAGCAATATCAAGCCCAATATCAACTGTAAAGATTGGCCAAGGGTCAGCAAAAATGCTGGACCATGGTAATGAAGCATGCGCATATTTATACGATTAAATGCCACCATCACCAGAACATTGACCCCAAATAAAAAGGGATACAATGTTTCACTTACACCGAAATAGCCCATATAAACGGATGGAGAGGCGGTGATAAAAGTAAACAGACCACCGAATGAAAAACATTGTGCGGCCAGAAAACCCATTGCCTGGCGATGGCTGAGTACCGACAGATATCGTCTAATCACACTTGGTCGGTTGGCCAAGTGCTGATGTGTTTCCGGCAAAAACCGGAATAATAACCACCCCAGTAAGCAGGCGTAAACCAGCAAAAAGACAAATATGGATTGCCAGCCGGCAAGGTGCAATAACAACATGCCAATAATGGGTGCCATCAACGGCGCTATCATCATAATGATCGCCATTTGTGATAAATGCCGGGCACTGTCCCGGCCGCTACTGATATCTCTGATAACGGCAGATGAGTTAACGATTGCCAGACCGCCACCGATAGCCTGTACCACTCGCCAAATCCAGATAGATTCGATAGTTTGACTGGCAGTGATGCCAACGCTTCCGACAATAAACAGGCTGATGCCGGTAAAAATGATCCGGCGACGACCAAACTGATCTGATAATGGCCCGCCGACAATCTGACCAAGTGCAAAACCACCGAGAAATATACTTAATGACAATTCAACATCATGGATGGGAATTTGTAATTGCGCAGCCATGGTGGGCATGGCCGGCAAATAGGCATCTATTGCCAGCGGTGCCATGGCCGTCAGTGCGGCCAGCATCAAAATTAATAAATTTGTTTGCCGCAATGTTAAGGCTTGTTTATCTCTCATCTCCGCCTCTGTTTTTTCAGTCACAACCCGAAGGGCTGGGACTATTTTGTGCCCAGCTGCGTTGTCAATCGCTGAGGTAGAATAATTGCACGGCACGCTTTGCGCCTTGT
>JAWWAG010000185.1:0-2890 GCA_033721795.1 Methylophaga sp. | reverse complement strand
CGGCTGAGTTTTTCAGCAACATCATCATCCGGCAAACTAATACCCAGAACGCGTTTGATACGATCAGCGCGCAAAGTGATTTCAACTGGTTTTGGCAAATCAGCGGCACTACTTTGCTCAACAACCGGTCCTGGTTGCCCTTCGGCAATATCAATAATCAAGTTAGTGGCCCGTTGCATGGCCAGTTTGGCTAATTCTGGATCAACACCCCGTTCAAAGCGGTGTGAAGAGTCAGTATGCAGACCATAACCACGTGCCTGTCCGGCAATGGCGTCAGGTGCAAAGAAAGCTGATTCCAGAAATATATCAACGGTCTGATCACTGACAGCACTGTTTTGTCCGCCCATAATGCCTGCGAGGGCCAACGGTCCATTTTTGTCAGCAATTAACAAACTGTTGTCTTGTAACTCAATGGTCTGGCCATCCAGTAACGTCAGTGATTCGCCCTGTTTCGCAAGCCGCACCTCAATACCGCCCGTGATTTTTGCCAAATCAAAGGCATGCATCGGCTGCCCCAGTTCCAACAACACATAATTGGTAATATCGACAATCGCGCCCAGACTGCGCAGGCCGCTTCGGCGCAATTTTTCCTGCAACCATAATGGCGAGTCAGCTTGCGCATTAATGCCCTTAATTACTCTGCCTAAATAACGCGGACAGGCTTTTGGTGCTGACACTTTAACCGGCAGCGTAGTATTGCTTACTGGTTTAACGTCAGGCATATCAGGCGCCGTTACATCGGTCTGGCTAATGACACCCACTTCACGGGCAATACCGGCAACGCCAAGACAATCACTGCGATTGGGGGTTAAATCGACTTCAATACTGTGATCATTTAAATCCAGATAATCACGGATATCCTGGCCGACTGGTGCATCAGCAGCTAACTCCAGTAAACCTTCTGAGCTTTCGGCAAGACCCAACTCTTTAGCAGAACACAACATACCAAAAGAAGGCTCACCGCGCAGCTTCGCTTGTTTAATTTTAAAATTACCCGGCAATACAGCGCCAATGACGGCAACCGGTATTTTCAGTCCTTCACGGACATTCGCGGCGCCACAAACAATATGCAGCAATTCTTCGCCGGCAACATCGACTTCACAGACCCGCAATTTATCAGCGTCGGGATGGGCTTTGACTGATTTAACTTCACCAACCAACACACCCTGAAAATCACCGGCCACCGGTGTCACGGCATCCACTTCCAAACCGGCCTGGGTTAATTTGGCGACCAGCGTTTCGGTATCAATAGCAGGATTGACCCAATCGCGTAACCACTTTTCACTAAACTTCATTATCAGCCATCCACTTATTTAAACTGGCGCAGAAAACGCAGGTCATTTTCGAAGAATAAGCGCAGATCATTAACGCCATAACGCAGCATGGCTAAACGTTCGACGCCCATGCCAAAGGCCAGTCCCAGATATTTTTCACTGTCGATATTAACGTGCTCAAACACTTTCGGATGCACCATGCCGCAGCCCAGCACTTCCAGCCAGCCGGTATGGCTACATACACGACAGCCTTTACCATCGCACATCACACACTCAATATCAGCTTCAGCTGACGGTTCGGTAAACGGAAAATACGACGGCCGAAAACGGACATTCAAAGGCTTTTCAAAAAATGCCTGTAAAAAGTCCGCCAAAATACCCTTCAGATCGGTAAAACTGACATTTTCATCGACCATCAGGCCTTCAACCTGATGAAACATCGGGGTATGGGTTAAATCTGAATCGCAACGATAGACACGGCCGGGCGCAATAACCCGTAGCGGCGGCGCTTCATTTTCCATCACCCGGATTTGTACCGGCGAAGTATGGGTTCTCAGCAATAAATCGGCATCAAAATAGAAAGTATCGTGCATCGCCCGCGCCGGATGTGTTTCCGGAATATTCAACGCAGTGAAATTATGATCGCCATCTTCAATTTCCGGGCCTTCGGCAATCTGAAAACCGATTTGCCTAAAATACCGTTCAATGCGTTGCAATGTTCGGGTTACCGGATGCAAACCGCCTACCTCACTATTACGACCGGGCAGACTGACATCAATCGTTTCGGCCGCCAATGCCGCATTGAGCGCTGCTTCACTGAGTATTTTATTTCGATTTTCAATTAGCGCCGCCACGTCTTGCTTGGCAATATTCACTTCTTTACCAATCAACGGCCGCTCATCAGCACTGACATTACCCAATGCTTTTAAATAGGCGGTGATTTCGCCTTTTTTACCAAGAAAAGCGACACGTAAATCGTCCAGTTGCCGGACATTGTCAGCTTCGGCAATGGCTTGCCGAGCGCGGTCAACGATTGTTTGCAAAGCCTGTAACTGGGATGACAGTTCAGCCATAACTCCCCCATCTGAGGATCTATCAGAAACAAAAAAGGGCCGAACAAACGGCCCTTTTCAGTGTACTTATCATGTGATTCGCTACGCGCGAATCAACATTACTGAGCTAATGCCGCTTTAGCTTTTTCAGCGATAGTGGCAAAGGCCGCGCTATCGTGAACGGCAATATCAGCCAGTACTTTACGATCGATTTCAATCGCTGCTTTTTTCAGGCCATCAATCAAACGGCTGTATGACATTCCGCATTCACGGGCAGCAGCATTGATACGGGCGATCCACAAAGTGCGGAAAACACGTTTTTTCTGACGACGGTCACGGTAGGCATACTGGCCGGCTTTGGTAACGGCCTGAACCGCAACCCGATAAACATTCTTGCGACGGCCGTAATACCCTTTGGCCTGAGCAATGACTTTTTTATGACGTGCGCGTGCGGTTACACCGCGTTTTACTCTTGGCATCGGAAATCTCCTCGGTTACAGGTTAGGCAACATCTTACGGACTGACAAATGATCTGCTTTGCAGATTGTCAGCGTTGAGCGCAAT
>JAWWAG010000184.1:0-2950 GCA_033721795.1 Methylophaga sp. | reverse complement strand
ATTACTGGTTAATCTTGCCTTAAGAATGGAAGATGTTGAAAGTAAAGCAAGACGCTATGGTCAGCCAGAACGTACTACAGTAACCAATAAAGTTGAAAACGATTATCGTGAGTTTTTGCCTGGTATTTCAGCAACCTATGATTTGACTGACAACTGGCAAGTTTTGGCTGGCTATCATGAAGGCATGATTCCAATTAGTGCCGGTGCCGAAGATGGTACGGATCCTGGTTTGAGCGATAACTACGAGTTAGGTGTTCGTTTTAAACAAGGCACTTTCTTTAGTGAAGCAATCGCTTTTTACTCTGATTTCAGTAACTTTGTTGAACAGTGTTCGGTTGCTTCAAAATGTAGTAATGGTGAAGATTCTGGATCATTTAGTCTCGGTGGTGCCAAAGTTAAAGGTCTGGAATTTCAAGCTGGCAAGTTATTTTCAGCTGGTAATTTCATGATTCCGGTTGATGTTGCTTACACTTATACTGAGGGTGAAACAACTTCAGGCGATGAATTAAGTAGCGGACTTGATTTGGCCAATATTCCACAAAATATGTTCAGTGCCCGTGTTGGTTTAGAGCATAGCAGTGGTTGGAATAACTACGCCGTTGTGAAATACATCGATGAAACTTGCACAGATGTTGGGTGTAATCAATCAGACAATCGTTTTGAGCAAACGGATCCACTTACCACAATGGATTTAATTAGCCGTTATCAGTTTGATGCTGGTCCGGAAGTGTTTTTGAAAGTTGAAAACGTATTTGACCGTCAGGAAATTATTGCTCGTGAGCCATTTGGTGCCCGGCCTAATATTGAACGGACTATTTATACGGGTGTAATTATCGATTTTTAAAATAATCTGATAATAATTGATTAAAAAGGGGAGTTTGCTCCCCTTTTTTTATGTCTGGATCCAGTAAGCTTGCAATGGTTTTTCATAGGGATTCGAAACATTTAAATGAAACCGTTGGCAAAAAAGCTGTTGATAAGACTGCTGCAAATCCTGTTAAGTATTCTGTTACTGGTTTGGGTGGGCAGTGCAGTGCTGTTGAATCATGACAGCGCTTTGGGGCTTGATAAGCTTAAAGTCAACTCCAAATGGCTGAAACAGCATTATCAGATTGGTGAGCTACAAAGTGATCAGGCGTTTCTCGTAGAAGATCATGTGATTGTTGCAGTTGAGCAGCAGTTATATATCAATGCTGAACCATTACTGAGTTTGCCAAGACCATTGATCGGTGCGGTGGCGCTTGAAAATGTGCTGGTCGTTGCCACCGATGATGCGCTGATTTTACTGAACAAAGACGGTGACTATATTGACACGCTGGGGGCCGCAGCGGGGATTCCGCCTGAAATTCAGAATATCGGTGTACATCACAATGACCCGGTACTACAAACCCGTCACGGTATGTGGCGCGGTAATTTTTTACTGGATAGCTGGGAGTTAATGTCTTTACAGGGGGTTAGCTGGAGTCAGTCGGAGTCAATGCCGCCAAGCAGCCGTAAAGCTATGGAAATTCAGCTTTATGGTGATGGTGTCTCAGTCAGCCAAGTGCTGCGGGATTTACATAATGGCCAGTTTAAAGGCATTAGCCGCTGGTTACTCGACGCTTGGCTAATAGCATTATTAATTCTGGGTTTTCGTGGTATTTTAGGAATAACAGGCAAGACTCGCTAGACTGACTATGCCATGATGTAGGGGTTACCAGGAGGAAACCTTGCGCGCAGCTGATTTTCCCTTTCGGCCCAAAGACTTCATCGAAACCGCTGAAGGCCTGATCTTTGCGGTGATTTCCTATCATCCGCACCAGCAGAAAATCGGTGCTTTCCTGCGCTACATCAACAGCGATGGCCGGTGGCAAAAAATTGATACTGATTCTGCTAACCGGCTACTAGCGCGTCATTATCCACAATACCTTTTCCATTCCAGTCAGTTTGATGCGGCATTTCATGCTGTTCCTCCCTCAGACGTTATTGCCCATCATCAGCCTGAGCAGCAATTACAACAATTACTTGTAATGCCACCAAAAGACTTGCTGACCAAAAAACTGCACAAGCTGATTTCAATATTCACTAATGCCGGCATAGATAGCCAGCAATTGGGTATTACCGGCTCGATGCTCATTAACCAGCACGGACGTGACTCGGATATTGATCTAGTGGTCTATGGCCGTCAGCAGTTTCACGCAGTCCGTCAGGTGGTTAAACAAGCCGTGTTTGCTGGTCAGTTACAACCCCTCAATGCTGCATTGATGCAGGACAATTACCAACGCCGGAGCAGTGAGCTGGATTATGAGAGTTTTACCTGGCATGAGCAGCGAAAATTTAACAAAGCGGTTATCGATGGCAGTAAATTTGATATTGGTATGGTCTGTTTGACCAATGAGTTGGAAATTGATCATCGGCATTTTATGAAAAGAGGCAGCCAGGTCACCAAAGCTAAAGTGATCGATGATCGTTTTGCCTTTGATTTTCCAGCCCGTTATTTGATTGATCACCCGCGCACCCCGGAAGTGATTTGTTTTACTCATACCTATGCCGGGCAGGCTTATCAGGGTGAATGGATCGAAGTGGCCGGTGCCATCGAATGTGACAATGCCGGTTCCTGCAGAATTGTGGTGGGCTCGTCCCGTGAAGCTATTGGCGAATATATAAAGGTATCTAATTAATCATGACAGCAATTGAAAAACGACAAGCGGATATTGGCCTGGTAGGCCTGGCGGTAATGGGCCAGAATCTGGTTCTGAACATGAATGATAAAGGCTTTACCGTCGCTGTTTATAACCGCACCACCAGTAAAGTTGATGAATTTATTGAGGGGCCCGCCAAAAACACCCATATTCTGGGTTTTCATGATCTCAAACAGTTTGTCGACTCGCTGAAAGCCCCCCGAAGGGTGATGTTGATGGTTAAAGCCGGGCCGGTCGTTGATCAGTTTATCGAGCTGTTGGTGCCGTAT
>JAWWAG010000183.1:0-2950 GCA_033721795.1 Methylophaga sp. | reverse complement strand
GCCGATGAAATCGCCCGCTTATTAAATCTGGCAACACAGAAAAAAGCCTGTCTGGTCGATGCCGAAACTGGTAAAAAGCAGGCATTAACAGGCGGCGATATTGCCGTGCTGGTGCCGAGTCACCGACAAGCCAGCCTCATTCAGCAGGCCCTGCGTCAGCGTGGCATCAACAGCGTCCAGCAGGGGCGTGACAATGTGTTTAATTCAGCCCAGGCCGCCGATTTACAAACACTGATTTTGGCATTGGCACAACCGGATCATCCGCAGCGGTTAGCCACCGTTTTGGCGGGGCCATTATTTGGCTTAACGGCCGCAGACATTTTTACCGTGAATCAGGACGAGACCATATTTGCCAACTGGTCTGAGCAATTACTGGCGCTGCAACAGCGCTGGCAACATTCTGGGTTTATGGCCATGTTTCGCAGTGTGTTGCAGCTTAATCTGACTTTGCAGCGGCTGCTTCAACAAGCTGATGGTGAACGTCAACTGACCAATTTCCTGCATCTTGCTGAATTGATCCAGAGCGAATCCTTACGTCAGCATCACCGCATTGAAGCAGTCAATCAGTGGCTGGCACGTCAACGTGATGCCAGTCAGAGTGATAATGAAGCTGCCCAGTTAAGATTGGAAAGTGATGCCGATTTGGTCAAAATCATGACCATCCATGCCAGTAAAGGCCTGGAATATCCTATTGTCTTTTGTCCGTTTAACTGGACCGGAAAAACGCCGGCTGCCAAACAGGATATTGTTGAATACCACGATCCCGATGCCGACTATCAACCCTCTGTGGCATTAACCGAACCACTGCTGGAAAAAGCCCGGCTACTGGCGATTGAAGAAGAGCAGGCGCAGGCCGTGCGGTTATTGTATGTGGCGTTAACCCGCGCCCGCGAGCGCTGCGTGGTGGTCTGGGGTAATGTTAAAGATGTGCAGCAATCTGCGATGTATCGTTTATTGCATGGCGCTTCCAGTGAATCGATGCGCGCTGATTTGGCGACATTAGCGGCAAGCAATCCCGCCATCAGCGTGATTGATTATCAGCAAAATCCACCACTGCGCTTTCAAAATCCGCAGGCACAAACGCCGGATTATCAAGCGAAGCCGTTTCAAGGGCATATTGCCGAGCCGTGGCGCATTGGCAGCTTCTCGTTGCTCAGCCGTGGCCATATCTCCGAGCAGCCTGATTACGATGCGGATTTGGTGCTGCCGGATGAATCGACGATTGCCCAGCCAGCCTGGGATCGTTTTGGTTTTTTACGTGGCCGGCAAGCCGGTAATTTTTTACATAAGTGCTTTGAAAACATCCGTTTTCAGGCCGACACTAACGAAATTGCAGAAACCGTCAAACGGCTGCTGCCACAATTTGGTATCAGTGACGACTGGACCATGCCGGTCAGTGACTGGTTGTTTTCGGTATTAAACACGCCGTTATCTGCCATTGGGCCGAAGCTTGCTGACATTACCCCCAGCCAGCGTATTGATGAAATGGCGTTTTATTTTCCGGTTGCCGGGCTGAATACGGCGGGCTTAAAGCAACTGTTAACGCAGACGC
The DNA here is from genome assembly GCA_033721795.1 of Methylophaga sp. Taxonomy (GTDB): domain Bacteria; phylum Pseudomonadota; class Gammaproteobacteria; order Nitrosococcales; family Methylophagaceae; genus Methylophaga. Next base: position 1,398 of record JAWWAG010000183.1, on the reverse strand, counting down.
CAGCCGATAGCATCTGGCAGGTATTGCTAAATGGCATCAGCTTCCCGTGGCTCGATGGATTTATGAAAGGCTTTATCGATTTGGTGTTTGAGTATCAGGGCCGGTTTTATATTGCCGATTACAAATCCAATTATCTCGGCCGAGAAGCGACGCATTATCAGGGCGATGCCCTGCGTCAGGCGATGCTGGGCCATCAATATCCGCTGCAATATCTGATTTACAGCCTGGCTTTGCACCGGCATTTACAACTGCGTTTGCCGGATTACGATCCGGCGCAGCATTTTGGCGGTGTTTATTACTTGTTTATACGCGGTATGCAGCCAGAGTGGGGGCAAGCCGGTGTCTATTTTGATGCGATTAGTCCCGAGCTTTTAGCGCAGCTGGATGCATTAATGGCAGGTGGCCGATGAACGCCGTCAATCTGTTACGCCAGCAAGGCTTTTCGGAGCTGGCCTGCCAGTTTGCGGGCTTTATCAGTCGTCAGCAAACCCCGGAAAATCCGCTGGTCAGCTTAACTGCCGGGTTGCTCAGCGAAGCTGTCAGTGATGGTCATGTTTGTCTGAATTTAACTGAACAACAAAGCTGGCCGACAGAGATCATGCAACAGCTGCCAGACGCGCCCAGCTGGCAACAGCAGCTAATTGACAGTGCAGTGGTCGGTCAGCCCGGTGAATTCACACCATTGATAATCACGGCGGATGGTCGCTTATATTTAAGCCGCTACTGGCAAGATGAACAACAGGTCGCGACAGCGATAAGACAACGGGCAAAAGCCGTAAAACCGGCATCTGATAACACCGTGATGCAAGCATTTTTCGCAGGTTGGCAACAATCAGTCGCCGGCATTGATTGGCAAAAAGTCGCCGTTTTATCAGCGCTAAGCCAGCAATTCACCGTGATTTCCGGTGGCCCGGGCACCGGTAAAACCACCGTGGTGCTCAAAATATTACAGGCGTTTCAAGCCTTGCAGCCGGATTTAAGTATTGCGCTGGCAGCGCCGACCGGCAAAGCCGCAGCCCGTTTGCAGTCTGTAGTCAGTGATGCCGCGTTACCGATTGCCGCCAAAACCTTACATCGTTTGCTCGGCATTTCACAGCGCCATTTAAATGGCCGCTTTAATGCCGATAATCCACTGCCATTGGATGTAATGATTGTCGATGAAGCGTCGATGATTGATATCAGCCTGATGGCATTATTGCTCAAAGCGTTGCCCGTTAATGCCCGGCTGATTTTATTGGGTGATGCCGATCAGCTGGCCTCAGTAGAGTCCGGCGCGGTGTTGGCCAGTTTATGCGCTGATGTGCCGACATTTTCTGCGGATTTTGCCGAGCAGGCACAGCAATTGGCCCAATTGGATTTGCCGGTTTCAGATAAGCCCTCCGTGCTACAAAATGGTTT
>JAWWAG010000182.1:0-2960 GCA_033721795.1 Methylophaga sp. | reverse complement strand
TGGTGGGCCCACCAGGACTCGAACCTGGGACCAAGGGATTATGAGTCCCCTGCTCTAACCAACTGAGCTATAGGCCCGATACAGATTAACTGTCTGAGTCGAGGAAGCTTCTCAGTTGGTCTGAACGGGATGGATGCCGCAGTTTACGTAAGGCTTTGGCTTCAATCTGACGGATACGCTCACGGGTCACATCGAACTGTTTACCAACTTCTTCCAGCGTGTGATCAGTATTCATATCAATACCGAAACGCATACGCAATACTTTCGCTTCTCGCTCAGTCAGGCCATTTAACACGCCCTGCGTCGCTTCACGCAAGCCTTCGATGATCGCGGAATCGGCCGGTGACATAACATTAACATCTTCAACAAAGTCACCGAGATGTGAATCTTCGTCATCACCGATTGGTGTTTCCATCGAAATTGGTTCTTTGGAGATTTTCATCACTTTACGAACTTTGTCTTCGGGCATATCAACACGTTCTGCCAATTCGTCAGGTGTGGGTTCACGACCCATTTCCTGCAACATTTGCCGTGCCACACGATTGAGTTTGTTAATGGTTTCAATCATATGCACGGGAATACGAATAGTGCGTGCCTGGTCAGCAATCGACCGGGTAATGGCCTGACGGATCCACCAGGTCGCGTAAGTTGAAAATTTATAACCGCGCTGGTATTCGAATTTGTCGACGGCTTTCATCAGACCGATGTTGCCCTCCTGAATAAGATCCAGGAATTGCAGACCACGGTTAGTATATTTTTTGGCAATCGAGATAACCAAACGCAGGTTGGCTTCAACCATTTCTTTTTTGGCACGGCGGGCTTTGGCTTCAGCAATCGACATTTGCCGACTTATCTCTTTGATTTCCGAGATGCTTAAACCGCGATCATTAGAAATCTCTGCCAGTTTTTCCTGGGCAGCCAAGATATCGTCATGATGTTTTTTGATGGTTGAGGAGTAGTGCTTTTTAGCACGAATAAATTTATCGGCCCATTCAAGATTGCTTTCGTTGCCCTGAAATGAGTCAATGAAATCGCGACGGTTCATGCGCGCGTCTTCAACAACGATATCCATAATAATTTTTTCTTGCTTGCGGACTTCGTTGATGGTCTCTGTCATCAAATTATTCAGGAAAATCAGCGTTTTTGGTGTCAGTCTGAATTCCATGAACAGGTTACTGGCCTGTTCACGGGCTTCGGTCATCGCATCGCCTTCAGTAGCCAATACATGTTTGTAGGCATCACGCAATGCTGTGAAACGGACACGTGCTTCTTCAGGATCGATTTCACCAGAATCATCTTCATCATCACTGACGCCGCCGACATCATCGTCATCGTCGCTATCAGAATCACTGTCATCGTTATCAGTAGTATCGGTATCTGTGTCGTCATCATCGCTGTTTTCGACGGCTTCTTCCGGCGCAACAAAACCCCGAATCAGCTCATTAAGACGCATTTCGCCAGCTTCAACAGCATCAAAAAACTCTAAAAAAGAGGCAATACATGGTGGATAGGTCGACAGCATCAACAGGCTTTCACGTAAACCCGCTTCAATCCGCTTGGCGATAACGATCTCACCTTCGCGGGTAAGCAGCTCAACACTGCCCATTTCACGCATGTACATGCGAACCGGATCTGTGGTGCGACCAAACTCACCGTCAGAGCTTGCCAGAACGGCAGCGGCTTCTTCATCAGAAACCTCATCATTGGAGGAGGCAGCTTCGGCCAGGCGCTCCATTTCATCGGTATCCATGCCATCTTCGTGGACCATGATACCTAGGTCGCTGAACATACTGACGATATCTTCAACCTGATCGGCATCAACCAAGTCCTCAGGCAGGTGATCGTTGATCTCACCATAAGTGAGGTAACCGCGCTCTTTCCCTAAAGCGATAAGCTCTTTAACGCGTGATTGTTGATCTTTCATTCGGCCCCTTTGACGTCGTGACGCTTTTACTGACGGTAACACTATATTATAGCGAAACACTGCTTGTAATGCATTAAATTTGACCGATTAACAGTCACATAGCGAGTGATCACGGATAAAGTGAACGGTACTCCTCACGCTCTGCACCCGTTAATCCCTCAGATGATCTGGATTTCGATTCAAGGAATTTTTGCCTTTCCTCTCTCGCCATCCTTTGTAATTTTTGAAAATACCCTAATAATTCTGGTTTTAACTGGTCAGCGTCATCAACTGCAAACTGTTCATTGAGAAGTTTATTTAACGCGGCGTAGTGTTCTGTATCGCGCCACCGCTCTATTAAAATTGCTGAATTTGTTATTTGGGGGTTTGTCCTTAGAGTTTCAAGTATCTGCATCAAAATTGCGACGCCGGGCTGGTTCAGGTTTTTCAGCCAATCCGTCTCGTCTAATGCTTTATGCAAACCAGGATGTTTCAGCAAAAGCGTAATTGCCATCCGCACCGGCGTTTTATTGGCATTAACCGATTTAGGCGCCATGCGCTTGGTGACCGGTCGAGGCCGTTCAATGTGTTTATTTAATGTTGCCCGACTGGTTTTGGCTTCCATTGCCAATTGCTGCTCGAGCATATCCCGATAGACACCGGCGCTGATCCGGCCAAGATAAGGTTTGGCCATTTCAATCAGTCTTGCCCGGCCATCCATGGAATCCATATCCACCCGCTGACTGAGTGTCGCCAGAAAGAATTCGGAAAAACTTTGAGCCTCTTCGACCTTTGCATGAAATGCTTCAGCACCGTGCTGCCGAACAACAGAATCCGGATCTTCACCTTGCGGCAAAAACATAAATTTCAGCTCAAAATTACCGCCCAAAATGGGCAAGGCATTTTCCGCTGCGCGCCATGCGGCATCGCGGCCAGCGCGATCACCATCAAAACAAAAAACAATTTCTGGCGCACTGCGGATCAATTGCCGTAAATGATCGGATGTCGTGGAAGTACCTAACGTAGCCACAGCGTTATTGATGCCAAATTGCGCCAG
>JAWWAG010000181.1:0-3012 GCA_033721795.1 Methylophaga sp. | reverse complement strand
TGGGACTTTTTTTGCACCCGCCCGCGTTGTCAATCGCTTATGTAGAGTAACTACACGGCGCGAGTTCCGCCTTGCCGGTCACAAAAATAGCCGCCAGCAATGGTGGATATGAATGATAAACAAGCCCTGATAATGCCGCCTCGGCTGATTGTTAGCAGAGGCGGTTTTGCCCGGCAGTTATTGCTGGGTTTGCTGCTACTGGTTTCGGGTAATGTACTGGCCGAAGCGCCTAAACAGGCTGTAGATCTGACTCAATCTGCGTGGCAGTTCCAGTGGGGTGACTTTTCGGTAAATGATGCTGAGTTTGGTCAGGCAGATCGCTGGCAGCCCATCAGCTTTCCGGCCAATCCGCCTGATCGTCAGGGCCGGCAATACATCTGGTTCAAAACGTCACTGCCGGAAGCCTATGTACATAATCCGGTCATCTATGCGACCAGCATTAATCTGACGGTTGCTGCTTATCTGGACGGCGAAAAAATTTACCAGTTTGGAGCAGTAAATGCCGCCGACGCGCCCAGTTTTGAAGGTTGGCCGTGGCATGCGATACCGTTGCCGGAAAATTACGCCGGCAAAACCCTGGCTTTAAAAATCTTTTCTGATTACACCGATATTGGCTTTTGGGGAGATCTGTGGTTGGTAGATCGCAGTGATTTACAACTCAATCTGCTGAAAACCGGTATTGTCGATTTAATTATTGCTGCATTCAGTTTGTTGCTGGGATTGATGGCATTGCTATTTACAACAGTGCGTCGTGACAGTCAGGACTTTTTGTATCTTGGCCTGTTTGCACTGGTAACGGCCGGCTCCTTGGTTGGTGAAAATCTCGCAGTGCAATTAATCATTGAAGCACCGCTGTTGCAACGTTACATTGCGGCATTGAGCTATTTTGCCATGCCGATTTTTCTGGCAATGTTGCTCAGTCACTGGTGTCAGCAGCGTGATCGGCACTGGTTTGTGGCACTGGCCGGGCTGCATGGCATTTTCTGGTCGGTGGCATTGGTCTTATCACTGTCGGGTGTGTTTAACCTGGCGATTTTTTACCCGATGTTTGATGTCTTGCTGCTGGCCAGTGCCTTGGTAATGTTGATCCTCGCTCGCCGGCACTACGCGCAGCTCAGCCGTGAACAAAAACTGGTGATGCTGGCCTTTGTGTTCTTTGCCGTATTTTTGTTTGTCGATATGTTGATAGCGCACAGTCTGCTGCCATGGATGGATTTCCCGATGGGGCTGGGCGCACTGTTGTTTACCATGATTGTCGCGGCAGTATCGGTGCATCATTACAAACAAATGCAAGACGAACTCCACAAAATGAACCTGCTGCTGGAGCAGCGTGTGGCTGAGCGAACTGAAAGTTTGCAGGCTTATGCTGATCGTGAGGTCGAACGGTCACAGCAACTGACGCAGATTAACCATTATAGTCTGGGGCTTGAAGAACTTATCAGCCAATTACAAAAAACCGCTGACTTGCAAACAGCCGGTGAGTTGGTTTGTCAGCAGATCCCCAAAATTTTTGCGCCGCGCCAAATGCAGATACGTTTTGCTGAGTCGGTCGATTCCTTAACAGCAGAACAACATACAAGCCGTCATATTATTGAAGTTGAAGATATTCAGGGGCAGGTGTTGCCATTCATAGTCATCGACTGTTTTGAAAGTCATGATAAAGCTGAAATACAACCGTTGATGGATGAATTTATTGGCCGGGTGCTGGCGCGTTTGAGCGTAACGCTGAGCAGCATCAAACTGCGTGAAAGCTTACACAAAATGTCATTTGAAGATGCGCTGACCGGGCTGAAAAACCGGCGGTTTTTTGATGAAGCGTTGCTGCGCGAGCAACATATCGCGCTCCGTAACCAGCGTTCGCTGGCATTACTGATGTGTGATATTGATCATTTCAAACGGTTTAATGATCTTTATGGCCATGATGCCGGTGATATGGCGCTTCGGACCGTCGCCAAAATTATGCTTGAGCATTTCCGTGAAACGGATATTCCCTGTCGATTTGGCGGTGAGGAATTTGTGGTAGTGGTACCCGGCGCGTCTCTAGAAGATGTGCTGAGCCGGGCGCAGGCTTTATTAAATAAAGTGGCCCTTAAAACCATTATTTATAAGGGAAAACCTCTTGATGCGCTAACGATTTCTGTCGGCATTGCCTGCTGGCAGGGTGAAACCGCGGCGCCGGATAATTTATTGCAAGCAGCCGATAAAGCCCTTTATCAGGCAAAACAGGCAGGTCGTAATCAGGTTGTTGTCAGTACTGCTGATGATTTTCCCGGTAAGAAACCGGTCCACGCGTAACCTCTTATCCCCGTTAATATTGCACAACATTGGTGCAAATTTGTTTACTTTGTGATGCATTTCTGATTACTATCAGTCCGCAAGCTGCTCACCGGGCAGCCTGTGAACATGATTAGGTGATCGGTTTGTGAAAACTTAATACATCATAACGGGAGACAACGATGTCTAAACTTACTGCGTTATCGTTAAGTATCGCTGTGTTAGGCGGTATCTGGGCATTTCTGGCATTAGGGCCTCTGGCGGGATTTGTTGCTGTGTGGGCCGGGTTCATCGCCTGGGGATGTTTTTTTCATACCGGTGCTGATACAGCTGCTCTGCAAAAAACCATTGTGGGTATGAGTTACGGTGCGGTGATTGCCGGGATTGCCTTGTTACTGGCCGGCACAAATCCCCTGGGATTGCCAGGTACGGCTGGCCCGGCGATTTATATTGCCGTGACTGTGTTTTTACTGGTAATAGTTGCGCGTTTTAATTTGTTATCGTCGGTACCTGCCAATGTTTATGGTTATGCGGCAACGGCAGCTTATGGTCTGCAAACGGCAAATGCAGCCAGCACCACGGCAGTCAGTTTAGGCAATCCGGTTGTTATTATTGTTATTTCAACGGTGCTCGGTGCGGTATTTGGTCTGGTTTCTGCCAAAGTCGCTGCGGCTATCGAAAAACCATAATGAGTATTTTTAACTGATCAGTGAGCCGGTTGCCATTTTTATGGCAGCC
>JAWWAG010000180.1:0-3098 GCA_033721795.1 Methylophaga sp. | reverse complement strand
ACCCCAGCTTTGTTACAGCAACTGTGACAAACGCTCAGAAAAAGTTGCTCCGGGCTTTGTATTATGTGGCGTTGCAATCATTCATGTCACTTATAAGTCGTTGTACAATGACCGCCATTATTTTTTGCAACCAAGAAGAGCTCATCATGAAAATCCAAAGCCATTTTGTTGATCTGGACACACCCACCGGTGTCATGCGTAGTTACATTCACCGCCCGGTAAGTGATGGCAGTTATCCGGTGATTTTGTTTTATTCAGAAATCTTTCAGCAAACCGGCCCGATTGAACGTGCAGCCCGCTTTATGGCAAGTCATGGTTATGCGGTGATGGTGCCGGAAGTTTTTCATGAGCTGAATCCGATTGGCACCGTGCTCGGCTATGATGATGCCGGTCGTGAAAAAGGCAATAACGATAAAATGACCAAAGATGTGCAGGGTTACGATTCTGATAATGCCGCGGCAATCCAATACGCACAGCAACAGGATTGGTGCAACGGCCACTTTGGTGCCATGGGCTATTGCATTGGTGGTCACCTGGCATTTCGCGCGGCGTTACAGCCAGAGGTCAAAGGTACTGCGTGTTTTTATGCCACCGACTTACATAACCAGAATATTCCGAATCGGCCGGGCCAACACAGCATGGAACGCCTCGATGATATCAAAGGCGAATTGCTGATGATTTGGGGCAAACAAGATAACCACGTCCCCCGCGAAGGCCTCGATAAAATCTACGCAACACTCAATAAAACGGATATTACCTTCACCTGGCATGAGTTTAATGCCGAGCATGCGTTTATGCGTGATGAAGGCGATGGCGGTCGTTATGATGCGCAAACAGCAGCCATTGGTTATCAGCTGGCGCTGAATTTGTTCAGCCGAAGCTTACGTTAGCTTTTAATAACGTTCTATTCCAGCTGTTAACAGCAAATTATGTGGGTTTGCACGCCAGACAATGTCTGGCATGCAAACAATATGCTACAACTAATCGGGTAATCAAAAACTTATTTTAAATCGCCATGAAAATTGGGCATGGTATCGATACGTTCTTTAAATGAAGTCTGACTTCATCAAACGACTTGATTTTAGCTATTTGCTCTGCAAATTGTCGTCAAATTCCCGCTAAAAACGCTTTTTACCAACTTTTACATCAATATCGGTACATTTATGGGTATTTCTTGTGAATTACCGATATTAAAGCGTAGCCAAGTGCTAATCAGCATAAAATTCATAATCTTTTTGGACATCTAAGGTGAGTCGCGCTAGGGTAAGTCGCGTGTAACTTAAATACAATAAGAGGTCACCATGGAAGAAATTACAGGTTTTTGGCATCAATACGACGGAGCGATATTCCAGTTTATTATCGCTGTACTCTATTTAATTGGTTTTTACATTATAGCCAGGGTCGTGAAAAGTCTCATTCATCGCGTTTTACTGAATACTGATATCGATAATAAATTCACAAAAACAGTGGGATTAAAAGAAAACTTTCCTATCGAAAAAGTTGTTTCTACAACCACGTTCTGGATCATCATGGGCTTTGGCTTTTTGACGTTTTTCGAGAAGCTGGATTTGACCTCGATGTCTCAGCCATTAAATAACCTGCTGACACAAATTTTTGCCTTTTTACCTAAATTAGGTGCGGCACTGGGATTATTGTTAATCGCATGGATACTCGCAGCGATTGTTAAAAAAACCATCGAAAAAGCCTCTTCTTTTACTAAGCTTGACGAACGTTTAAACAGCCTTGAAGAATCAGATGAAAATAATATAACGGTAAGCAAATCATTCGCCCAGGCTGGTTATTGGTTTGTTTTCTTGTTGTTTTTACCGATGATTCTGGGCGCACTGCAAATTGAAAGTCTGGTTGTTCCACTACAGGATATGTTTGCTAAATTATTTAGCTTCTTACCAAATATCCTTTCTGCGTTACTCATCTTTGTCGTTGGTTATTTTGTTGCTCGCCTGGTCAAACAAGTCGTCAGTAGTTTGTTGGCCGCTGCAGGTATTGATAACCTGAGTGCGCGAAGTGGATTGGAAACTAAATTTTCTGAATTAATCGGCACGATAACTTACACATTTATTCTGTTACTGATTATCGTACAGTCGCTGGATGCACTTAAAATTGCTGCTATCTCTGCACCAGCTGAAAATATGATCCAAATGATCTTCGCTGCCATTCCAGGCATCTTAGCTGCGGCATTAGTCATTGGTATTTCGTATTACATTGGTAAGCTAGTGGCACAGTTGGTCACCGATCTGCTAACCGCAGCAGGCTTCAATAAAATGGTAACCAACCTTGGTGTCCAAATGAATACTGAACGCACGCCGAGTCAGTTTGCCGGCGGTTTAGTATTGATTGGTGTGATTTTGTTTGCCGTTCTTGGTGCAACAGAACTGATTAATTTTGATCCACTCAGTGCGATTGTTACTGCCATCATTGCCTTTACAGTTCAAGTGATTCTGGCTGCATTGATTCTGGCTATCGGTATTTATGTTGCCCGTAAAGTTAAAACATTGATCACCGATGCAGGTATGCCGTCTGCGGCATCCAGTCTGGCCAGTGTGGCAATTTTGTTCCTGACCATTGCAATGGCTTTACGGCAACTAGGTCTGGCACAAGACATCATTAATATTGCCTTTGGTCTAATGTTAGGTGCTGTGGCTGTTGGTGCTGCAATTGCCATTGGTCTTGGCAGTAAAGAAATTGCTGGCAAAGAAGTACAGGCAATGCTGGAAAAACTTAAGAAATAATCGTTTAATTTAACTGCTGAAAAAGCCCTGCGCTTGCAGGGCTTTTTTTTGGGGCCAGTTTAGTGGCGGCTCAGCGATCCTTGTCTGTTAAATCTGTAGGCTAATATCCTGCCGTCGATAATTAATTTGATACCTCATAAATCGCGGCTCGTTAAATTAATGGTGGCAAAGTAATTATCGAGGACTCTGCTACTATCCATGAATAATCAATCATGGACGCTTCTCATGAAATGGCGTGGCCGAAACAAAAGTAACAACATCATTGACCGGCGTAACTCGCGGATATCTGGCATTCGTGGTGGCCGCGGTGGCGGTATAATCAGATTGTTGCCTGTGGTGTTCAGGTTT
>JAWWAG010000179.1:0-3124 GCA_033721795.1 Methylophaga sp. | reverse complement strand
GGCGTCACTGATCATCGCGCCAAACCGGGTACCGATGTGGCGACCATGAAAAAATCCGGCTATTTAACCGAAGCACTGGTCATTGAACTGGCTGAAAAAGCCGGATTTAAATTGGCTGCAAAGTCCGATATCAATGCCAACCCAGCCGATGATACCGATCATCCTAATGGGGTTTGGAGCTTGCTACCTAATTTGCGCGTTGAAGAAGCCAATAAGGAACAGTACCGTCAAATCGGCGAAAGCGATCGGATGACCCTAAAATTCATTAAACCGGAATAGTTATTAACCCCGATATAACAGCTGATTCATTTTACTGATGGTGTCAGTACGGATTTGTTTCGGACAGACCCGCTCGCATTCGCGATAGTTACTGCAGCTGCCAAAGCCCTCAGCTTCCATTCGGGCCAGCATTTTCGCCGGTCGTTTTTTATCCAGTTGCCCTTGCGGCAAACTGGATAAATGACTGACTTTGGCAGCGATAAATAGGGTCGCAGAAGCATTAGGACATACTGCCACACAGGCTCCGCAGCCAATACAGGTCGCGGCATCAAAGGCACTATCGGCCACTTGTTTGGCAATCGGCAGAGTATTGGCTTCCGGCGCAGCACCTGTTCGCACCGGAATATAACCGCCCGCCTGGATAATCCGATCAAAAGCGCTGCGATCAACGACCAGATCTTTAATCACCGGAAACGCGGCTGCCCGCCATGGTTCAATCCACAATTCATTTTGATCCCGATAATCACGCATATACTGCTGACAACTGGTGGTGGCTTTATGACGGCCATGCGGCTCACCATTAATGACCAGACTACAACTACCGCAAATACCCTCACGGCAGTCATGATCAAACGCCACCGGCTGTTCACCGGCCTCGATTAAATGCTCATTAAGCGCATCAAGCATTTCCAGAAACGATGAATCCTCGGCGACATCTAATTGATAACGGACAAATTCACCCGTTTCCTGCGGACTTGTCTGACGCCAAATATGCAAAATAAAATTCATTGGTAATTCCGTATGCCGGGACTGACAAAATCAAAATGCAGCGGCTCTTTGATAAGGGATGGTTTACTAACGTTGCCGCTATAACGCCAGGCTGAAACATAGGAAAAATCAATATCACGACGTTGAACTTCGCCGGTAGGCGTTAAATGCTCGACCCGTGCATGACAACCACAGGATTCTTCACGCTGCAGGGCATCCAGACACATCAGCTCGGCCAATTCCATAAAATCAGCGACTCGCCCCGCCCGTTCCAGGGTCTGATTTAATTGTTTATCACTGCCGGTCACTTTCAACTCGCGCCAGAATCGCTGACGCAGCGTTTTAATGTCATCAAGCGCATTTTGCAGCGCTGCGGCGTTACGCGCCATACCGCAGTTATCCCACAACAACTGACCCAATTGCCGATGAAAATAATCCGGCGTGTGTTTCGGTTCAGGCGCATTGAGCAATAATTTCAACCGGTCAGTGACCTGGTCCATCGCCAGCGCCACTTCCGGATAATCATCATCGGCCAGCGGCTTTTGTCGCGCCAGGTAATCAGACACCGTCGCCGGTAAAATAAAATAACCATCGGCCAGGCCTTGCATCAATGCGCTGGCACCCAACCGGTTGGCACCATGATCAGAAAAATTGGCTTCACCGCCGGCAAACAAACCTTGAATACTGGTCATCAGATTGTAATCGACCCACAGCCCGCCCATGGTGTAATGCACCGCCGGATAAATCCGCATCGGCACCTGCGTTGGGTCTTCTGCAGTAATCCGCTGATACATATCAAACAGGTTGCCGTATTTTTCATTAATCGCGTCAATGCCCTGCTCTTTAATAGCATCAGCAAAATCCAGATAAACGCCCAGTTTCTGGCCGTTAATTTCATGGCCGACACCGCGACCTTCATCACAGATGTGTTTAACCGCCCGGGAGGCAATATCACGTGGCACCAGATTACCGAATGCCGGATACATGCGTTCCAGAAAATAATCACGATCCTGCTCCAGAATCTCGCGCGGATCACGGCCACAATCAGCCGGATTTTTTGGTGCCCAGATGCGGCCATCGTTACGCAGAGATTCACTCATCAACGTGAGTTTTGACTGCAATTCACCATGCTGCGGAATACAGGTCGGATGGATCTGGGTAAAACTGGGATTGGCAAACAAAGCACCATGCTTGTGCGCCCGCCAAATTGCTGAGGTATTACAACCTTTGGCATTGGTCGATAAATAATACGCATTGCCATAACCACCTGTGCAAAGCAGCACACAATCAGCGAGATGGCTGGTTAACTCACCGGTCAGTAAATTACGGGCAATAATACCTTTGGCATGACCATCAATCATGATCAAATCCTGCATTTCGGTACGCGAAAAATGCGTGATATGACCACCGGCAATTTGTCGGCTCATTGCCTGATAAGCACCGAGCAATAATTGCTGACCCGTTTGACCACGGGCATAAAATGTTCGTGACACCTGGGCGCCCCCAAAAGAACGATTGGCCAGATAGCCACTGTACTCTCGGGCAAACGGCACACCCTGTGCCACTGCCTGATCGATAATCGACGTGCTCAATTCAGCCAGGCGGAATACATTGGATTCACGTGCCCGAAAGTCACCGCCCTTAATCATGTCGTAAAACAGCCGCCAGACACTGTCACCATCATTATGATAATTCTTGGCAGCATTGATACCGCCCTGGGCGGCAATACTGTGGGCACGGCGCGGGCTGTCCTGATAACAAAAGGTTTTGACCTGATAGCCCATTTCGGCAAGCGATGCTGCAGCCGATGCCCCGGCTAACCCCGTTCCCACAACAATCACTCGATAATGTTTACGATTGGCGGGACTGACGATTCGCAGATTATATTTATGCTGCGTCCAGCGCTGATCCAGTGGTCCTTTGGGACATTGGCCGTCGAGTTGAATGTCATCGATCATGACACGCTCCAGTAAGCCATTACCGGCACCACGGCAAAACCAGCAACTAACACTGCGACCAGCGCCGTACTCAGCCACAAATATTGTTTCGAAGTTTTACCCAGTGTTTGTAAAACATTCGGTAGAGAATGCCACAAATGCAACGCCATCAACCCGAGTCCGACAAGATAGATAAACAG
>JAWWAG010000178.1:0-3154 GCA_033721795.1 Methylophaga sp. | reverse complement strand
GGTTGGGAGTTTGCCGTTGAGGCTTGGGTTCACAACGGCAAAATTCAGTTTTTGAATATTTCTGAGTATGTCACCCTTGGCTATTCGGTATTTGTGCCGGCAACCCCTGATCTTGAACATTACCGGCCACAAATTGTTGAACAGATCGAAAAGCTGATTAAAACCTTTGATATCGAATTCGGCTTTGTGCATCCAGAGTATTTTGTTACCAGCGATGGTGAAATGTACTTTGGTGAAGTCGCTTACCGGCCGCCGGGTTTTAAAGTATTTGAGCTGTTGGAGCGGGCCTATGGTTTTAATGCCTATCAGGGTTTGATCCTGGCATTTGATCCTAAAACCACCGAGCAGGAAATCGCTGATTTCTTCCCGACCGAAGTGGTGGATGCTAAAGGTCATGCTGGTTGTTTCGGCGTATATCCGCGCCGCCGCGTTGTTAGCCGTCTGGAAATTCCACAGGAAACAGAAGACCATCCATACTTTGATTTCCATGAACTGACCTCACCACTCGAAGAGACCGTGACCAAGCGGACGGCCTTCGGAACGCACTGGGGTTTGGTATACTTTTTTGGCGACAATCCGGAAACCATGCGGAATTTGTTAAAACATCAGGAATCATTGGATTTCTATGTTTGAGTAAAATGATTACCCGCCAATAAAGTTAAGGAATCAGTTTGATTGAACCCATCACTGACAACAGGACTGAACAACAGGCACAGTTAAACGCTAAATTAACAGATGCCATTGAGGCGCTCGCCAAAGCACAAGACTTTGCCAAGCCAACCAGAGTCAGACGGGTATTTGATGCGGTGAAACGGATTTTGTATTTACCGGATGGCTGTGCCCGTATTGAAGCTGTAATACCAGAGATCGAGGCGGCAGGCGTATTTAAAAATTCGGATTATGATCATCCGCAAATTTTGTTGCCAACCTTAAGCACAGCGGCTTTAAAAAGTGCCGATGCCGATACACTAGTTATCGAAGTCCTAAGTCAGCTACGTATGCTGGCAATTGCCAAAGAAGATTATTTGCATCCCGGCATTTCGGCTGAGCAAGCGCATCATTTTTTAAGGCAAGTTTTAGCCATTAATTTGCAACGTATTTTTTCACCGCCTGATGAAGCGGAACGTGAGCTGCAAGGACGGATGGCGCAGATCAGCCGGCATTTATTGCAGCATCTGGCAGAGCAAATCGGTTACCAGCACATCATTGAACAACTGATTGATGAAATCTGGCGGATTTTGCAACAGCGACCGATTCAGGTCGATAGCATTAAACATATGATTTTGCAGATCGCCCTATGCCGGCAAAATCCCGAAATTGATTTAGGCAATAGCGGTCATGGCGCAGATCGGCTGATCAGCAGCTTATATGGACCGACGCAGGCCAGCCGCGAGGATCCGGGTTTTGAAATCTATTTACAGCGACTGGAAGGCATGGATGTCGCCGCCCTGCAATTTGAGGCAACGGGCTGCGCCCGTGCGATGCACGATACTGGTCTGGTCTCACCTTACCATGCGTTTTTAATACGATATCTTGAGCAGCATAGCGATCATTTATTATCCGAAGCGCTGGGTCTATCGAGTACTGGACGCGATTGTTTACTGAGCTACAGTGATTTAGTCCATGCCCTGATCGATTTTGCCGTACATCCGGAAACGGCGCAGTCAGTTTATGGACTGGCTTTGATGCTGGAACGCTGCATTTTGTATCAACCACCGGTAGCGCCTGCATTATGGCGACAATTGGCATTGCCGCTGTCTGAATCGGCAGTTCAGCGTCTGGAAAGTTTGTATGGCAACCAGCCTTCGGCCAGTGCACGGTTGATGGAAGGGGTGTTATGTGTTTTGGGGCAGCCTTTGGGGGTTGGTCAAGGCAATAACCCTACCTGCCAGTCAGCCAGAGCGATTTCCATGTGGGCTTACAATGATCCAGATTATTTGTTGCAGATGCTGGTTTGGGCAGCACGTGATGATGAAGTCATTATGCATTTTGAAGGTCAGTCAATTTCATCAGTTGCCAGTCAATCGGGGGTTGCCAGGGAATTACCAATGGACTTAGATCCACTGTCGTTATTATTGGTGCCGCATTTGGATCGCATCTATGCCGAGATGGGGCGTCGCTGTATAGGCAGAGAAGGCGATCCGCATCGTTGGATAAATCCGGAATTTCATGGCTGGTGGTGTGGCCGCGGTTTCAGTATTAATGTCGATGTGACTAACGGACAGTTATTCCAGTTAGATGATTTTTTACGTCATTTTTATGCCAGTTATCATCCTTATTACAACGGCAATCAGCCGTTGATTCATCCACAACCAGCCGGGATTGCAGCTACCGACAGTGCTTCACGTTTTATCGGCTGGCATGCCATCACAATTCTTAGGGTGGCTCTGGATCCGCAAAAAGTCATGCGGGTGTATTTCTATAATCCTAACAATGACAGTGGGCAGAACTGGGGCGATGATGTGGTGGTAAGTACCGCAGGCAATTCCGAGCGTTTCGGCGAATCGTCCTTGCCTTTTGAAGAGTTCGCTTCACGCTTATATATTTTCCATTCCGATCCGTTGGAGCCGGGTGAATTGGCTCTGGTCAGTGATGGCGAATTACAAAGTGTGACGGATCGTGTGCATCGGACGTGGGGAGCAAACCGCTTGCCGGTGGATGCCAAAGAGGATGAGGTATATCTGGACTAGGATTGTTAACGACAGCTCGACAAATTTTTCACAGTCAGCAGTTCATCTTCTGATATTGAATGTTTTAGTCATTATCAAGGAAATTTTATGATGCGTGTTTCTGCTTTTGCTGCTTTGTTGTTGCTCTCATTTTCAAGTCATGCCGAAAGTCAGTGTCCGGCGTTTTTGGATTACGATCTGCCCAAATTGCATTCTAAAGAGACCGTTAATTTATGTGATGTTGCCGCTGATAAACCGCTTCTGGTCGTCAATACCGCCAGTCACTGTGGCTATACCAAACAGTTTGAAGGTCTGGAAGCACTGCATCAAAAATATAAAGATAAGGGCCTGATGGTAGTTGGTTTTGCCAGTAATGATTTTAATCAGGAAGCGCAAACTGAAGAAGAAGCCAATCGTGTCTGCCGGGAAAATTTTGGCGTGACCTTTACCATGATTGCGCCCAGCTACGTGACAGGGCAGCGTGC
>JAWWAG010000177.1:0-3203 GCA_033721795.1 Methylophaga sp. | reverse complement strand
TGGTCAGCAGCCTGCCAGTCAGTATGGGTTAACACTTTTGGGGCTGGGCGGCCGATGTAATAACCCTGGGCAAAATCAACACCGTAAGTGCGCAGTAAGGTTAAAACGGCGCGGTTTTCGACAAACTCGGCAATGGTTTTGCGACCGAGGCCTTTGGCAACATCTACCAGTGCTTTGACAAACAACTGGTCATCAGCATTTTTGTCGAGATCTTTGATAAAAATGCCATCAATTTTGATGATATCGACCGGCAGTTCACGAATATAATTAAATGATGAAAATCCTACCCCAAAATCATCTAAGGAAAACTTGCAACCTAGAGCTCTAATGGCATGCATCGCTAATTTAGCTTGCTGTAAATTACTGACAGCAGCCGTTTCTGTAACTTCAAATATGAGTGTCTGCGGGTCGACGTTGTGTTTTTTAAGTTGTGTTTTTATAAAGGGTAACAACATTTCTGCATCGATTATTGAGGCAGATAAGTTGATGGCAAAACGCGCTTTAATACCCTTTTTATGTAATGCCGCAAGTTTTGCAATGCCGGTACTGACAACCAGCTTATCAATTTGCCGAATCAGACCCACCTGTTCGGCCACTTCAATGAATTTGCCTGGCAAACTCATATCCCCTGTCTCTGGATGGTGCATTCTTATCAAGACTTCATAATGCTCAATGGTGTTGGTCTTGATATCTAAAATGGGCTGGTAATGCAGTACAAAATTATTATTTTCCAGTGCTTCTTCAACTTTGTGTTTCCAAAACACCCGGTCTTCCAGTTCTTCACGAATTCGATCATCAGGTGAGAAAACATGGAATTTATTTTTGCCACTGGTTTTTGCGTTGTACATTGCCAGATCAGCGTATGAAAGCAATTCATGAATATCAGCGTCATGTAACGGGTAATGCACGATACCGATACTTGCCGATATCTTGTGACGAACGCTGCCATATTCAAGCTGAATCGAACTGAGCTCTTGTAATATTTTTTGGGCTAATATTCCTGCGCCAACGTTATCACTTTCTGGCATAAGCACAGCAAACTCGTCACCACCTAGACGGGCAACCAAATCGGTAAAGCGAGTCACCCTTTTCAATGTTTTGGCAACAAGTGTGAGTAACTCATCTCCAGCACGGTGACCGCAGGTATCGTTAATATCTTTGAATTGATCTAAATCGAGATAAAGCAATGTATTGTTGTGATTATAACGAATGGCGCCGCGCAATGATTTCTCGAACTCTTCCAAAAATTTGCGACGGTTACAGAGATCAGTCAGAGGATCATGCTCAGCCATCCAGACAATACGTTTTTCAGCCTCTTTTTTCTCTGTCATATCGAGACCTACGGAAAGAATCACGGCATTGCTATTCTCGCTTTCTAAATAGGAATGCAGCCAGGATATCTGTTTGATATGGCCATTTTTATCAATTAACTCACCGTCCTGATGGGCAATGTGAATATTGCCTGCCAATAATTCGTTAAAACGTGTTTTAGCCTCCTGCCAATTACCGGCAGGAAACATCCTGGCCACATCTGTATTGATGATTTCAGACTCAGCGAACCCGGTTAGTTTTTCACCATGATCGTTAAATAAAGTTATCTTGAAGTCATGACTCATGGTCATGATGATGAGCTGTGCTGTATCCAAAAGACTTTTGATAAAGTCCCGTTCACTTTTGATTTCTGATGTATTGGCTTGATTTAACTGTGCTCGCTTCTGAACATTCAGGTCGAATTGTTCCAATATTTCACTCAGTTGGCTTGTGGCACGATGTAATTCAAATATTTCCGGGTATTTAGCTGCTGCCTGCATATTCAATATGACGGATTTGGCTTCGTCGAATTTTTTTGCTGATAAAAGGGGCAGGGCATACGTAACCTGTTCAATCGCATAAAAGGCTTTTTTGTTGCGCCAGAATAAAAATGAAGACCAAATGGCTGAGAAAATGAATAGCAAACCAACGGCGAGTACAAAATAAACCAATAAATCTCTGATATTAATTAAATTACTGTATTGCGTGTAGACAAGTATTGCAGCAATGCTCAACGGCAGAAGACCAATCAGTATGTTGCCCAAAAAATTATTGGTAATAGCTTGCCACTGTAAGCTTCGCCCCGATGGATTTGACATTCATGAGTCCTTAAAGTGAATGTTCATATAATTTCTGCATAAAATATCACCATTTCTTGCTTTATTTCGATTCGTTTTCAGAAATTTTTTGCAGCACGAAGTCGAGCAACCTGTCAGGTAATAACCACTTTAAAGTTGCCAGTAAATAAGTCGGAAAGGTAACAAAATAACGGGTCTTTGGCTGTTTTGCCTCAATGGCATGAATCAATTTTTCGGTCACTGCTGAAGCGGGCAAGGTAAACGGCGCTGCTGGACCCGTTTTAGTAAGCCGGTTTTCCATGGCCTGATAAACCTGACGGTGTGCACTGTTCTCTTTATCAATATGCTGCTGATATTTGGCAAAAGCATTGGCACGAAACGCACTGATAATTGGCCCTGGTTCAATCAAACTGATTGAAATGCCCGTGCCACGTAATTCCATTCGTAATGTGTCGGCAAGACCTTCGAGAGCAAACTTACTGGCGTTATAGGCGCCGCGATAGGGCATAGCCACCAGTCCCAGTACTGAGCTATTGTAAATAATGCGCCCCCCTCCTTGCCGGCGCATGATTTTGATCACCTGGTTGGTTAATTGCTGGGTACCGAACACATTAGTATTAAACTGCGCCTGTAAAATCTGGCGGTTTAAATCCTCAACTGCGCCGGGCTGGCCAAAAGCGGCGTTGTTAAACAGTACATCTATTCGGCCGTTTAGCTTTTGCAGTGTGTGATTAAGGCCACTTGAGATAGATATATCATCATCCAAGTCCAACACCACCGCATCAATACCCATTGCGGTAAATCGTGCTAAATCAGGGGTATTACGGACACTGGCTACAACCAAGTGGCCACGATTATGAAGGGTTATAGCTGCATCAAGACCAATACCGCTGGAACAGCCGGTGATAAGTATATGTTTCAGTTTTAGAGAATTTTTCATATGCTGGTAACCACAGTCGCGAGCAAGTAATTAAATATTTAACAACATTAGACGTTAACTACGTAAACATTGATAGATACCAAAGGAATGACAAAAGAATTCAGTATGTTGCAATCGCAAGAAATCAGTCAGGTAGATTACGAAAAATTCCGGCT
>JAWWAG010000176.1:0-3241 GCA_033721795.1 Methylophaga sp. | reverse complement strand
CAATCATAATCCTGAATTCATTCACGGCAGATATAAAAAAGCCCGGACTTGCCGGGCTCATAATTAATCAAAAAATTAACAATGACCTTTTTTGGCATGGCCCGGCGGGCAATGACCGCGATGACCATCATCAATATAAATACGACCATCATGATCCCGACGATCATCACCATCTGTGGTCACTGCGGCGCCCGCACCGGCACCAATTGCACCGCCAATAATCGCTCCATCACGTCCGCCCACTTCATTCCCAACAGCTGCACCCAGGCCACCTCCAATAGCACCGCCAATTGCAGCATCAAGAGTTTCAGAACTATCCGCCATCACCGGCAATGTGGTCAGCAGCATCGCTAACATCAGATATTTAACTTTTTTCATAACCGCTCCGTTGATCAAGAATTCACACGTGTATTATCGCAAGTAAGAGCAGATCCAGACACATTCATATCAGAAGAATGTGAAGTGGTACAAACTATTGATTTAATTTTACTTTCCTTTACATAAATGCTGCCAGTTGAATCATTAATCCCGTTTACTGTTGCCTCGGCATTGCTGGCCATTGCGCCCGGGCCGGATAATATCTTTGTGATGACACAATCGACTCTCTATGGCAAACGCAGTGGTATTCTGATTACGCTGGGGTTATGCACCGGACTGATTTTTCATACAAGCGTTGTGGCGCTTGGCGTTGCCACGTTATTACAAACATCAAGCTGGGCCTTTGTTTTTTTAAGGACACTGGGTGCAGGCTATTTACTTTATCTCGCCTGGCAGACTTTAAGCCGTCCGTTGCCAACGCTGGAGAGTGATGAGACAGCACTGAGTGATAAAGCGCTGTATTTACGTGGCATTTTCATGAATATCAGCAATCCCAAAGTCAGCATTTTTTTTCTGGCTTTCTTGCCACAATTTGCCGATATCAACTTCGGGCCGGTAGCACCACAAATTTTCTTATTGGGCGCTATATTTGGCGTGGTTTCATTATTGATTTTCAGTGGCATCGCAATGATCGCCGCCGAGATTGGCCACTTGCTCAGGCAAAACCCAATGCTGCAGCTTTATCTGAGTCGACTGACGGCACTGATTTTTGTGTTACTGGCGCTGAAATTATTGTTTTCCTTTTAAGGCTTTCTGAAACGGACATCGACATGCAACGAACCTGCAGGAGCGTTGCGTTTTAGCTGCCATCCTTGCGCCAGCATATAGTCCAAAGCTGCTTGATAATCGTCAAAAAGTTTATCAACCTGGGTTAACTCACCGTTTTCTTCTACAAGGAGTGTAAAACCGGCTTGTTCATCGGTTGACGTTTTTTCAATCGTCGCCTGTGGTTTCATTGTTTTGCCCCTTTAGCTTATTCAAAGTTTACCAATAATGTATCAGCATAAGGACCTGTCGGGCGAATCATCGAAAAATCAGGTAAACAACCATGATGTGCGAGCGGATTGCCGATAGAATGGGATTTAGGCTTTTGGCACGTAACGTTGAAAACTTATTGCAAGGCTTTGCTGACAAAAATTAAAACCAGTTAACATCGGCTAGTCTCAAGCTATTTTTCATGGGGTGATAAAGGGAATAAATGGCGTATTCAGGGCATCAAATTTTAAAAAAAAGCAATGTATGGCTCAGCTTAACAGTGCTGATGCTTTGGCCATTTATGCTGGTAGCTGATGATGAACAAACTGCAGAAACAGATTGTGGTGAGGCAGATATTCGCTATCGTGATGATCCGTCTTTAAGCCGCGCCGAACGCATTGTTCTGATGGAAAAGGCTTTTTACGACTCAATTAATCGTTTCGAAAACTGTGAACTCGCCAATCAGTCATCATCTTCAAGTGCCAGTAATAATGACAGCGGTGCTGGTGCCGGTGCGGATGGCGCGCAAAGTGATGGCCTGTCAGAAAACAGCGCCACAGCCAGTCAGGAAATGCAGGGAACTGATCCGGCACTGGAAATACCGCCATCAATGGCTGAACAGGATATGCAGGACAGCGAGTCCGCTATGATGGAATCACCCGCCAGTGCCCGAAATGGCGCTATACCTGAAGATATTCCCGCTGCCAATAATGACGATGCCATTGCGGCACAAATTCGTCTGGCAGCTGAAGCTGAAACCGATCCGGAGATTCGCAAAAAACTCTGGAATGAATACCGCAAATATAAAGGATTAGACGTTGTTGAATAGCCAAATGATGAAAGCGCCACTGAAGCTAATGGTTTATTTGTTTATTTCAGTGCATTTGTTGGTGGCCTGCGCGCCATCGACGGTGAAGTCGGTGCCAACGGGGCCGCAGCCGGCATCAAGTTACAATCAGGCTGAAGCCGAGCGCTATCAGGGCGTCAAACTGGATGTAGTGATACCGGTATTTTCACCAGGGCTTTCAGATGCACAAGTGAATTACGAAGAAGATGGCATCTGGCCGGAGTTGCGCAGAGCCGAAGCCAACCGGTTTGCCTATCAATTGAAACAGGCACTGGATGACAGTGACATGTTTGGCGCTGTCAGGGTTACGCCTAACAGCACCGCATCGGGTGATTTGTATGTGCTCGGTGAAATCATTGAATCCAATGGGCAGGAGGTTGAGTTCAGTCTCAATGCCGTTGATGCCAGTAATAAACAATGGCTGAATGAAACCATCGAACATGAAGTTCACGAAGGCTTTTATAAAAATCCCCGCAATGACGGTTTGGATCCCTATCAGCCAGCATTTGATGAAGCCGCAGCAGTCATCATTGAAGCATTGTTAGAACAGCAACAAAGTCATTTGGCGGAACTAAAATCCATTGCGGATCTGCGCTTTGCCATGAGCTTTAATGAAGAAGCATTCAGTGATTATCTGGATACCAGTGGTCGGGAAATCGAACTTATGGGGCTTCCCAGTGATGCCGATCCCATGTTTGAACGGGTTAAATCCATTCGGGTGCGTGAGCAATTATTTGTAGATAACTTACAGCAGAATTACAGCAATTTTTCTGAGCAGATGGATGACAGTTATTTAGCGTGGCAGGAAGCCAGTGCCACCGAGTTGCAATTGCGAAAAGAAGCCAAAACCAAAAGCGCTTTGAAAATTCTCGGCGGGGTTGCCTTAGTAGCAGCGGCAGTGGCCGCAGCAGTGAGTGGCAGTTCGACACGGCCGAATGTTGGTCGGGATGTCGCTGTCATAGCTGGTGGTGTCGGTGGTGCGGTATTGATTTCCAGCGGGTTTAAATCGAGAGAAGAGGCCAAATTTCATCAGGATGCCAT
>JAWWAG010000175.1:0-3249 GCA_033721795.1 Methylophaga sp. | reverse complement strand
GTTACTGCCAGAAAAAACGGCAGGGTAAAAAACAAACTTTCCTGATGTACCAACTGCGTCAGGTAATGCATTACGGCTGGCGGAAATTCGAGTCCAAAGCGATTAAAAAACCGCACGCGCAGGCCTTTTTCAAGCAATAAAATCAACCAGCTGACCAACAATAAAATCGTTAAAAACTGGGCGAGTTGTGTACTGCGTTCGACCATAAAATAACTGGCAGTACCGGAAACAAAACCGAACAATGCGATTGCCCACGGATAGCGCTGTGCCAAATCAATCAGCCGCATAACCAATGCTTTTAAAGGGTGGTTATTTGACGTGTTTGCGTTTGACATGATGTGAGGTCAGTAATTGGCCAATTCGGCATTCACTATACGCTGGCTGATAACGGACAATATAAATATATTTTCTGTTATGAATAACAGTAATCCGGCTCGATTACTAAGGCAATCTAATGCCAATAACTACGCTGAAAACGGTCGGGGAAAGCGTTTACAGATTTTATTTGTAAAACTAAATAAGAACTATTCGCTTTTAGTTTAGTTGCGTGTAAAATGCGCCTTCAACGCCATTAAGTGCTTTCTGGGAGTTCGCATTTTGAAGTCAAAACCACTGGCCATCAGCCTGCAGGCATTGGCAGCCATTTTCGGTGGTTACTTGCTGGCCTCTGCCAGCACTTTGTTCTTATCGGCAATTTTACCGCTCAGTAAAACTGAGGCGGTGATAACAGCCAGTCTGTTCAGCTTTGTCGTTTATCCGCTGGCAATTATATGGGTCTATGCGCGGCAGGATGTCAAACGCGCATGGCTGGGTATGATCGGCCCCAGCGTGATTCTAATCGCCATCGCTTGGTTGTTAAGCAAGGGAATGAACTGATGCCTGCGCCTGAAAAATCTTATTTTCGCCAGTCAATGGCAGCGTTACATACCTGGGGCAGCTTGATTGCCGGCTGGATGTTATTGGTAATTTTTGTTACCGGGTCTTTGGGGGTTTTTGATGACCCCATCAGTCATTGGATGCAACCTGAGCGGGCAGCCATTTTGGCTGAAATGAACTATCAGCCGGATTCAGCGACGGACCGGCAGGCGGCCGTGGCCAAGGCGCAGGCCTATCTGCAAAAAGTCGAACCGAACGGCCATTTATGGTTCGCCACGTTGCCTGATGTGGAAGATCCGGCGATTAAATTATTTTGGCAGGATGCTGACGAAACTCCGTTTGAGGCCAGATTACACCCCGATACCGGCGAATTACTGCCCGCCAGTATGAACAGAGATACGCAGGGTGGGCATCATTTTGTACACATGCATTTTGAGTTGCATAGGGGCATGCTGGGCGTTTGGATCGTGGGTTTCTTTACGTTGTTAATGCTGGTGGCACTGATTAGCGGCGTCATTATTCACCGTCGAATTTTTAAGGATTTCTTTACCTTTCGAGCCCGCAAAGGCCAACGCAGCTGGCTGGATGCCCATAATGCGTCCGGAGTGCTGACTTTACCGTTTCAGCTGATGATCGCCTTTACTGGTCTGGCGGTATTTGTATCGGTTTATATGCCGGCAGCGATTTTTGCGCATTACGATAGTCCGGACGCCTTTTTTGCTGAGGTATTTGAACGTCCCGCGCCCCGGGAAATGACCCATCAGCCGGCTGAAATAACCGACTTATCAGCATTATTTGCTAAGTCAGAACAGGCCATGGGCAAGCCCGGACAATTTATCCGGGTTGAGCATCCCGGCGACAGCAGTGCCACCTTCACCGTCTTGGGTTTATTTAATGCAGACGCTTTAAAAGGCCGGCTGGTTTTTCCGAGCAGTGGTATGGCTGAATTTGATGCAGTTAGTGGTGAGCAGCGGCATATAGAAGCGCCCGGTGCTGAGCCGCAGGGAGCTGCATTTCGCACACAACGGGCCATGCGGACACTGCATTTTGCCAATTTCGGTGGTGATACCGTTCGGTGGATTTACTTTTTGCTGGGCTTGGCCGGCGCGGTGATGATTGCCAGTGGCTCGATTTTATTTATGGTTAAACGCCGGCAACGGGCCCTCAATGAATTTGGTAAAGCGACATCACGGGTTTACCGGACGATTGATGTATTGAATGTGGCGGGGATTAGCGGATTACTCATCGCCTGCGTCAGTTATTTCTGGATTAACCGCCTGTTACCGCTGGAGATTGCTGCTCGCGCCGGCTGGGAAGTCGGATTGTTTTTTGCTGTCTGGTTACTGACCTTGCTGCATAGTGCCATCCGGCCCGTGAATCAGGCCTGGCGTGAACAGTTGCTGGTTTTTGCCGGCTTATGCCTGTTGTTACCTGTTATCAACGCTTTAACCGTTGGTGAGCACTTATTAATCTATCTTGCTGAACAGGATTGGCGGGCGGCAGGCGTTGAGTTAACGGTTATCGGTTTCGGCCTCTTGGCGTTAAAAACTATGCGCATGATGACCAAACGGCAGGCCAAATCCCGATCAGAATTCTTAACGCAACAGGCAGGGGTGTAATGATTTTAATTAGCCAACCGGTTTTGGCAGGTTTGCTACTCAATACACTGGCAATGACCGGACTCAGTCTGGCGATGAGCAAACATCACCAGCAATTATTATCAGGTGGGCTGGCAAGACATCGAGCCTGGTTATTACGGCTGTCGGCAAGCTGTCTGTTATTGCTATCGCTGGTATTGATCTGCAATGTCTGGGGTATTGCTGCGGGCATCGTATTATGGCTGGGATTGCTATCAGTGGCCGCAATTATAAGTGTCTGTCTTTTAAATCATTTGGTGTTGAGAGCGCTGAGTATATTAACGGCTTGCATGCTGATATCTGTTTTTTTGTTGATTTAAAGCAGATGTAGAAAATATACCCCGCACCATAAGTGAATATCGACATCAGCTATACACTCTGATAATCACCCGTAGTGGCAAGTTTGCCGTTCAAATAGTCTTTTACCATTGACCGAAGCTGAGTCCGCTAAATGATTAAACATACTGTTAGCAGGACCAGAATAATGAATGCAATCGAGTGGCTTTTGGCAAACATCATCATCTCCTGATGATTTGCTTTATTAGAAGTCGATAATAGACCTATATCGATGCCGCATATGTATTCCGCATTTTCAGTGTTTTTACTCCCAGTAATATAAATCAAGGCATTAACCTAAAGTAATAAACTAGCTAATAACAATCATTCGTATTTACATTAGCTTAATTAGGCATTATGCTTTGCGGCTGAACATTCCTGCGGAGCTCGGCTAATGGCC
>JAWWAG010000174.1:0-3303 GCA_033721795.1 Methylophaga sp. | reverse complement strand
CATCGTTGGTGCCAAGGCTGAACAACAGCACTTCCAAATGATTGGTACCCGCAAGTTTGGTGCGTTCGTCGATAGAGTCAATTAAAGATGCCATCGCAGCTCTCGTTCAAAAAAGAATATCGGCCTAATGCCGCTAATGCAGTTAACGGCCCTGTGCAGCAGAACTTGAGGGACAAATTCACCACATAAGAAAGATAGCGCATGGCTCACATTGCAGCAAGCAATCAACATTTACCGTTCTGAGAAAATTTCACCCGGAGACCGCAATGCGGTTAGAATAGGTCGGGTAATGAGAAACGAACAACTCGGAATGGTGCCCAGGGGGAGACTCGAACTCCCACATACATAAGTACACTAGCACCTGAAGCTAGCGCGTCTACCAATTCCGCCACCTGGGCAACGAAGCGCGCACTATATAGATTGAGATAAAAACTGTCAATGACTAATGAAAACCCGCAAGACCCTTTCGCTGATCGCGAAGCCGAAAAATACGATAATCCAATTGCCAGCCGCGAATTAATTCTCGCTCTGCTCAAAGACCACAAAGCCCCGCTCTCTCAGCGCACCATCGCGCGTCAATTGGGCATTAAAGATGAAGAAGCCACCGAAGCTTTACGTCGTCGTCTTCGTGCGATGGAACGTGACGGGCAGATTTTGCGTAACCGTAAAAACGCTTATGGCGTTGTCTCCAAAATGAATCTTGTCAGTGGCCGGGTGATGGGCCATCCAGATGGTTTCGGCTTTTTAATACCTGATGAGGGTGGTGACGATCTGTTTTTAACTGAACGCGAAATGCGTGTGGTTTTGCATGGTGATCGTGCCCTGGCCAGAATAACAGGCACTGATCGCAGGGGTCGTAAAGAAGGCAGTATTGTTGAGGTGGTGCAACGCGCCAATGAAACCGTTGTTGGTCGTTTGCAGGAAGATGCCGGTCTCTATTATTTAGTGCCGCATAATCGCCGAATCAGTCAGGATGTTTTGATTCCACCACAAGATTTACTAGATGCCAAAGCCGGCCAAATCGTTGAAGCAGCGGTCACCGAGCATCCCAATAAACACCGCTCCCCTCTGGGCAAAATTATTAATGTTCTCGGCGATCATATGGCGCCTGGCATGGAAATCGACATCGCACTGCGTAGTTTCGAACTGCCGCACGAATTTTCAGATAAAGCACTCAGGCAAGCCGAATCGTTTGGCGAGCATATTCCGGAGGCAGCCATTGAAGGCCGCCTTGATCTGCGCGATATGCCGTTGGTCACTATTGATGGTGCTGATGCACGTGATTTTGATGATGCGGTCTACGCCGAAAAATTGAAAAACGGTAGTTGGAAACTATGGGTGGCAATTGCTGATGTTTCCTACTATGTGCAATCAGAAGATGCTCTTGATAAAGATGCGCAGGAACGTGCGACATCAGTGTATTTCCCAAGCCAGGTTATTCCGATGTTACCGGAAGCCTTGTCAAATGGCTTATGTTCGCTGAATCCACAGGTGGACCGGTTATGTATGGCCTGCGAAATGGTCATTAATCCAGCTGGTGAACTTGAGTCTTATCAATTTCATCAAGCCGTTATTAATTCCAAAGCACGGCTGATTTACGAGCAAGTCGCAGAAATTCTGGATACGCCGGAATCTCCGTTAAGAGAGCAATTCAGCCATGTGTTATCAGCAATAGAAACCATGTATGAACTGTTCAAAGTCATGCTGAGCGCACGTGAAGCGCGTGGCGCTATTGATTTTGAAATGACCGAGACGCAATTTTTGTTTGATGAAAATCGTAAAATCGCTTCAATTGAACCACGCCAGCGTAATGATGCTCACCGGTTGATTGAAGAATTTATGATCGCCGCCAATGTGGCGTCAGCTAAGTATTTGCTGAGTAGCAAACTACCGGTGCTGTTCCGTGTTCATGACACCCCAGCGCCAGAAAAACTTGCCGCGCTTCGTGAGTTCCTGGGCGAGTTGGGTTTATTTTTAGGCGGCGGTGACGAACCAGAGCCACGTCACTACGCGTCATTACTGAAAACAGCCAGTAAACGTCCTGATGGCCATTTAATCCAAACCGTTATGCTGCGTAGTATGAAGCAGGCTGTTTATTCACCAGAAAATATCGGCCATTTCGGATTGGGGCTCGAAGCTTATACGCATTTCACCTCTCCGATTCGTCGCTACCCTGATTTGTTGGTGCATCGTGCATTGAAACATGCCATCAGCAAAAAGAAAAAAACCACCTGGCGTTATTCTGAAGAAGAAATGGTGCATCTTGGCGAACATTGTTCCATGGCCAGCCGCCGCGCTGATGAAGCCACTCGTGATGTCAGTGACTGGCTGAAATGCGAATATATGCAGGAACGAGTTGGTGAAGTCCATGAAGGCGTCATTGCCGGTGTAACTGGCTTTGGCTTATTTGTCGAACTCAGCGATATATATATAGAGGGCTTAGTTCACGTTACCTCATTGAAAAATGACTATTACCAATTTGACGCAGCGGGCCACCGTTTAACTGGTGAACGCACCCGTAAGGTGTATCGTCTTGGTGATAGCTTGCGGGTTAAAGTTGTCAGAGTTGATTTGGATGAGAAGAAAATCGATCTGGAACTCGCCTGATATCATAGATTTTCCTTGACCGCTGGCAGAAAGGCAGTACAATTATGCCCTTTCCAAAATGCATCGCAATTTATTGCGGTCAGTCTTGAAACCACTTCTGTGGTGAGTGTAGCTCAGTTGGTAGAGTCCCGGATTGTGATTCCGGTTGTCGTGGGTTCGAGCCCCATCACTCACCCCATTTTCCCTTTATTACTGTGTTTAAAGTTAATGGCTGATATTTTTGCCATCCCTTGCAGTAATTATTTTATTAAAAATAAGAATGCGCTTTGTAAAAGCGGCCAATATCTTAAATTTATACACTAAAAAAATCTTGTAATTTCAGTATGATGGATAGCGTTAAATACTAATGTAATAAATGGTCGCTTTTGACTTGCACCACCAAGGCGCCAACCGTATAATACGCAACCTGTTGCCGGTGTAGCTCAGTTGGTAGAGCAACTGATTTGTAATCAGTGGGTCGTAGGTTCAAATCCTATCTCCGGCTCCATATATACCAAAGGCTCAACATTTTTTGTTGGGCCTTTTTTATGTCCATGGGTCACGCATTGGCTATATCCGCCCCAACACATCATCGCAAATCGCAACAACTATGAATCCCTAGTGCTTGATAACGAGAACGGGTATTGAGTGGTGAATCTAATGGCTCTTAGCAATAGCAAATTTATTAGTTTGCTTAAATTTATCTGAATAAAATTT
>JAWWAG010000173.1:0-3311 GCA_033721795.1 Methylophaga sp. | reverse complement strand
AGTTACGCTCGACGGTGATACCCCACGCGCCAGACCAATGCACCTTGTTCAGGATGAGTACGATGGTACGTTATGGTTCTTTACACGCCGAAGTGCCGAGAAAGTCTCTGAAACAGCCAATGATCATGATGTATGCATCAGCTTTTCAGATCAGGATGAAGGGGTTTATGTTTCACTTTCAGGCAAGGCGAGATTGATTGATGATAAGGCGCTGAAAGAGAAATATTGGAATCCCTTTATTGCTGCTTGGTTTACTGAAGACAAGCAGGATCCCGAAGTGGCACTTTTGGAAATCAAAGTTGAGATGGGCGAGCATTGGCAGGCTAAAAAGAGTAAGGCATTTCAACTTTATGAGTTTGCGAAAGCCAACATTAATAAAAATACGACACCCGATATTGGTGAAAATGAAAAATTTGGTGGCTGAAATATAACTAGGCATCATGTCTGAACATTGACGGGCATGATGTTAGTTACATCTTTGGGCTTGAAGAGGAATATGTCCTCTTCGGTCCATCATTTTAAAGCTGGGCTGTTTGTCTGTCCCTACACCCGGCTCACCCCGGTTACCATTTTGCTGGCCAGCCAGCATTTGTCTTAAACATGACGCATAGTCTCTGATTTTTAATCAGGCCAAGTCATACGCATAAAATTGCGGCGTCATTGATGGGAGGGTGGATTGGAATGGTACGCCCGACAGGACTCGAACCTGTTACCCTCGGCTTAGAAGGCCGATGCTCTATCCGGATGAGCTACGGGCGCATTTTTTAAAAGAAAATCACCTTAAAGCCATATATTTACCGAAAAAACAGCGGTAAAAATACATTGCTATCAGTAGTGGAATTATAGTCTTTATGCGCTTATAACACCAGACAACGATGCGTTAGCTGTGGTCTAAAATGCGCGTTAAGCCATCGCATGACACAATTTTTATACTTCAATCAGTGATGCAATGAAACGACAAGCGATTTGGAACTGGACGATAACATTATTGTTTGTGCTGACTTTGTCTGGAACAGGCTGGTACTACATCATGCTCAGTCCACAGGGACATATACTGCCACCTGATGTGGACGGCATTTACCTGCAAGCAGAACATGGCCTGTTTGCTTACGGTACACTTACTTCCCCCATTGTGCGCAAAATTGTACTTGGGCAATCGGTGCCGGCTGAACCTGCAACGCTGGATGGTTTTAGCCGCCAAGGACTGAATCTGGTTGAAACACCTGGTGAGCATGTAGTTGGAAAATATTTTCAAGTCAAAGGTCACCAGCTGCGTCGTTTGGATCGCTATGAACGGCTGGGTAGCCGTTACTATCGTAAACTCTACACACTCTCCGATGGGCGCTTGGCTTGGGTCTATTTTCGCACCGTGGATTAAGTGACCAAAACATTTAATATCTAAGTCCAGATAATAGAATCTTATCGGATTTTAAAATACTTACATCACTCAATCATGGTCTAGCGAATCCAATGACCAAGGTGCATAAATTATCAGATGTGCAATACCGGAAAATGGATTTCTTGTTGAGCCGCAACAGGGCTGAACAAGGTAATTATTTAAAAATAATATCCAAAGATCCCGAAGCTGTTATGGCGAAATCAGCGTTACGAAGGATTGGCTGTAGAAATGGACTTTTCGCAACCACTACTTGAGTTTTATCAGCTAGTCGTCAAATCATTCGCCCAACTGGACAAGATAACTTAGCGACAATAAATTGCTAAATAAGAATTTTGCGTAGAGAGAGTAAATTGGTCGGGGCAGAGAGATTCGAACTCCCGACCCTCTGGTCCCAAACCAGATGCGCTACCAGACTGCGCTATGCCCCGACATTTCGAAGAACAGACATCCCCGAAGAAGGCGAAATAATACGCTGTCACACAGATCGAGTCAACAACACTTAGATAATTTTTGCCGTGCTTAACGCAACATGCGATCATGGGCGCTTTTATCGGCCGGATTACAGAATGACAGCTCAAATCATCGACGGTAAAGCGATTGCCGCTGACTTAAAACAAAAAATCAGAGCCGCGACACAAATGCGTCTCGCGATCGGAAAAAGAGCACCGGGTCTTGCCGTGGTGTTAATAGGAGAAAATCCTGCTTCACAGGTTTATGTCAGCAATAAACGCAAAAGCTGTGAAGAAGTGGGCTTTAAATCAGTCTCCTATGATTTGCCGTCAGATACCTCCGAATCAGCGCTGATGGCTTTGATTGATAAGCTTAATAATGATGATGAAATCGACGGCATTCTAGTGCAATTACCATTGCCGGCGCATATTCAAACAGATGTTGTCATCGAGCGTATTGCTGCACACAAAGATGTTGATGGTTTCCACCCTTACAATATCGGCCGTCTGGCGCAACGTATGCCACTATTACGGCCGTGTACGCCCAAAGGCGTCATCACCATGCTTAAAGAGTCAGGTATTGAATTAAAAGGTCAAGATGCCGTAGTGGTTGGCGCTTCAAATATTGTTGGCCGGCCCATGGGGTTGGAATTATTACTGGCTGGCTGCACTACCACTGTCTGTCATCGTATGACCAAGGATTTAGAAAGTCATGTCCGCCGTGCCGAACTCTTGGTGGTCGCCGTAGGTAAAGCCAACTTTATACCGGGTGAGTGGATTAAAGACGGTGCTATCGTAGTGGATGTCGGTATTAATCGTCTGGAAAATGGCAAGTTAACGGGTGATGTGGAATTTGCCAAAGCGGTTGAAAAAGCCGCATGGATAACACCCGTGCCGGGTGGCGTTGGGCCGATGACTGTGGCGACTTTACTGGAAAATACCCTTTACGCTGCTGAGCATTTACATACATAAAGTGAGCAAAGCTTCTTTCTGGCTAGGTCAATATGTTAACCGCTAACAAACAGTATTAAATAAAATTGGTTATTCTCGCGAAAGCTGGCCCCCCATATCAAATCTCTGCAACTCGGTCCCCGCCTGCGCGGAGACGACACTGGAAGCATTAAACGTTTGCAACCCAATTTTATGGACACGGATTTGTCTGAATTAATTTAAAACTGTCATTCTCGCGGATGCGGGAATCTAATCAAAGCTTAACAGCTGGATCTCAGTTTGCATGGGGATAAAGACTTATATTGAGAATCTGCAAGACCGGCATAGTTCTGTCACCGTCACTACCGTCAATATATAAACTTTAAATACTTAGGCCCGGCGCCAGATCGTTTTACCCGCTTCATCTTCCAGCACAATACCCATCGCAGTAATGGCATCGCGAATTTCATCGGCTTTGGCCCAGTCTTTGGCTTTGCGAGCAGCATGGCGATCGGCAATTAACTGTTCAATTT
>JAWWAG010000172.1:0-3316 GCA_033721795.1 Methylophaga sp. | reverse complement strand
CGTATGATATTGCGGTCACTTTGTGTTTAACCAGTCTGGGTGTTGCCTGTGGAACAGATTACCTATCCCGAAGATTATCAGGATAATGCCACGCAGGCTTTGAAGATCCCGCCGCATTCAGTGGAAGCAGAACAATCCGTCTTGGGTGGTTTAATGCTCGACAACAATGCCTGGGAACAAGTCGCTGATGTCCTCGTTGAGAAGGACTTCTATCGGCGCGATCACCAACTTATTTTCAATGCCATCGAACAACTGATGGAGAAAGCCCAGCCGGTCGATGTGGTCACATTGGCTGAATTCCACCATCAGCGTGGTGAGTTGGATAAAGTCGGCGAACTCGCCTATCTTGGTACCTTAGCCCGAAATACCCCCAGCGCGGCCAATATAGCGGCCTATGCCAATATCGTTCGCGAGCGTTCGATTCTCCGGCAACTGATCCAAATCGGTAACAATATCGCCAATATGGCGTTCACGCCGGAAGGCCGTAACAGCGAAGAAATGCTCGATACCGCTGAACGGCATGTATTTGAAATCGCCGAAAAAGGTGCCAAACGTGGTGGCGGTTTTATTCAGGTAAAAGAAGTGCTGAGCAGTGTTGTTGATCGTATCGATCAGCTATTTGAGCAGGACAGTGGTATTACCGGTTTGCCGACGGGCTTTATTGATTTTGATGAACAAACCTCAGGTTTGCAGCCTGCCGATTTAATTATTGTCGCTGGCCGGCCGTCGATGGGTAAAACCACCTTTGCGATGAATATCGCTGAAAATGCCGCGATTCAGGCCAAGGCACCGGTGGCCATTTTTAGTATGGAAATGCCGGCCGACTCACTGGCAATGCGGATGCTGTCATCACTGGGCCGTATCGATCAGCATCGATTGCGTACCGGTAAACTTAATGATGAAGATTGGCCACGGTTAACGTCGGCCATTCAATTGCTTAATGATGCCCCGTTATTTATCGATGATACCGGTGGTTTATCACCCACCGAATTACGTGCCCGGGCGCGGCGTTTAAAACGGGAACATGGGCTTAGTCTGATTATTGTCGATTACTTGCAGTTAATGCAGGGCAGCAGTAATGGCCGCCAAGCTGAAAATCGCGCTACCGAAATTTCAGAAATATCCCGCTCGTTAAAAGCGCTGGCCAAAGAGCTGAATGTACCGGTAATTGCCTTATCGCAGCTGAACCGTTCGCTGGAACAACGGCCTAATAAACGGCCGGTCATGTCAGATTTGCGTGAATCGGGTGCGATTGAGCAGGATGCCGATATTATCGTCTTTATTTACCGTGACGAAGTTTATAACGAAGACTCTGCCGAGAAAGGCAAAGCTGAAATTATCATCAGTAAACAGCGTAATGGCCCAATTGGCACTGTGGCGCTGACCTTTCAAGGCAAATACACGCGCTTTGATAACTTTGCACCGGCCTATTACCAAGATTACGGTGACGATAATTCGTGAGCTTTTATCCGCGCGCAGTAATCGATCTTAATGCTGTTCAGCATAATTTAGCCTGTGTCAGGCGTTTAGCGCCGCACAGTAAAGTCATGTCGGTGATTAAAGCTGATGCCTACGGACATGGTGTCAAGGCCATTGCTGAAGCACTGGCCGATAGTGATGCCTTTGCGGTGGCCCGGCTCAGTGAGGGTATTGCGCTACGCAATTTGGGTTTTCAACAAGCGATTATTTTGCTTGAAGGCGTGCATTCTGTTGCTGAAATGCAATTGGCTGAACAATTTCAACTGCAACCCGTCATTCATCAATCAGCGCATATTGACTGGTTGGAAGTATGCCCGTCATTACCTTTTATCTGGCTGATGCTGGAAACCGGAATGCACCGATTGGGCTTACCGGAAGCTGTTATTCGCCATGTCATGCCGCAATTATCAACTTATGCTGACAAGCTCGGTTTGATGAGCCATTTCGCCAACTCCGATCTGGTTGGTGATGTGCGTAATCAAAACCAATTATCGGTGATGAAAAAAATGGCTGCTGAAACCGGCCTGCCAGTGTGTATGGCCAATTCAGCAGCGGTGGCAAGTCTGCCCGAATCGCATGCTGAATGGGTAAGACCAGGCCTGATGCTTTACGGAATTTCACCATTTACCGATAAAACGGGCCGGGACTTAGGCTTACTACCTGCAATGCAATTAACATCAACTTTAATCGCGACACAGATACTTCAACCCGGTGATGAGGTTGGTTATGGCGGTGAATGGACGGCAACAAAATCCTGCCGGATGGGCGTTATCAGTATTGGTTACGGCGACGGTTTCAGCCGACATCTATCCAATACCGGGCAGGTGCTGATCCGCGGCAAGTTGGTGCCGGTGATTGGTCGGGTATCCATGGATACCATTTGTATTTTGCTGGATAACTGCCCGGATGCACAAACTGGCGATGAAGTGCTGCTGTGGGGTCATAAGGATTTAACCGTGGAAAGTCAGGCACTTCGGGCAGATACCATCCCGTATGAACTGACGACGGTCCTGGCGGGTCGCGTTGACAGGGAGTATCAATATGGCAAAAGTTAAACGGGTTTATGTTTGCAAGGAATGCGGCGCCCAAACACCCCAATGGGCAGGCCGTTGCAGCGATTGTGGTGCCTGGAATAGCCTGACCGAAGAGATGCAGGCACCTGCCAGCAGCCAGGCCACAATCAGCCGGCACAGTAGTTACGCGGGTCAACAGCAAAACACTGTTCAAACCTTAAAAGAAATTACCTCCGAACAGGCCGTGCGCTGGTCAACCGGATTACCCGAATTGGACAGAGTATTGGGTGGCGGCTTGGTGACCGGCTCTGTGGTATTGATTGGTGGTGACCCCGGTATTGGTAAATCCACTTTATTGCTGCAAGCCATGGCAATGATGGCCAAAAGCAGCGGTATCAGCCCACTGTATGTCAGTGGTGAGGAATCCTTACAACAAATCAAATTACGCGCCGAACGTTTGCAATTGCAGGACACGCCAGTCGATTTGCTGGCGGAAACCCATGCCGAGCAAATGATTAACATTGCTCAGCAGCGCCGACCGCAGGTAATGGTTATTGATTCGATTCAAACTGTGTTTACCGAATTGCTGCAATCGGCGCCGGGCACCGTGGCACAAGTGCGTGAGAGTGCGGCGCAATTGGTACGTTTTGCCAAATCCAGTGGTACCACGATGATTTTAGTCGGGCATGTGACCAAGCAAGGGGCACTGGCCGGGCCGCGCGTGCTGGAGCATATGGTCGATACCGTACTGTATTTTGAAGGTGACAGCTCGACGCGCTACCGGATATTACGCGCGGTGAAAAACCGTTTCGGTGCCGTCAATG
>JAWWAG010000171.1:0-3333 GCA_033721795.1 Methylophaga sp. | reverse complement strand
CCGCCACTGGAGATTGCTACAACAATCGGAGATCTGTCGAGAATTGATGCCAGAATAAAATCACACATATCCGGCTCATCCGCGACATTTACCGGAATACGCCTGATTTTGGCAGCCTGATAAACGGCATGATTAACCGCGTTATCATCGGTCGCAGCAATGATCAGATTTTGTGAATACAAATACGCCGGATCAAATTTCGCTTTTAACCACTGAACCTTATTTTTAAATGCCGTATCGTCAAGTAATTGTTGGGTCATCAAACTGATTTCCGGAGCGATTATCGTGACTTTGGCCTGCGCTTTTAGTAATAAACTGGCTTTACGCGCTGCAATATCGCCACCACCAACCACCAAACAACTCCCACGTTTGAGGTCGATAAAAATCGGTAAAAACTCCATGCTTGTCCTAATCAGTTAACGGCAGGGCCAGTGCCTGTAATACATAGCCATCGGATAAATTCTGCACCACGGCGACAACACTCAGCTGGTCGCGCTGCCAGTTATCTGCCAATTCAATGGTCTGCCGGATCTGGCTACTGCCATCTTCGGCCAAATCAAACGGCCCCAGCCAGGCGCGCACCAGGTTCTGATGATTAAAATCCCGGCCGGCATTATCACCACCACGAACTTCACTAAATACATTGTCTTCGGTCACTGCTAAATAGAGTTTACTGTGCTGGCGATTGGCTTCACCATCAACCAGCAAATGAGTATCAATATGCAATTTTTGGTTTTTTTCACTGACCTGCAGATTAATATCGACTTCTGAATGGTAATTATTTAAAAAGCCAATAACATCAATGAGTTGCTCGCGCCAGCTATGCACAGTCTCACCACTGACAACCAACTCTGGTGTAAACACATGCTGATAGCGATTTAAATGCGCCAGTTGTTTTTGTCGATTGGTAAACACCGGGCTGGCAAATTGATCGGCCCAGCCTTTTTGGGAATTTAAATAATCAATATGAAAAGCCAGCACAATGAGCTGGTCCTTATCGATGCCCATTTCAGGCAAATTGTTTACGTATTTTTCTGCAGCAGGACATAAGCCACAGCCTTCTGAAACAAACATTTCCAACAGCGCGACATGTTTTTCGCCGGAGGTAGCTTGCCAGCTTTGACCGTATGTCAGCATTGGAAAGCTTAAACACAGTAAAACAAGCAGTTTGTTGATTAAGCGCATATCACCACTCCTGAAGGTTGATTATAAATCAGACCCATTCAGATATCGGTTTTACTGCCGCTGGCATCACTTATCAAAGCCAATTCCCGCAATACGGCCGTGGCATAACTGCCTGGTGGTAAGGCAAAACTGACAGTCAGGCTGTTATCGTCAGCAAATTGCCAGTCAAATTCAGTGGGAAACAGACGTAATGCCCGACGTTCATGAGTGAGTCCCAGTTTTTCCAGTTCTGTTTGCCATTTTTGCCAGTCTTTTAACACCGAGTTTTCCATAACCAAACTGTCCAGCGTGTTGGGGACAGCGCCTTTGCCCCATAACGGACCGGTTGGATGAATATCCATGGCATTCAAACGCTGCTGAATCGTGTCATCAATGGTTTCTGCCAAAAAATAACTGGCACGCGTACCACTTAACAACATGATGTCGCCCGGTAAGCCACTATCCCAATGTTGTTGTTTAATGCGTTCGGCCAGAACCAAGTTAAATAACCAGCTTCGCGCGGCAGAAATAATCATACTGCGCTGGTTACGTTTTTGAGGGGCCGGGCCACCGTTAAACCAGTCTTCGGCTTTTTGCAGATTGAGGCCATCGCGGCCAAAGCGTTGTTCGGCAAAATAATTGGCAACCCCTGCTTTGGCAATACGCTGTAAATTTGCTTGCCAGATTACTTTATCGCCCTGCAAATCCGTGAGTCTCAAGGTAAAGTGATTGCCACCCAGTGCGCCACGCTTGAGTTTTTTGCTGTGCCTGACGTGTTGTAAAATCTGCAATTCAACGCTTTGCATTTGTGACCAGTCAGGTTCTGGTAAACCTTGTAGATTAATACTGAACCATTGACTGGTTACAGCATGTCGGTCTTTCAGACCGGCGTAGCCAACGGCTACCGGTGAGACGTTGGCAAAACGGGCTATTTGCTGTGCTAACCAATCGGTATTGGTGCCAATTTTTTGTACATACAGCCAGACATGACTGCCCTCGCCCTCTGGTTGAAAAGGCAGGTGCTCAGCAACCTTAAAGTCGGTGGCGGTGCCCCGTATAGTGGCCTGACAATCGGCAATATTACCGACACGGGGTAGTTCGCTAAAACTCATCATCAGAAGCTGCGATCCCGTACCAATAAAACAACGGCATGAGCGGCAATACCTTCTTCACGGCCAGTAAAGCCCAGCTTTTCGGTGGTTGTTGCTTTGATATTGATCGCTGCAATCGTGATGTACATATCTTCAGCAAGTAATTCTCGCATTTGGGGGATAAACGGGGCTAATTTGGGTCGCTCTGCCACCACAGTACTGTCGATGTTGGCGATTTGCCAACCAAGTTGATGGACATCAGCGATAACACGGCGCAATAAAATGCGGCTATCGATTCCCGCGTAAGCATCATCGGTATCCGGAAAATGATGACCGACATCCCATAAACCGGCAGCACCCAGAATCGCATCGCATATGGCATGGATCAATACATCGCCGTCTGAGTGCGCCTCAAGCCCCATACTATGGGGAATAGTCACACCGCCGATGACCAGTTTCGGACCTTCTTTAAATCGATGCACATCATAGCCATGACCAATTCTCATTGAAGCTCTCCGCATTGCTGTTGCAGATATAAAGCTGCCAGGGCTAAATCCTTTGGCAGGGTAATTTTGAGGTTATCGGCATGTCCTTCTACCATTTTTGGCTGGTAGCCTGCGTATTCCATGGCGCTGGCCTCATCAGTGACTTTACACTGAGCCAAGCGCGTCTGCTCAAGCGCTTTTATTAGAGCATGCAAACGAAACATTTGCGGCGTTGCCGCGCGCCAGAGATTGTCCCGATTAACGGTTTCGATAATACGATTATGTTGATCGACCCGCTTAACGGTTTCATTCACCGGCACACCCAGAATACCGCCCACCGGATCTTGAGCCAGGTCAGTCAGCATACGGTCAATATCACTATGACGCAGACAGGGTCTGGCAGCATCATGTACTAACACCCAAGGGTCTTTTTTGCTGGACTGCTCTAAGAGTTTAAGTGCATTGAATACTGAGTCCGCGCGTTCCAATCCGCCAACAGCGCGGTGTAATGGCCAGTGTTCAGGTATAGGCAAGGCCTGCCAGTAAGGATCATTATCGGCAACTGCAACCACAACTCCGGCAATCTGCGGGTG
>JAWWAG010000170.1:0-3383 GCA_033721795.1 Methylophaga sp. | reverse complement strand
GGCCGGGCATATCTGCGTGGCAATGCCGCCGTTGTATCGGATTGATGTTGGTAAACAAGTGTTTTATGCCCTCGATGATGAAGAACGACAAATCATTTTTGAACGCATAGAGCGCGACAAAATTAAAGGCAAAGTCAGTACCCAGCGCTTTAAAGGCTTGGGGGAAATGAATCCGCTGCAATTACGTGAAACCACGATGGCACCGGATACCCGTCGCCTTGTCAGGCTGACCATTGATGCCGAAGACGATACCTTTATGATGCTGGATAAACTGCTGGCGAAGAAACGCGCATCAGATCGCAAGGTGTGGCTGGAACAACACGGCGACCTGGCAACTATTTAGCTTAACGGCGACCTGGCAATCCGCTAGCCTAATTGAGAGATTTACATGAGCACAATCATTGATGATCTGGAGCAGCAGCCGCTTCGTGAATTCACGGAAAAAGCCTATTTAGACTACTCCATGTACGTCATTCTGGATCGGGCTTTACCGCATCTGGCTGATGGTCTGAAACCGGTGCAACGGCGGATTATTTATGCCATGTCGGAGCTGGGTCTCAGCGCACTGTCCAAACATAAAAAATCGGCGCGCACCGTGGGTGATGTCCTCGGTAAATACCATCCACATGGTGATTCCGCCTGCTATGAAGCCATGGTATTGATGGCGCAGCCGTTTTCATACCGCTACACATTGATTGACGGGCAGGGCAACTGGGGCTCGATGGATGATCCCAAATCATTTGCCGCAATGCGTTATACCGAAGCCCGGCTGGCCCCGTATGCGCAGACATTGCTCAGCGAACTGGGCCAGGGCACAGTTGAATGGGTGCCCAATTTTGACGGTACCATGGATGAGCCGGAATTATTGCCGGCGCGGTTACCCAATGTATTGCTTAACGGCGCGACCGGCATTGCTGTCGGTATGGCTACCGATATCCCACCGCATAATCTGCGGGAAGTCGTAGATGCCAGTTTATTGTTGCTGAAATCACCCAAAACCAGCCTGGAAGAATTGATGGAAGTGGTGACCGGGCCGGATTTCCCGACCGGCGGCGAAATCATCTCGTCAAAAGCCGATATTCGCAAAATTTATGAAACCGGTCATGGCTCGATTCGTCAGCGAGCCTGTTTCAAAATGGAAGACAACGAAATTATCGTTGATGCACTGCCGTATCAGGTTTCCGGTGCCAAAGTGCTGGAGCAGATTGCTGCGCAGATGAATAACAAAAAGCTGCCCATGGTCGCTGACTTGCGTGATGAATCCGACCATGAGCATGCCGTGCGGCTGGTCATTGTGCCGCGATCCAATCGCGTTGATATTGATAGTCTGATGTCGCATTTGTTTGCCACCACTGATTTGGAACGCAGTCACCGCGTCAATATGAACATGATTGGTCTGGATGGCCGGCCCCAGGTCAAAAACCTGCAGGAGATTATCAGCGAGTGGTTGGTTTACCGGATCAAAACCGTCACCCGCCGCCTGCAATACCGGCTCGATAAAGTGCTGGATCGTATGCACGTGCTGGAAGGCCTGCTGATTGCATACCTGAATATCGACGAAGTCATCGCCATTATTCGTCATGAAGATGAGCCTAAAGTTGAGCTGATGGCCCGTTTTAATTTGACCGACAGAC
The DNA here is from genome assembly GCA_033721795.1 of Methylophaga sp. GTDB lineage: Bacteria > Pseudomonadota > Gammaproteobacteria > Nitrosococcales > Methylophagaceae > Methylophaga. The sequence goes on along the minus strand of JAWWAG010000170.1, from coordinate 1,749 downwards.
AAGCTGAGTCAATTTTAGAACTGCGTTTACGGCATTTGGCCAAGCTGGAAGAAATGAAAATCCAGGGCGAAATGGATGAACTCAGTAAAGAACGCAAAACGCTCGAGCAATTACTTGGCTCTGAAACCCGCCTGAAAACCCTGATCCGCAAAGAGCTGACCGCAGATGCTGAAAAATATGGTGACGAACGGCGCAGTCAGATCAAACCGCAGGAAGCTGCCAAAGCGCTCAGTGATACCGAATTATTACCAACCGAACCATTAACGATTGTGTTGTCGGCCAGTGGTTGGGTGCGTGCAGCCAAAGGCCATGATGTCGATCCGGTGACGCTGAATTACCGAACCGGCGATCGTTATCTGGCGTCAGTCAAAGCTCGCAGCAATCAGCAAATCGTCTTTTTGGATGCTTCAGGCCGAAGTTATTCTTTGCCAGCACACACCTTGCCATCTGCGCGCGGTCAGGGTGAACCGCTAAGTGGCCGCTTACAATCACCGCCTGAAGTACGGTTTGTGTCAGTCATTGCCGCCGAAAGCAGCCAGAAAGTGCTGCTCTCCAATACCGCGGGTTACGGCTTTGTCACACCGTTTGATAATTTGCTGGCCAAAAATAAAGCCGGTAAAGCACTGTTTAACCTGCCTGAAGGTGCAGAATTATTACCGCCGCAGGTGATACCCGATAAAGCGGAATTACAACTGGCCGTGGCTGCAGGTGATGGCCGGCTATTGGTGTTTGCGGTTGGCGAAGTGCCGGAACTCAATAAAGGTAAAGGTGTTCGGCTGATTAATATCACCTCAGCGCGTTTCACTGCCGGTCAGGAATGGCTGCAATCGGTGACGTTAATTCCGCAGGGTTACAGTTTGACGCTGCATGCAGGTCGCCGCCATTTGACGTTGAAACCGGCTGATTTGGCGCATTATGCTGGTGAGCGCGGCAAACGCGGTCATAAATTACCGCGGGGCTTGCAAAAGGTCAGTGAGGTCACGGTAGCTGAGTAAAATACTCGGATATTTGTTAACATAATGGTGTGAAATTAACCCCATTAACTCCGATGCCTGATGCACCTGCCGATCATTTTGACGTTTCTGCATTATTGCTAAAACAGCCCAGCAACCATCGTTGGGCCAAATCCAGCTGGCGTTTGCTCGGCATCGTGCCGGGGCTATCTGATGCCGAAATAGAAACAGCCCGGCAACAAGGCGAAATTATCACGCTGACCAGCCTGCGTTTACAGTTATACCGGCAGTTTTGCGAAAGTTATTACGTTAATTTAACGGCAAAACAAGCCAAAGTATATCTGGTTTGCCGTGATAACGAACAAGCTATAGAGCCTGTATTGTTAACGGTCGACTTTGATGAAGCGGCTTCGTACATGGAGGCCGGTGAAAAAGTCTTTGATGCGCCTTTGCCGGATGTTTTATGTGTTTGGTTGGAGCATTTTGTGATTGCCCATTACCAAAAACAACAACCCAAAAAACGTCGACGTAAACGCTGGCATGAAAATGACTCGGAGGCTGCCAATGCAAAGCAATGACGGCGGTTTTTTTTCGCGCTGGTCATCTCGCAAACTGCAAAAAGCAGATCAGCAAACCGATAAGCCAGATGATAGCCTGGTTGAACCGGCTTCATCAGAGACACCGGTCGAACAACCAGAGGCGACCTCACAGGAAACCGGCGCTTCAGCGCGACCTGCCTGGCAAGATCCGGAACTAGACAAGACCAGCCGTCGTCAGGCACTGCGTGATATTTTTC
>JAWWAG010000169.1:0-3386 GCA_033721795.1 Methylophaga sp. | reverse complement strand
GTGACGCCCAATCATTTGACTGGAAAATGAACGATTGATGAATCGCGCTGCTGATTTGATGGTGACATTGTTCCATTGGAATATCCTGATCCTGCCGTCAGATACCGAAATCTTTGTCGGACTGCGTCAACGCCCGGAAACAGTGCCGCCATTTGCGCCGCCTGATGATGCCGACAGATTGCAGCCGTTTGTGTTGCATAACAGCAGTGAAATCACGGAATTTAATACACAAACCGGCGTTGGCTTTGATAATGACGGTAAACGCTATGTACTACTAGGCCCGCCCAGTGATCCAACCAATATGATTCGCTTTAGCATCAATCAGATGATGCAGGCTGATAATATTCGCTGGAAGCATGATTTTGCTGACTAAGGCGGTAATGCGAGATAGGTGCCGTCATTACGCTTGGTCAGCTCCCGCATCAAAATACTGTATCGGTCGGTGCTGCTGGGTGATAAAAAGCCAATGCCATGAATCTTGGCCAAACGCCGGCCATCGCTGAGCACTCTATTTTGTTTGGTGATTTTGTCGATAACGGCATCAAACGAACCACCGGTGTAATCATCGCCAAACACATAAATTGATGTGGTGATATTGGGTTTGGCATATTTTCTTAAGGCCGTTTCTATCCCTTCCACCGGACTGCTGTTAGACACCACCGCCCATTTACTGAATAACCGGATCGCACTGTCCCGCGTTGATGGCGTATCTGTCATCCATCGGCCGTCATAACCCGAGATCATCGGGGTACCCATATCATTGAGAATTTGGAAACCTTTAACCTCCGGATGGATATTCAGCACATTAACGACTTCGCGGGTCACCCGCGACCAAATCTGCTGCATACTGCCCGACGTATCGATAATAAACACCACATAATCACTATCGACCGGAATGCCGCCGACTGCTTCTGAACGTTCACCGGGACTGGGGCGAGGTGTCGGTAAAGCAGCCTGTTTCAGGCGCGATTCCACCAGACTCAGTCCGGCAATATTGTCAGTCAATGCTGCATTGTCATCTTGGAGTGACTGCAGCTGATTTTGTAACTGCGCTCTGGCGCGTTCAATGGCAGCTTGTTCACCCGATAACGCATCCAGCCGGGCCATTTCGGCCTGGATTTGCTGCTCGGTTTCGGTCACCGAATTTTGCAAACCAATTAACGATGCCAGCAAACTGCTGATATTTTCCTGCCCGGCGTTCGACACATCAACATCGGTTTTGGAAATCAAAATCAGCATGATCACGGCACCAAAGGCACAGGAGATCACGTCCAGAAATGACAGGCTGAAAATTTCAAATTCTTTTTTGCGAAACCTCATGGCCAGTTACTCGCCGGACTAATCAACAAGCCACCAGTTGTTGCTGCCCAGAGCCAATATTGATTGATAGCATCAGGATCGCCCTCGAGCGGCATTAAAATCACATCGACCTGCGTACCCTGCCGGTTACTTTCCTGAATCGTTTGCTGGAATAAACGCTTGCGACAGTCGCCGGAAATCGTCTGGGCATTCCCGGTTAGTGAGCTGCATTTGTTAAATGGATTAAGGCTGCGATATTGCGATTCGCCCAGGGTCGGCAAACCATCGGTGATGACATACAAATTACTCGGGGCAAATTGATTAATGGTATTCAGACCTTTTTGCAGATTGGTGCCACCTTGGGGTGTCAGACTATTTAAGTCCTGCATGATCTGGCTAACCGTTTGCGATGACGCAGTTTGCATTGCGTTAGCACCCAGTACCCGAGCATCTTCACTGAACGCCACGACAACAACTTCACTATTTGTCGGTAATCTCGCCAACAGCCATTCCACTACATTCCGCGTTCTTATCCATTTGGCGGCGATTTGTTTGGCCTGTTGTGAGCGGCTTTTGGTCATAATAATATCAATCAGTTTTTCATTGGTCATGGAGGCGCTCATATCGACCAAAATACCAATTTTACGGCCGGTGACTTTCAGGCCGAGCAAGTAGTTTTCTTCATTAACCTGGTTGGTTTCTACCAGATCCTGTCGCTCAGGCACGTCAATCTCGACAATACTGGATTTCAGCTCCTCCAGCGCCTGCTCGGCTTGTTGAACCGATGCTTGCTGGTTTGCCAATGCGGATTGCTGGGCAGCGAGTTCCTCACTGCTTTGTTGAAGGCTACTATCTTCCCGCGCTAACTCGGATCTGACCGTACTCAATGTTTTGGCAGCTTCAGATTGGGCTTGTTCAAGCGTCGCAATATCTTCCTGAAGTTTACCGATCTCAGTTGGCGCCTCTTCAAAGTTTTGCTTTACCAGGATAAACACCAGAATCACAGCGCCCAGACCACAGGCCATGATATCCAGAAAAGCCAGATTAAAGCCGTCTGTGCGTTTGCGGCGCAGCATATGATCTACCGGATACGTCTCAGCAGATATTTATCACAGTAGCTTTGTGTCTCGACAATCTGGCTGTCTTGCAGACGCTGTAATTGATGAAATAGAAACATCAGAAAAATGCTGATGAGCAACGCTACCAGCGTCGAGTTAAACGCCAGCCCGAGACTATCAACCATCCCAGAAATATTTCCCGACAGCGCTTCATCTGCCTGTGATAATGCCTGGCCGATACCACGCACTGTGCCGATAAAACCTATCGAAGGGATTGCCCAGATAAGATAACGAATCATGGTGTTTTCCGAGTCCTGACGCACCGCCAGAGCTTCCAGATTACTTTCAATGGCATCGGATAAGTTCTGCACATTATTGGTGGAGCTGTAACGCCACAAGGACGAGCGCAGTGTTTGGACCAATGGCGAGGACAAACAGTCTCTGGGAAGCTCCGTATCAAGCCGGTGGATAATCTGATTGACATCCAATTTTTGCGGGCTGATTTCTTCGTTGTCTTGTACGCCATCATCAATCAAATCGACGCTGTACAGATAATGTGTTTTCAGAATCTGACGATATGAGCCAAAAATCAGATAACAGCCCCAGAGCATCAAAATAAAACAAATTTCCTGTTCGTAATCTTTGAGGATGACCACCAGATTGCGAGGCAAGGATTGCTGCTGCTCTAAAGCAATCGCAATATATTGTGCCGCCTCAGGCCGGATATAACCGATATAAATCATATGAACCACGACAATCGACACGATCAGCGCCGCCACACTTTTCATCATTTGGTTCATGGTTAGATATCCACCGGAAAGGAAACTGGCGAGTTCAGGCTGATAAACGGTTTGCCGGCATAAGCGTTATGCAGCAGCATCACGCACATCAGCAGTAATGCAGCAGCTATGCTGATGAATAGCATTTTTTTTGCCCGATTCATTAAGGCTCTCCCCTGTTTAAATAACGGCCAATCCGGAAACCTACATTATCACGCGGCTGACTGAGCCCGTCACGATATGACGCACG
>JAWWAG010000168.1:0-3495 GCA_033721795.1 Methylophaga sp. | reverse complement strand
CAAGCTGTACGTGAAACGCGTATTTATTATGGAAGACAGCGAACAGCTGATGCCGCGTTACCTGCGGTTTGTTCGCGGCGTAATTGATACCAATGATTTACCGCTGAACGTGTCCCGTGAAATCCTGCAAAGCAGCAAAACCATTGACACTATTCGTGCGGCGTCTGTGAAGAAGATCCTTTCTGAGCTGAATAAAATGGCTGAAAATGAGCCAGAACAATACAGCAAATTCTGGAAAGAATTCGGCCAGGTCATCAAAGAAGGTCCGGGCGAAGATTTTGCCAATAAAGCATCGCTGGCCAAACTACTGCGTTTTGCCAGCACCGAATCGGGTAGTGCCGAGCAAACCGTGTCATTGGCTGATTACGTCAGCCGCATGAAAGACAAGCAGGAAAAAATTTATTACATCACTGCCGAAAGCTTTGCCGCTGCTAAAAACAGCCCACATCTGGAAGTATTCCGTAAAAAAGGCATCGAAGTATTGCTGTTGACCGACCGCGTCGATGAATGGCTGGTTAACTCATTAACCGAGTTTGACGGCAAACACATGCAGTCAGTGGCCAAAGGTGATTTGGATCTGGGGGAATTGGAAGACGAAGAAGAGAAAAAAGCCCACGAAGAAGTTGAGAAAAACTTCGAAGATCTGGTTGAGCGGGTCAAAAAATCACTCGATGACAAGGTTAAAGAAGTCCGTATTACCCATCGTCTGACTGATTCACCGGCCTGTCTGGTTGCCGATCATTATGATATGAGTGGTAATTTGGAGCGGATGTTAAAAGCTGCCGGTCAGCCTGTTGAAGGCAGTAAACCGATTCTGGAGCTGAACCCGGAACATCCGATGGTTGCCAAACTGAAAGATGAAGGCAGTGATGACAAATTTGCTGACTGGACATCGATTTTGTTTGATCAGGCATTACTGGCTGAAGGGGGTCAGCTTGATGATCCGGCCAGCTTTGTTAAAAAGCTCAATGCCATGTTATTGCAACAAGCTTGAGTTTTATCCACGGCTAAGGCAGGCCAAGGTCTGCGCCGGGGGCGATAAATACGTTAAAATGCCGGTGAACCATACCGGCATTTTTTTGCCGACTCATTAAGCAATTACCAGGATTTACCATGCAAGACGACGCCTTACAGGCAGATCATCTACAACGTTTTATGTTTGACAATGCCGCGGTGCGCGGTGAGTGGTTGAAATTAAAAACCACTTGGCAAACGGTCAAAGCACAGCGTGAATATCCGCCGGCCGTGTCTAAATTACTCGGAGAAATGCTGGCTGCGGCGGGTTTGTTGGCAGAAACGGTGAAAATGGACGGCCGCCTTGTATTGCAATGCCGGAGCAACGGCCCAGTATCGTTGTTAATGGTTGAATGCACCAGTGAACATACCTTGCGGGGGCTGGCGAACTGGAGTGGTGATATTGCCGATGATGCCACCATGCAGGATTTACTGGCAGGCGGCACCTTGGTAATGACCATCGAAAATGCCAGCGCCAAGCAACCGTATCAAGGTGTTGTCAGTATTCATGGTGAATCAATCGCTGAAGCACTGGAAACCTATTTTGCTCAATCGGAGCAACTCAATACTCGGATCTGGCTGCATACCGACGAAAAAACAGCCGGCGGCTTAATGTTGCAGCAATTGCCGGAACAAGATCCGGCCAAACATGATGAAGACTGGCAACGGCTGGGGCATTTAGCGGCAACGTTGACCAGTGAAGAGTTGTTAGGCCTTGATGCTGTGACCTTATTACATCGTCTGTTTCATGAAGAAACGGTGCGTTTGCTGTCAACAACGGTTCTCGAATTTGCCTGTACCTGTTCACGTCAGCGTGTCGCTGACACCATCAAATTGCTTGGTAAGGAAGAAGCTGACGATATTATTGAAGAGCGTGGTTTTGTCGAACTTGCCTGTGAGTTTTGTAATACCCATTATCAATTTGACCCGGTCGATGTTGCTGGCTTGTTCAGTGATCCGATGACCATTCAGAGCGATTCCAAAACGCTGCATTAAAAAGCAAAATAGCTTTTGTCCTGATAACTCTTTCCACCATCAGTATTAATCCGGTTCATAGCGTTGCCTGAAAGCCATTTTCAGGTAAACGCTTGCCGCCGATAACTATTATTCCCTTTTCTGTAAGTAGTGATTACGCGATGACGAGGTCAGGAATATCACCATTTGTTGTAGGAATTTTTCCTGGTTCAGAACCAAATCTGAAAGGCTTTGTCCTTAGCTAATAAGCTTCTACAAGTGATTTTAGGGTTTATCAAGGCGTTGTTAAGAACGAGACAAAGTTCACTTTAACGTTCAGCTTGAGTTAAGCTTCAGGCTGCAAATTGAAACAGCACGTGTACTTCAGCTGAAGTATTTTTAACAATAATAACTTAATGACAGGTGTTTTATGGTTGATGGTCAAAACAAATCACATTTGCCGCATTGGGCCAGTATTCTGGGCGTTGTGGCCATTGTGCTTGGGGTCTTTTTGACGGCAATGCATGGTACCGAGTGGATGAAACATTCCGTGATTTCCACGCACATGCCAGAGTCTGGTGTGATGCCGGCAGCTGACTGCCCGGAAGAAGAGTTGGAAGAAGAGGGAATTACTATCGCCCAATGTGAATTCCTGGTTGATTATGTGGCAGGCTTTGTTGAGTCTGCGCCGGAAGGTTTCTCGGATTCTATGAAAACGCTTGCTTTTATCGGCACTATTCTGGCGTTTGTATCGGTGATTATCGGTGGAGCTTTAGTGAATTACACCACGTGGTCGGCTAACGCATCGATTGCGGTATTTGCAGGTCTGGCACTCATTGATGTGTTGCAATTTTCGGTTGTAGTAGGGGCTGGGCCGCTGATTCGGGACTTCTATCTGTGGAGCGTCTTATTGTGGCTGATTTTGCATGCCATGATGCTGGTTGGTGCAGTTGCCGGGCGGCAATTTGAATCCGGTAAAGCCTGATAGACGTTCATTTTCATCTGATAATTATTGGAAGCAGTTATGCAAAGAGAAGGTTTCAACAGAACATCCGTTATCGTTCACTGGCTAATTGCCGTGTCGATTTTCTTCCTGTTTATTTCCAGCTGGTGGATGATGGGCTTACCGCTGCCATCAAAAGAACTGCAGTTCCGGGCATTTCCTTTCCAGCTGCATAAAAATATCGGTATTACGCTGGTGATTTTGCTGGCAGTTTTACTGTATATGCGACTTAAATATCGTCCTGCAAAACCTACTGCTTATGATATGAAGCCTTGGGCTTATAACATGGCATTGTTAGCGCATGTGGCAATTTACCTGCTGATTCTGGGCGTTTGCGTGACCGGTTACCTGTCATCAGCCCATACCAAATGGGATACCACGTGGTGGTGGCTGATTGATTTCCCGCGTATCGCAGCACCTGATGAAGAAATGAATGAATTCTGGGGCGAGTTACATACCTACTTTGCCTGGGCATTATTGGCATTTATTGCTGCGCACGTCAGTGGTGCTATTTATCATTCTTT
>JAWWAG010000167.1:0-3496 GCA_033721795.1 Methylophaga sp. | reverse complement strand
TATCGTTGGTCCCGGTAAAGATGATATTTGTTATGCCACCCAAAATCGTCAGGATGCTGTAAAACGATTGGCAGCAGATTGTGATTTGGTATTGGTGGTGGGCTCGACCAATAGCTCCAACTCTAACCGGTTAAGAGAGCTTGCTAATAAACTGGGCACACCGGCCTATTTAATCGACAGCGCTGATGAGATTGATGCCTCATGGTTAGAGGGGATCAAAATTATCGGTTTAACCGCGGGTGCTTCGGCCCCTGAAATGTTGGTACAAGATGTCGTTAAACGTTTAAAAACGTTGGGTATTGACGATGTTGAAGAAGATAACGGCGAACTGGAAAATATTGCCTTTTCGCTTCCCCGAGAACTGAAGGTTGATATCAGTCGTCTGAAAAAATAAATTACGGTCTGTTGATCTATACATAGTCTTCAGCTGTGGTGGCGCTTAAAGCTCAACAGACTCTAGGATTTGCATGCCTTTTTTGCCGGTATTTTTGTGGACGGACATCCTGATTTTCAGCCTGTTGGCCGTGATTGTTGCCGGGGTTGGCTATATTCGCCGAAAACCCCATTTGCGTGCACCCTGGCAGCAAGTCTTCAGCCGTAAACGTGGTGTCATCGCAACCCTTATTTTATTGGTTTATGTAGCCATTGGTTTGCTCGATTCGGTGCATTTTCGCAGCGCCTTACCACAACAAAATGCAGAGAGCGAAGTACATTATGCTAATCAGGTACAAAGCCTGTTTGATGTGCTGGTGAAGCCCTTACAAGTTCAGGTTGAAAAAACCTATTCAGCCCCGTTTGCGACGCGATTATTCAGTAGGGAAATGCAGTTACAGGATGGCTTGCTGGTCTATGGTTATCCCCCGCTCAAATACGGTGGTAAACATTTAAATGATGAAAGCCAAAAATGGACAGATATTAAGCAACGGGTAATTGTCAGTAGCCTCTGGGCTGTTGTCTGCACAATAATTATTTTCATCGTAATGGCGGTATTTTTTAGCCGTCGTAACGAAGAAACTTTTCGCCAAATCTGTCGGCGGTGGTTGCATGGAGAAAGCCAGTATCCCCTCCGAACGTCTTATTTGACCGTATTTTTTATTCTGTTAGTGGCCTTTAACCTGATCCATCTCAGCCAGCATTATCATGTGCTGGGTACTGATAAGGTGGGTCAGGATGTGCTGTATCAGGCACTGAAAAGTATTCGCACCGGTTTGGTGATTGGCACACTGACAACATTGGTGATGTTGCCATTAGCGATTTTAATGGGCATTGCGGCCGGTTATTTTCGTGGCTGGCTCGACGATATTATTCAATATATATACACCACCTTAAATTCCATCCCGGGCGTGCTACTAATCGCTGCTGCAGTGCTGATGTTGCAGGTCTATATCAATAATCATCCGGAAAATTTCGACACCGCCGCTGAACGGGCTGATATTCGGCTACTGTTTTTGTGCCTGATTCTCGGCGTCACCAGCTGGACGGGGCTATGCCGGATATTGCGGGGTGAAACATTAAAGCTGCGTGAATCTGAGTATGTTCTGGCCGCCAGAGCGCTGGGCGTCAACGGCTTTACGATTTTACACCGGCATATTTTGCCCAATTTAATGCATATCGTTTTGATCACGGTGGTATTGGATTTCAGTGGTTTGGTGCTGGCAGAAGCGGTACTTTCTTATGTCGGTGTGGGCGTGGATCCAACGATGATTAGCTGGGGCAATATGATTAACAGTGCACGGTTGGAAATGGCCCGCGATCCGGTGGTCTGGTGGTCGTTGACGGCAGCATTTATTTCCATGTTTGTGTTGGTGCTGGCAGCCAATTTATTTGCCGATGTGGTGCGTGATGCATTTGATCCCCGTATGCAGGCCAGTAAATGAGCGCGCCGTTGTTACAAGTTAAAGGATTAAAAACCTGGTTTGGTGATAGTGAAACGGCCTTTAAAGCCGTTGATGGCATTGATTTTGAGATCAATCGGGGCGAGACCTTTGCACTGCTTGGTGAATCGGGTTGCGGTAAATCGATGACTGCTTTGTCATTACTGCGTTTAAATCCACAGCCGATCAGTCAGATTGCTGCCGGTGAGATTCTGCTGAATGAGGTGGATTTGCTGCGTTTTTCTGAAGCGCAAATGGAGCATGTTCGTGGCCGGCGTATCGCGATGATTTTTCAGGAGCCGCAAAGCTCACTGAATCCAGTGCTGAGCATTGGCCAGCAATTGGGCGAGTCTCTGCGCTGGCATTTTAAATTATCGTCTAATCAAGTTACGGCCCGGTGTCTGGAGTTACTGAACGCGGTAGGCATTCCTGATCCACAACGGCGTTTAAAAGAATATCCACATCAGCTTTCGGGCGGCATGAAACAACGAGTCATGATTGCGATGGCACTGGCCGGCGAACCGGAATTGCTGATTGCCGATGAGCCAACCACAGCGCTGGATGTCACCATTCAGGCACAGATCCTGGATTTGTTAAAACAAATTCAACGCGATACCGATATGGCTATTTTATTGATAAGTCATGATTTGGGCGTGGTTGCACAAATGGCCGATCGGGTGGCGGTGATGTATGCCGGTCAAATCGTTGAAACAGCAGATCGGCAAACGTTTTTTGCTGAGCCTCGGCATCCATATACGCAAAAACTTTTTGCGGCGTTACCCGGCGAACAAAAACGCCAGCAACGATTATCTGTGATTAAAGGCACGGTACCTTCGTTGGATCAAGTCTTTACCGGCTGTCGTTTTGCCGATCGTTGTGACCGGGCCTGGAGCGTTTGCGAGGAGCAATTACCGGCTTGGCTGGGCAATGTAAAAGAGGGCGTGCGCTGTCATTTATACGATGACGATATTGTCAACCAAAGCCAGCAGCAAACAAAGCCGCATACAACGTCAAAACTATCTGAAGTGGTGCCATCCGCCCAAACAGCATTACAGGTCAAAAATCTGAAAATCCATTTCCCGATCCGCAAAGGTATTTTGCAACGCACGGTTGGTCATGTAAAAGCGGTCGATGATTTGAGCTTAACGTTGCATGCAGCGGAAACACTGGCTTTGGTGGGTGAGTCTGGTTGCGGTAAAAGTACCGTCGGTAAAGGTATTTTGCAGCTTTTGCCAGTCACGGGCGGTAGTGTCAGATTTCAGGGTAAAACTTTAAATAAATTATCGCAGCGACAATTGAAGCCGATGCGTGGAGCCTTGCAGATCATTTTTCAGGATCCTTATTCGTCCATGAACCCGCGCATGACCGTGCGGCATATTATCGAAGAAGGCCTGCATGCCCGGTTTCATGATTTAACGGAAAAACAGCGTTTACAGCATATTGACAGCTTGTTGGAGCGGGTGGGACTACGTACCGATATTAAAGACCGATATCCGCACGCGTTTTCCGGCGGTCAACGACAGCGCTTATGTATTGCCAGAGCCCTGGCGGCCGAGCCGGAGGTTATTGTTTGTGATGAACCGACCAGCGCACTGGATGTATCAGTGCAGGCGCAAATTCTG
>JAWWAG010000166.1:0-3609 GCA_033721795.1 Methylophaga sp. | reverse complement strand
TATTTTTGGCACCGGTGGCGGTCAGTCTATGGCCGATCAATATGGCGTAAATTTACTGGGCAGCTTGCCGCTTGATATTAATATTCGCGAAGACGCCGATAATGGCCAGCCGACTGTGATTAAAAATCCCGATGGTGATATTGCCATGGCTTACCGGACCATTGCCCGGCGTATTGCCGCCAATCTGGCTAAGCAGGGTAAAGATTACGCGTCGGCGTTTCCTAATATTGTGATTAAGAACGATTGACAGCTATGATGAACGCTTTTGTGTAAGGCTTTGTGACGGTATATGAGTATTAAGTCAGACAAGTGGATCCGCCGGATGGCGAAGCAGGGCATGATTTCGCCATTCGAACCGGGTCAGATTCGTGAGCGTGATGGCAACCGGATCATTTCCTATGGCACCTCCAGCTATGGCTATGATGTGCGGTGTTCAACCGAGTTTAAGATTTTTACCAATATCAACTCAGCGATTGTTGATCCGAAAAATTTTGATGCCAACAGTTTTGTTGATGTGACTTCCGATGTCTGCATTATTCCGCCCAATTCCTTTGCGCTGGCCCGTACCGTCGAAGCCTTCAAAATCCCGCGAAATGTGTTGACTATTTGTCTGGGTAAATCGACTTATGCCCGCTGCGGCATTATTGTCAACGTCACGCCGCTGGAACCCGAGTGGGAAGGACAGGTGACGCTGGAGTTTTCTAATACTACGCCACTACCAGCGAAGATTTATGCCAACGAAGGCGTTGCACAAATGTTGTTTTTTGAATCTGATGAAGTTTGTGAAACGTCTTATGCCGACCGGGGTGGTAAATACCAGGGCCAGCAAGGCGTGACCTTACCTAAATCCTGAGTAGTATAAATATGCAAACACCGGCGTTAACGACATTTTTTGTTACCAGCCTCGTATGTTTGCTATCGGCCTGTGACTCAGCGCCACCTGAGTCGTCTCAATGGCGGCATAGTGAAGGCAGTTATGCCGCTGCTTTTTCAGATGATGGCCAGTACTTGCTGTCTGCCAGCACCAGTGACGCCGCCCGGCTTTGGGATTTAAAAAGCAATACCCTGAAATATGAATGGCAAAATAATGCTGCAGATAACGGCGGTAGTCAGGCTGTAGCCTTTTCGGATGATGCGGGGCGGGCGGCGACGGTTGAATACGATACCGTTCTGATTTGGGATGTCACAACCGGCGAACCGCTGCATCGGCTGACTTTGCCAATGCGGGTTAAAGATGTCGATTTATCGCCGGATGGTCGTTTTGTTCTGCTGGCACTGGCCGATCGTAGCGCCGTGTATTTCAATCTCGCAGAAAATCGTGTTCAGCAACGTTTTGTTCATAATGGCAGTCCGATCAATTCTGAAGTCAATCAGCCGGTTAATTCGGTGAAAATTTCACCCGATGGTACGATGGCGCTGACGGGCGGTGATGACTTTATGGCGCGATTGTGGAATATCGAAACGGGCGAGCAAATCCATAGTTGGCGTCACAAAAACCGGGTAAACCTGGTTGCGTTTGAACCGCAGGGACGATTTGTCGTGACTGCCGGTTATAGTGATCAAACGCTTTTATGGGCTTTGCCTGAAGGTGATTCGCAGGCCAGTTTACGTAGTTCACCCTGGCCGCTGCAATGGCCGCTGCCTGATTTTCCGATTTTTGATTACACCACGACAGCGATAAATTTCTCGGCAGACGGTACACTTTTGATAACGGGCCATAGCAATGAGCGGGTTTGTCTATGGCAGTTGCCGAATGGGGAAAAGCAACGTTGCTGGAAAGTTGCCCGGCGAAATCAGCTCAGTCCCGGCATTATCATTCAGGCAGTGAGCTTTTACGACAACGATAACAGCGTGCTGGCAATCGGCGGTGATGGCGTTGCCCAGCGTTGGCAATGGCGGTGATGACAATGCATAAACTGGTATTTTTTGTTCCTGAAACCCATAAAGAACGTGTCAAACAAGCGGTATTTGATGCCGGCGCCGGTCAGTTTGATGGTTATGATTGCTGCAGTTGGGAAACACTGGGTAATGGTCAATTCCGACCGTTAGCGGGTAGTCAGCCTTTTATTGGTGAACAGGGCCAGATTGAACAAGTCAGTGAATACCGTGTCGAAGTGATTTGTGCTGATGACCAGCTAAAAACGATTATTACCGCACTGTTGTTGGCACACCCCTATGAAACGCCTGCCTACGAATGCTGGCTTGTAAAAACGCTTGAGGATATGTAATAGATGAACGCACCATTAGTGCCGCAAACCATTCGCCTGACCGATTATCAACCACCCGCGTATCTGGTGGATTCTGTCGCATTGCATTTTACGTTGGACCCGGCCAAAACCCTTGTCAGCAGCAAACTGCAAATTCGTCGTAATCCTGAGGGGCAGGGCGGTGAGCTGAAACTTGATGGAGAGCAATTACAGCTTCACGATATTAAGCTTGATGGCAAAACGTTGGCCGCCAATGAATTTCAACGCAGTGAAAGTCAATTAATGATCCCGAATGTGCCGGAAGCATTCAGTTTAGAAATCACCACGGAAATTCATCCGAATCAAAACACTGCCCTTGAAGGGTTATATCATTCCGGAGCGATTCTCTGCACACAATGTGAGGCCGAGGGTTTCCGCCGGATTACCTATTATCCGGATCGCCCTGATGTGATGGCGGTTTTTACCGTGACCATTGAGGCCGATAAAGCACAGTGGCCGAATTTGTTATCCAATGGTAATAAACAAGCAAGTGGTGATACTGACGATGGCCGTCATTGGGTGCGCTGGCATGATCCACACCCGAAACCAGCCTATTTATTTGCCTTGGTCGCCGGTGATTTATATTGCCAGCAGGACAGCTTTACGACCATGAGTGGTCGTGAAGTTACGCTGGAAATTTTTGTTGATCCAGAAAACAAGCACAAATGTGATCATGCTTTGAATTCGCTCAAGCAATCTATGCGCTGGGATGAACAAACTTATGGCCGCGAATACGATCTGGACGTATTCATGATTGTTGCCGTTAATGATTTCAATATGGGCGCGATGGAAAACAAGGGGCTGAATATTTTTAATGCGGCCTGTGTACTGGCCAGTCCGGAAACGGCAACCGATGATGATTTTTATACTATCCAGAGCATTGTCGGCCATGAGTATTTTCATAACTGGTCGGGTAATCGCGTTACTTGCCGGGATTGGTTTCAGTTAAGCCTCAAAGAAGGCTTTACCGTGATGCGCGATCAGTCATTCAGTGCTGACTTAAATTCTGCGGCGGTTCAGCGCATAGACGATGTCGATATGTTGCGGCGTATGCAGTTTGCTGAAGATGCCGGCCCGATGGCGCACCCGGTACGGCCGGACAGTTATATCGAAATCAGCAACTTCTATACGGTCACCATTTACGAAAAAGGTGCCGAAGTAGTGCGTATGCTGAAAACGCTGACGGGCGATGATGGTTTTCGTAAAGGGACCGATTTGTATTTTGACCGCCATGATGGTCAGGCGGTGACCACCGATGATTTTGTTAAAGCGATTGAAGATGCCAACGATCTGGATTTAAGTCAGTTCAGACGCTGGTACAGCCAGGCGGGCACGCCGCAATTAACGGCGGAAAGTCATTATG
>JAWWAG010000165.1:0-3619 GCA_033721795.1 Methylophaga sp. | reverse complement strand
TTTTTACAGATTTATGCTGACAATTTAACGCGTGAATCAGCATTATTTATCGGTATGCAAAAGGTCTTGGACAGCCTTACTGCCAATCAGATTCGCTGGGGGGTGGTCACTAACAAACCGGCATTTCTGACCGATCCGCTGATGCAGCAATTACAGCTTACCCAGCAGGCTGCTTGTATTGTCAGTGGCGATACCACCGCTTACAGCAAACCACACCCGGCGCCGATTCACCATGCCTGTGAATTATTGGCAGTCTCGCCGGCCGATTGTGTCTATATCGGTGATGCAAAGCGGGATATTGAAGCGGCCAAAAATGCCAACATGCGTGCCGTGATCGCCCGCTATGGCTATATCGGACACGATGACAATGTTGATCTGTGGCAGGCAGACTGCATTATCAATCATCCATTGGAGATTTTGCAGTGGATTTAATCCTGAGCTTTATTCTAACCCATCAAATCCTGTTAATTATTGGCTTTCTCGCTCTCACCTTCGGGATTTTTATCGGGGTAGTCATGCGTAATGGTAAAGTCCATGCACAACAATCACAAATTAATGAGCTCTCCCTGAAACTGGACTGGGAGCAGCAGCATAAAGCCGAACTTGATGAAATTCTTGATCACACTAGAGATCAGCTGGCCAATACATTTAATCAACTTTCCAATGAAGCGCTAAGCCGCAATAACACCAACTTTCTACGCCTCGCCGAGGAGAACCTGAAGCGCTTTCAGAGTGAAGCCAAAGCAGAGCTGGGTAGTAAAGAAAAAGCCATTGAACAGCTGCTGAAGCCGATTAATGAAGCCCTGCACAACACCAGCAAACAAATTCATGAAATCGAAAAAGAGCGCAAAGAAAGTTACGGTAATCTCAACGCCACCATTGCCCAGATGACGCTGAGCCAACAGCAACTGCAACTGGAGACTCAGAATCTGGTTCAGGCTTTACGGCGACCCGAAGTTCGTGGCCAATGGGGTGAAATGACTTTGCGCCGGCTAGCCGAAATCAGTGGCATGGTGGCGCATTGTGATTTTGATGAGCAAACCCATACCCATACTGAAACCGGTTCGATACGCCCCGATATGATTGTTCACCTGCCGGAAAACCGCGATATTGTTGTTGATGCAAAAACACCACTGGATGCCTATTTATCGGCTATTCAGGCCAAAGATGATGTGACGCGCAAAACCGAATTAAAACGTCACGCGCAGGTGATCCGCAACCGAGTCCGTGAATTGTCACGTAAAAACTATTGGGCGGAATACAGTAAGTCACCGGAATTTGTAGTGCTATTTATTCCCGGAGAGCAATTTCTGTCGGCTGCGCTGGAAGTGGATCCTGAGCTGCTTGAAGACAGTATGAGTCAGAATATTATTCTGGCCACGCCGACAAACTTTATCGCCCTGCTCCGCGCGGTTTCCTATGGCTGGAAGCAGCAAAAACTGGCAGAAAATGCCGAAATTATTCGTGAACTTGGCGAAACTTTGTATAAGCGACTGGCAACCTTTGGCGGTCATTTAAGCAAACTCGGTAATAGTCTTGGCCAGAGTGTTAATCACTTCAACAGTGCCGTAGGCTCACTGGAACGTAATGTGCTACCCGGTGCCCGGAAATTTACCGAAATGGGCATCAGCGCCAAAAATGAAATCGACGAACTGCCACCGGTCGAACAGCAGCCCCGTCAGGTGCAAAATCTCAGTGACACAGACTAGCCCAGATATTGATGAGGCTTATGCCTGGTGTCAGAAACTGGCAAAGTCTCATTATGAAAACTTTCCGGTAGCATCGGTTTTATTACCAAGACATTTACGCGGGCCGATAGCTGCCATTTATGCGTTTGCCCGCACCGCGGATGATTTTGCCGATGAAGGTGACGCGTCTCAGGCAGAACGTCTAACCAGTCTCAATAACTATAGCGCGTTATTGCGGGATATTGAAACGGCGCAATACCGAGGCAGTGAGCCGGTTTTTCTCGCCTTGCAGGACGCCATTCATCGCTATTCATTACCGGTGCAACTATTCGAGGATCTGCTGATTGCATTCCGGCAGGATGTTGTTAAATCCCGTTATGCCAGCTTTGAAGAGGTACTAGATTATTGCCGCTATTCTGCCAATCCGGTAGGCCGGTTACTGCTGCACCTTGATGGTTATCCCGATCAGCACCAACTTGAGCAATCTGATGCAATATGTACCGCTCTGCAATTAATTAATTTCTTTCAGGATATTGAGCAGGATTTCCAAGAGCAGAACCGGGTTTATATCCCTTTGGATGAAATGGCTGCTGCCGGCCTCACCGAACACGATTTGATACAGACAGATTCCCGGCAGCTGGCCCCGCTTATTCGCAGCCTGTATCAACGGGCAACAAGCTTTATGTCTCGGGGATATCCGCTGGGTATGACGTTATCCGGCAGGCTTGGCTGGGAAGTCAGGGCCATGACTTTAGGAGGTATAACTACGCTCAAACTTTTACAAAAACAAACAGACTTTGCCTTAATGTCCAGGCCCCGCCTCAGCAGATGGCAGCTTATCAGCATACTTATTCTCAGCGCTGATAAAAACGTCTATCAGCGGACTATCAAGCGGTTATTAAATAACTAACTGTTGTTTACTGCCTGCAAATTTATTAATAATCAGCAAGCCATATCAACATACCAGCTGCGTATTCCACCTAAATGCTGGATTGATTTTTGTTTTTTCTATTTTCACATCAAAATGTAGTCAAACGTACAATGACTATATCGTTTTTGATGATTGGTATTGGGAGGTCAGGCGATGCAGCGTATTGAAATAACGCCGGATACAATTCTCGATAAGGCACTTGAACTGGCAGCCAATCAGCATTGGGAGGCTTTGCGTCTTCACGATATCGCCTTAGAACTGGATGTCAGTCTCGTTGAAATGCACCAGCACATTACTGAAAAAGAAGATCTTATTGATCTGCTCTGGGATCGGGCTGACCGATATATGCTTGCGAACTGTCAGGGTACTGATTTTAGAATTCGTGATTTTACTGATCAGTTTGAATATTGTGTAATGAACTGGCTGGACTGTCTTGCCCCGCACCAAAATACCGTTTTGCAAATGATACAAGTTCGTCTCGAGCCGGGTCACTTGCATATACAACTACCGACCCTGCTCCGTATTAGCCGGACAGTGCAGTGGATGCGGGAATGTTGTGGCCGTGAAGCGACGTTTTTGAAAAGAGCTTCAGAAGAAGTAGTACTTTCCACTATTTTTATTACCACAACATCTTTCTGGCTTACTGATAACAGTCAGAATAGCACCAGAACCCGTCAATATTTGTCAAAGGCTATTCATCAAGCTGTCCGGCTTGAAAAGTTCTGGCCAAATGATAATTGACTGTCACTTCGGTCTGTCTACCGACAGATCTAGGATCGCTATCCTTACTGGTATGCCAGTTTTGCAGGTGAAAAAACTGACCACTTCGTTCAAGTAGACGACGCTTTCTAAACCCCAAAACAAAAAAAAGACCACCCCTAATGGAGTGGCCTTTTCTATTATATTAAAGCCTGGCAGTGTCCTACTTTCACATGGGAACTCCCACACTATCATCGGCGCTGAGCTGTTTCACTTCTGTGTTCGGGATGGGAACAGGTGG
>JAWWAG010000164.1:0-3635 GCA_033721795.1 Methylophaga sp. | reverse complement strand
TAAAAAGACCCGCCTTGAGCGGGTTTTTTTATGAGCAAAAAAAAGCTGCGAATAGGGGACATTCGCAGCTTAAGAGAGGCATCATTAGCTGTTGGATAACTTCATATTAGGTGAACAGAAGTGTACTTATAATAAAAATTATCAACTCGTCGTGCTATGGGAAGAATTCCTTTTTTTTAAAAACAAATCTTAATCTCGTCCAATAATGAGTTTAGGAATAATTCCTATAGGTTTGGATGGCCGTATTCATCTATTATCATTCAAAAATAGTGGTGAGCTTTATAAATGTCTGAGCCAGTTAAACCAAATGAAATCAAACTCATAACAGATAAGTTGTTGATGATGGTGGATGATGTGTTATCACATGATGGTTATGGTGATATTCGTATTGAAGTAAAAATTTTAAAACGCCTCCAAAAAGAAGTGATTATTCATTACGGCAAACAATATCGATATGTTATTGATTGTCCTGAAAATCTGAAAAAACAACCCATATAAGTACCCGCCAAAAGCGAACCCAAAACGACGTTGTGCTATTTATACGTAGCAATCATAAAGCCACGGTTGGTAGTTGCTATTATGGACGTTTGTTAAAACCATAAAGATACATACTATGAGTTTACGTGGCTTAATTAACGCCAGAATTTTGGTTACCGTTTTACTGATTCTGGTGGCGGGTGGTTTGTTGACAATCTGGCAAGCCCGACAGGCAGTTGAGCGTGAGGTCAATTCATCATTCAATCTGGCATTGCAAATGATTGACTTGGGATTCAGCCATTTATCACGAACGCCATTGTCTGAATTTCAGTGGCTAAAGCAAATCAGTGCTATTCAGAAAACCCGGCATATTCACATTTCGATTGTTAATGATGATGGTGAGGCCGTTGACTGGTTTAGGCTGGAAAAACCAGCTGCTGATGAGGATTCGCCCCCCAAGTGGTTTGTCAGTGCGGTCACAACTGATTATCCAGAGGCCAATTATGAAATCAATCTGGATGATGGCCGCACTCAAAAAGTATTAGTGCGCGCCGATCCGATAGATGAAATTGGCGAAGCCTGGGGCGAATCACAGGCTTATTTCTGGTCAGTTGTGGCAATGATGGCAGTGATTTTTCTGGCTATTAACGTAGTCTTTAATTCCATGTTACGCACGGTACATAGCATCGTAGTGGGTTTACGTCGGGTGGAGTCGGGGCAATATGGCAAAAAACTGCCGAATTTTTCGATTAGCGAATTTGATGTCATTGCCAGTGAGGTTAATAATTTGACCGATGCCTTAAAGCTGGCCCGTGACAATAATCAGGCGCTGGCAAGACATACGATGCAAATTCAGGAAACTGAGCGCCGTACATTGTCACGGGAACTGCATGATGAGATGGGGCAGTCACTGACGGCGATCAAAGCGATGGCCGTGGCCAACCGCAATGATAAGGCCGATCATGTAGAAATTTCAGATTCGATTATTGATATTTGCAGCCATTTATCGGGTGTGGTGCGCTCAATGATGCGTACACTACATCCGCTAAGTTTGGCAGATTTGGGTTTGGGAGCGACTTTATCGGATTTGGTAAGTGAATGGCGCCGGCGTTATCAGAATTTGAAGATCGATCTGCAATACGATGAACGGTTGGATGAAGTCCCACATGAGCTGGCGATCCACGTATATAGAATTGTTCAGGAGTCGCTGACTAATGTGGTGCGACATGCCAATGCCACGCAGGTATGGATCAAAGTCATGCAAGAGGGTGAAGTCAGTTCACCCCGTGTCGTGATGCGAATTAAAGATAACGGTCAGGGTGGACAAGCTGA
Organism: Methylophaga sp.; assembly: GCA_033721795.1. Lineage (GTDB taxonomy): Bacteria > Pseudomonadota > Gammaproteobacteria > Nitrosococcales > Methylophagaceae > Methylophaga. The sequence goes on along the minus strand of JAWWAG010000164.1, from coordinate 1,826 downwards.
CGGCGGTGGTTTTGGGGTATTAGCAATGCGTGAGCGTGTTGAAAATATGGGCGGGCGGTTTCGCTTTGAATCTGCTCCTGAACAGGGCGTATGTGTCCAGGCTTGGATGCCGATTTTAGAGAATAAAACTGATGAATCAGAAGAAGATTGATGTGCTTTTGGTCGATGATCATGCGGTCGTCCGGGCCGGATTTCGCATGTTGCTGTCGTCACAGTCGTTTATCGGCAATATTGTCGATGTTGACCGGGGTGAGCTGGTCTGCCACGAATATGAGCGCAGCCGTCCGGATGTGGTTGTCATGGACCTATCCATGCCGGGAATTGGTGGACTGGAAACCATCCGCCGTTTAAAACGCCAGGATCCGCAGGCCATTGTGTTGGTGTACAGCATTCATGATGAGTCGGTGTATGTCGAACGAGCCATTCAGGCCGGTGCGAAAGGTTATGTCACTAAAAATAGTGCGGCCGAAGTGTTGGCGGAGGCTGTTTCAACCGTCGTTCAGGGACGGCGGTATATTGATCCTGAAATCTTGCCGAGTTTAGATGATTTCAAGCAACCTGCAGATGCTTTGCATTACGGGCAGGTAATTGATGCTTTGTCACCACGCGAATTTGATGTTTTTTGCCGTACCGCTCGTGGCATGACTGCGCATGAAGTGGCTGCCGAGTTGCATCTTGGTTATAAAACGGTTGCCAACTACAACACCACTATTAAAAATAAACTGAACGTAAATACCACCGCTGATTTGGCTAATATCGCCGTCGTACTGGGTATAATCAAACCATAGTATTTACATGATAATTAATTTCTAATGTCATGATTGACATGGTAAATGATTTTTTATTTATCGGTCTTGAAAGCCAAATACAGCATCCCTATATGTTAGATCAGAAGACAGTTTCGTCTTCATGATATGAATACATTGTGGAGGTGTTTATGGCTATTCAACGATACAGACCGGTGAGTCTTATTGATCAGTTACAACGGGAAATGGCATCCGTTTTTAACCCGCCAGCTGTAGAATCCAATTTTGGCAGCGAGGAATGGACGCCTGCGGTAGATATTGCCGAAACAACAGAGGCATTTCAAATTCATGCTGATTTGCCGGGCGTCAAATCTGAAGATATTGAAGTAACTGCAGAAAGTGGTGTACTGACCATCAAAGGTCAGCGAAATGATAAGACCGAAACAGAAAAAGATAACTTCAAACGCATTGAACGGTTTACCGGTACCTTTATGCGACGTTTTACACTGCCGGAAACTGCTGATATTGAGAATATCAAAGCGACTACCCGTGATGGCGTGCTGGAATTAGTGATCCCAAAAATACCGCAAACCCAGCCTAAACGGATTAATGTAGAAGTTGCTTGACCCCCCCTGAAAGCCCGCGAAATTTTAATTAGCGGGCTTTCACATTAAAATCACTTTAGTTGCGCTGTAATTACGTTTACGTAACATTCGAATAATAAGAATTTTTTACATTGCTCTTGCGGGTAGAGAATGAACCTTTAAACCGTCACACTTTGGAGCACAAATCATGTTAAAAACTTTTAAATTATTGCCGCTGGCAGCATTTATGTCAGTCACAGCAACCGCTTTTGCTGAAGATAATTATGATCTGGATGACATTCGTGGTTGGGATCTGGTCCCTATGGAAGCCTGTCTGGATGCTGCCTTGGATACCATCCCGGGTAATGCACGCAAACTGGAAATGAAGATGGAAGGTGACGATCCAACTTATGAGTTTGATATTGAAGCGACGGCCGATGGCAACACTTACAATGTCGAATGTAACGCTGAAGAGGGATTTGTTACCGAGGTTGAG
>JAWWAG010000163.1:0-3649 GCA_033721795.1 Methylophaga sp. | reverse complement strand
CTGCATCAATCTCAGCGATTTTTTCTGCACCTGAGTGCGTAGCTGCCAAATATCTCTGACCATCGCCGGAGCATTACGCACCACACAAACAGTGGTAGACACTACCAGTAACGCCAGAATTGCTAAAAACCAGACCGCACTATAAACATCATACAAACCCAGCTTTTCAAATACTTCAAACCAAAATGGGCCAAATTTGATCACATAATCGGTATATGGCTGGTTTTGCTGAAGTACTGTGCCGATTACTGAAGCAATCGCCAGTGTCAGCAATAGCGTGATGGCCAGCTCCATTGAGCCGAGAAAATGCACCAATCGCCGCCGGAAAGCCAGCTTGTGCAAACGGGTATGTGCTTGGTCAGACATAGACGTCATGTTAGAGCCGGCAACTTACATTAAGTTGCCGGCGAAGGCAGCTAAGCAGCTGCAAAATGCAGATTAGTGCAAACCGGAAACGTAGGCCGAAACGGCTTTGATTTCTTCATCAGTCATTTTCTTGGCAATATCGCGCATCATGCCATTCGGATCATTGGCGCGTTCGCCATTGGCAAACTTATATAACTGACTTTCGATGTATTTGCTGTATTGGGAAGACAGCATTGGCCATTTTGCTGACGGAATACCTTTACCGTTAGGACCATGGCAAGCCATACAGGCTGGAACACCACTTTCGGCATTACCACCACGATACAGCTTACGTCCTGCTTCAAGATATTCATCTGATACTGCGCCGGGTGCAATTTCCTGCGAAGCGAAATAGGCAGCCAAATCCAGCATGTCCTGCTCGCTTAATCCCTGGGCAATCGGGTACATAATGGCATTTTCACGTTTACCACTCTTAAACTCAGCCAACTGTTTCACTATGTAACTGGCATGTTGTCCGGCAATTTTAGGAAAGTCAGGCGCAAGGCTATTGCCATCAGCAGCATGACAGGCAATACAAACTGCCGATTTTTCTTTTCCCGCAGACACGTCACCAGCGGCAGCGACCAGCGATGTGTAGCTCAGCGTCAGGCCCGCGACCACTGCCAAAAGCACATTTTTCATGGTGATTCCTAGATGCTTACTTTCAGATACAAAAACTCGCAATATGGTACGCTTATTGAGATATTTTTGCACCTGGAAAGGTTCCATGTCTGAGCTCTATCGCCGTGCCCAATATACCGGCAGCGCCACCCAATTATCGCAATTACCTGCTGACGAGGGTATTGAGGTCGCTTTTGCTGGCCGGTCCAATGCCGGTAAGTCGAGTGCTATCAACACCATTACTCAAATTAGTGCTCTTGCCCGCACCAGTAAAACCCCGGGCCGCACGCAGATGATCAATTTTTTCACCTTCGATGAACAGAGGTCATTGGTCGATTTACCGGGTTATGGCTACGCCAAAGTGCCTGAAAAAACCAAACTGCGCTGGCAGGAAACATTGGGAAAGTATCTGGAAACCCGTCAGAGCCTGCAAGGCCTGATGCTGATGATGGATTGTCGCCATCCGTTAAAAGAATTTGATCTGCAGATGCTGCAATGGGCACAAGGGGCAGAATTGCCAGTACATATTTTGCTGACCAAAGCCGACAAACTCAGCAAAAGTGCCGCTGGCAGTACTTTGCAACAAGTGCGCAGCAATCTGAAAAAAACAGGCAGTGACGCCACGGTGCAATTATTTTCATCGTTGAATAAAAGCGGTCGTGACGAAGCCATCGCCAAACTCGATGACTGGTTTGCAGTCAATTCGTCCATTGACATCACAGCCTCCTGAATGACAAACCTTAATTCAATTCACGAAAGCAGTTTTTATTTGTTCTGATTTCCATGAAATGTTCTGGCCGGAATGGTTCGGCAGAGATCATTAGCCATGCTATATCGCTTAAAGCCCCTGCGCCCTAACTGCTATGACTTGACAGCATATACCCTGAATCAGGATGCTATAATCGATTTGACTTGGCAAAGCCACAAGATAATCTGCCACTGGTAACGATGCCAAACCGTGATAGCTTTATAGCTCGTCACCAAAACCCTGAAAATCCAGTATTACGCCATTTAAGGATCATTTATGACCCCACGCTACACTTCGACCGCGACACCTGCTGCCGCGCTGTACGAGGCACCAACGCTTGAGATGAATATCGATGCCCTGGCTGAAGACATTAAACGTTACTACGGCATTCACCTGGCACAGGATAAAGGCTGCGCTTCAGGCCATTATCTCTACTCTGCACTGGCGTTGACTCTGCGGGATCGGCTGTTTGAACGGATGAAACACACCAAACATACCTACGCCGAAAGCCATTGCAAACAGGCCTATTATCTGTCGATGGAGTTTTTGATGGGCCGGGCAATGGGTAATGCCGCGTTGAATCTGGGCATTGAGGACGAACTGAAAAAGGCGCTGGTTGATCTGGGTCTGAATTTTGAAGAATTGGCCGAAATGGAACATGACGCCGGTTTGGGTAACGGTGGTCTGGGTCGCTTGGCCGCCTGTTTTATTGATAGCTGTGCCACATTGCAACTTCCGGTCACAGGCTACGGCCTGCGTTATGAATACGGTATGTTTCAGCAACGCATCGAGAATGGTTATCAGCAGGAAATGCCCGATCACTGGCTGCGTGACGGCAACCCATGGGAATTAGAACGGCCCGAATTTACGCAACGGGTGAAGTTTGGTGGTCATACCGAGTTCCATCGTAATGCCAGCGGCTGGATGGAAGTGCAGTGGGTTAATACCAATGATGTATTGGCCGTCCCATATGACTTGCCAATCCCGGGCTATCGCAATGGTACCGTCAACAAACTGCGCTTGTGGAAAGCCGCTGCGACCGATGAGTTTAATCTTGAAGATTTTAATGCCGGATCCTATACCGACGCCGTGGCTGCCAAAAATGAGGCAGAAAATATCAGCATGGTGTTATACCCGAATGATGCCAGCGAAAATGGTAAAGAATTGCGGCTGCGCCAGCAATATTTTCTGGCTTCTGCCAGTCTGCAGGATATTCTCGATTACTGGGTAAGCAATCACGGCGATGACTTTACCCATTTTGCCGATAAAAACTGTTTTCAGTTGAACGATACTCATCCGACCGTTGCTGTAGCAGAATTAATGCGACTTTTGATTGACGAACATGGCCTGAGTTGGGAAGCCGCCTGGGACATAACCAGCAAGACCATGGCCTACACTAACCATACACTGTTGCCCGAAGCACTCGAGCGCTGGCCGGTGAATTTATTCGGTCGCCTGTTACCCCGTATTTTAGAAATTATTTACGAAATCAACGCCCGTTTTTTACGCGAAGTCGCCAGTCACTGGCCCGGCGATCGGGAACGTCTGGGTCGGATGTCTATTATTGAAGAAGGCCCACAACAACAAGTGCGTATGGCGCACTTGGCCATCGTGGGCAGTTTTTCGGTCAATGGTGTCGCCGCGTTGCATTCCGAACTTTTGAAAAAAGGCCTATTTAAAGACTTCTTTGCGTTGTGGCCACATAAATTCAATAACAAAACCAATGGTGTTACCCAGCGCCGCTGGATGGCCTGGTGTAATCCGGCACTTAGCGAACTGATTTCAGCCAAAATCGGTGAGGATTGGATCACCGATTTATCGGAATTGAAAAAACTGGCACCACTGGCGACCGATCCAGCATTTCAAACGCAATGG
>JAWWAG010000162.1:0-3661 GCA_033721795.1 Methylophaga sp. | reverse complement strand
GGTTTTGAATTGTTGGCCACCCGGGGTACCGCGCAGACCTTGACAGAGGCTGGTGTGCCCTGCGAACGTGTCAAAAAAGTGGCAGAAGGTCAGCCACACATTGTTGATATGATCAAAAACGATGAAATTTCACTGATTGTAAATACGACTGAAGGTCGTCAGGCGGTGGCGGATTCGCGGGAAATCCGTCGGGCTGCTTTGCAACATCAGGTCAATTACACCACGACACTGGCCGCAGCGCGTGCCACCATTCTGGCGCTTAACTGCGAAGACAGTGTGTCAGTGAATCGTTTGCAGACTTTACACGGAGAATTAGCGTAATGGCTGTGCCAATTACTTTACGTGGTGCCGAAGCACTTAAAGCCGAATTGCATGAATTAAAAACGGTCAAACGGCCGGCAGTGGTTGAAGCCATTTCTGAAGCCCGTGCCCATGGTGATTTGAAAGAAAATGCTGAATACCATGCTGCCCGTGAACAACAAAGCTTTATTGAAGGCCGTATTCAGGAGCTTGAATCAACATTGGGTGATTCGCATGTCATTGACCCTGCAAGTTTGCCGAAAGATGGCCGGGTGGTGTTTGGCGTCACCGTTGAACTTTTGAATATTGATACTGATGCAAAGGTCAGCTATCAGATTGTGGGAGATTATGAATCAGATATTAAGCAAAATCGTATTTCGATTTCATCACCCATTGCCCGGGCATTAATTGGCAAAGAAATTGACGATATTGCCACTGTGCAAGCGCCGGGTGGCGCTATCGAGTATGAAATTGTTGCGATTCATTACGAGAGCTGAAGCTTTTGCAATACGCTGATTTTGCCGGTGAACGCCTATTGCTAACCTTATGGGTGGGTAGTCTGTGGGCCATCGGTTACCTGGCGGTACCGCTGGCGTTTGCAACAATAGAGACGCAAGTTGCTGCTGAATATGCCGGTACTTTATTTTACGCAGTAAATATTATTGGTCTGGTCAGCGGCACCATGTTGCTGCTCGGAAAATTATTTATGGAGCGGCTGCGTATTACTCGTTCCTGGCGGTTTTGGTTATTGCTGTTAATGCTGGCATTGACGCTGGTATTTTCGGTCTATATCCACCCGGAAATAGCAGCGATAAAAGCCATTACTGACTGGCGCGCTGATGCGATATTGAATGGCCGTTTTGATGATTTACACCGACTCAGTGAAAATCTTTACCTGATGCTTAGCGTACTGGGCCTGATTATGGTGCTGACTGCGGATAAAAAAGCCGCAGCAAACTGGTCTCATGGCGAAAAGTAAATCCAGCCAAAGTTGGCTGAAGGAGCATTTTGACGATCCGTTTGTCAAAAAAGCCCAGCAGAAAGGTTATCGCTCACGCGCAACATTCAAGCTCGAAGAAATTGATCTGAAAGACAAATTAATCCGACCTGGGATGACGGTGGTGGATTTGGGTGCTGCGCCTGGTGGATGGTCAGATTATGCATGGCATAAAGTTGGCGAAAAAGGCACGGTGATTGCTCTGGATATTTTGCCGATGACGCCGCTGACCGGGGTGCATTTTATTGAAGGTGATTTTCGCGAAGCCGATGTGCTTGAACAATTAGAAAGCATTGTCGCCGGTCGGGAAATTGATCTTGTATTATCAGATATGGCCCCCAATATAACTGGGGTGGACGCCATCGATCAGCCGGGTAGTATGTATCTGGTCGAATTGGCATTGGATTTTGCCAGTCAGCACTTAAGTAAACGCGGTGATTTTCTGGTCAAAGTTTTTCAGGGTGAGGGATTTGAGCCCTTTTTGAAATCAATGCGGGCGCAATTCAACAAGGTTATAACCCGTAAACCAGAAGCATCACGGGCGCGCAGCCGAGAAGTATATTTACTTGGCCGGGGCCGAAAGTAATACCGTCAACCAACAGGGCTAGAGGTAAAAACATTGAGTGACATGATGAAAAATATTGTTTTATGGGTTGTCATCGCCATGGTGCTGATGTCGGTGTTTAATAATTTTGGCCCGCAGCAGTCCAAACAAAGCGAGATGGATTATTCGACCTTTATCAGCAGCGTTAAACAAGGCGCTGTCAGCAACGTTGAAATACAGGGCCGTACTATCACCGGTGAGCTCAGTGATGGAAGCAAATTTACCACCTACAGCCCTGAATATGATCCAGGTTTAATCGGTGATTTGTTGGATAACGGTGTTGCCATTCAAGCCGAGCCTGCTGAAAAAACCAGTCTGCTGATGCAGATCTTTATCTCTTGGTTTCCAATGTTGCTATTGATCGCGGTCTGGATTTTCTTTATGCGACAAATGCAGGGTGGCGGCGGCAAAAACCCGATGTCATTCGGTAAAAGCAAAGCTCGTATGCTGAATGAAGATCAGGTCAAAGTGACATTCAAAGATGTTGCCGGTGTTGAAGAAGCCAAAGAAGAAGTCCATGAATTGGTTGACTTCCTCCGTGATCCGGGCAAATTCCAGAAACTGGGGGGGCGTATTCCGCGCGGTATTTTGATGGTCGGTTCACCGGGTACCGGTAAAACCTTGCTGGCCAAAGCAATTGCCGGTGAAGCTAAAGTGCCGTTTTTCACAATTTCCGGTTCGGATTTCGTCGAAATGTTTGTCGGTGTCGGTGCTTCGCGGGTGCGCGACATGTTTGAACAAGCCAAAAAACATGCGCCCTGTATTATCTTTATCGATGAGATTGATGCCGTGGGTCGTCATCGTGGCGCCGGTCTGGGCGGTGGTAACGATGAACGCGAACAAACCCTTAACCAATTACTGGTCGAAATGGACGGCTTCGAAGGTAATGAAGGCGTTATTATCATTGCTGCGACCAACCGTCCGGATGTGTTGGATCCGGCGTTGCTGCGTCCCGGTCGTTTTGACCGTCAGGTAGTGGTGCCATTGCCTGATATACGAGGTCGTGAACAAATCCTCAAAGTGCATCTGAGCAAAGTACCCGCTGATGATGATGTGCAACCGAATGTCATTGCTCGCGGTACACCGGGATTTTCGGGTGCCGATCTGGCTAATCTGGTGAACGAAGCTGCTTTATTTGCTGCCCGATCTAATAAAAGATTGGTGGCAATGGAAGATCTCGAATTAGCCAAAGATAAAATCATGATGGGTGCGGAACGTCGCTCAATGGTCATGAGTGACAAAGAAAAAGAATTGACGGCTTATCATGAAGCCGGACATGCCATTGTTGGCCGGAGTGTGCCGGGCCATGATCCTGTCTATAAAGTCAGCATCATTCCACGTGGTCGTGCGCTGGGTGTCACTATGTTCCTGCCCGTCGAAGATAGATATAGTTACACAAAACAACAGTTGGAAAGCCAGATTTCCAGTTTGTATGGTGGCCGTCTTGCCGAAGAAATGATTTTCGGCGCTGAAGCCGTCACGACGGGTGCCTCAAATGATATTCAGCGTGCCACAGAACTGGCTCACAACATGGTCACCAAATGGGGCTTGTCTGACAATATGGGACCGCTGTCTTATGGTGAAGACGAAGGTGAAGTCTTTCTCGGCCGGAGCGTGACGCAGCACAAAGCCGTATCTGATTTAACTGCTAAGCAGATTGATGAAGATGTCCGGGCATTGATTACGCGTAACTATGACCGTGCTAAAAATATCCTGACGGAAAACATGGATAAATTGCACACCATGGCCAAGTTGTTGAT
>JAWWAG010000161.1:0-3677 GCA_033721795.1 Methylophaga sp. | reverse complement strand
TTGTTTAATTATTGACCGGAATTTTTTATGTCAGGCAACAGCTTCGGAAAACTCTTCACCGTCACCACTTTCGGTGAAAGTCACGGCCCTGCAATAGGCTGTATTGTCGATGGCTGCCCGCCGGGCATGACATTGTCTGAAGCTGATTTACAAGGCGATCTGGATCGCCGTCGTCCCGGAAAAAGCCGTCATGAAACGCAGCGCCGTGAACCCGATCAAGTAAAAATTCTGTCCGGCGTTTTTGAGGGCAAAACCACTGGCACACCGATTGGTTTACTGATCGAAAACGTCGATCAGCGCTCCAAAGATTACGGCAATATTGCTCAACAATTCCGGCCGGCACATGCTGACTACGCCTATCATCATAAATTTGGTTTTCGCGATTACCGTGGTGGTGGCCGATCATCGGCACGGGAAACAGCAATGCGGGTTGCTGCCGGTGGCATTGCCAAAAAATATCTGCGCGAACGCTATGGCATTGAAATTCAGGGCTATATGGCGCAACTCGGTCCAATCAAAGCTGAAACACTGGACTTCTCACATCTGGATAACAGCCTGTTTTTTAATCCCGATCCTGCCATTGAAAAGCAGCTTGAAGATTATATGGACGCACTGCGCAAAGAAGGCAACTCTATTGGCGCGCGGATCAATGTTATTGCCCGTCATGTACCACCCGGCCTGGGGGAGCCTATTTTTGATCGTCTTGATGCTGATATTGCTCATGCCATGATGAGCATTAATGCAGTTAAAGGTGTAGAAATTGGCGCTGGTTTTGAATCGGTCACCCAAAAAGGTACTGAACATCGTGATGAAATAACACCGGCAGGATTCCTTAGCAATAATGCCGGTGGAACGCTGGGCGGTATTTCCAGTGGCCAGGATATTCTGGTCAGCATGGCCCTAAAACCCACTTCCAGCCTGCGTATTCCCGGCCGTAGTATTGATGTCAATGGCGATCCAATTGAGGTGGTCACTCATGGTCGCCATGATCCTTGCGTCGGCATTCGGGCAACGCCAATCGCGGAGGCAATGCTGGCACTGGTTTTAATGGATCATATGTTGCGCCACCGTGGCCAGAATGCAGATGTAATGACCGATACGCCGATTATCCCAGCGCAAGCCTAGGATCTGATGCCACTTTTGCAAGTCCCCTACTGGCGACTGTCAGGCTTTTATTTTTTTTACTTCGCAACGCTCGGCGTACTGGTGCCCTATTTCGGGCTCTACCTGCAATGGGAAGGTTTTTCTGCCCGGCAAATCGGTGAACTGACCGCCATTCTGCTGGCGAGCCGAATTATTGCACCCAATGTCTGGGGCTGGATCGCCGATCATCAGGGCCAGCGGATGAAAATAGTTCGTCTCGCCAGTTTTATCGGTGTGCTGGCGTTTAGTGCTATTTTCATCAATCAGAGTTTTGTCTGGATGGCACTGGTGCTGATGACTTTCAGTTTTTTCTGGAATGCCACGCTGCCACAGTTTGAAGTCACCACCCTACAACATCTCGGGGAACACAGCGACCACTACAGCAAAGTACGACTTTGGGGGTCGGTCGGTTTTATTGTCATTGTGTTGCTGCTTGGTTGGCTGACTGAAAAATTTGATGCCGGCATTGTGCCTTACGCCTTACTGTTCAGCACTACCGGGATTTGGTTGGTTAGTCTTAGCGTACCGGAGTCGGCAAGCCGGCATTTAAGCATCGAGCATGTCGCGTTGAAGACCGTTTTAAAACAACCTTCGGTTCTGGCTTTTTTGGCCATTTGTTTTCTGATGCTGCTGGCGCATGGGCCTTATTACACGTTTTACAGTATTTACCTGGAACTGCATGGCTATGGTCGCAGTTTAATAGGTATCTTATGGGCATTGGGCGTTGTCGCAGAAATCGGCGTATTTTTGCTGATGCATCGCTGGCTACCCAAATTTGGTATCCGCATGGTGTTACTGACCAGTTGTCTGCTCAGTGCGTTGCGCTGGTCATTGATAGCTCTGTATCCCGACAATCTGTCCATGCTGATTGCCGCGCAAAGTCTGCATGCCGCGAGCTATGGTATGTTTCATGCCTCAGCCATCTCCTGGGTACATCAACATTTTACCGGCCGCAATCAGGGCCGGGGTCAGGCTTTATACAGCAGTGTCAGTTTTGGCGCCGGCGGCGCCGCTGGCAGTCTGCTCAGTGGTTATTTGTGGTTACAACCCGGTCCTTCGGCAACTTTTTTGCTCGCGGCTGTCGTCGCACTAATCGCCTTTGTTATCGGTTACCTGTGGCTAAAGCAGCATCCAGAATACATTAATAGACCGGCTGAAAACCCGCATTAGATCTGCATTGTGCGCTTCCCAACACTCTGTTAAAACAGCTATAATTCAGGGCTAATTAAACAACAAGCATTGTGGATGGCTGTCATGCCATCGCTGACCAGGTGGGATATGCATTTCTCAATCAAGAAAGGGCTGACATTGCCCATAGCCGGCGCACCCGAACAAACCATCATGGATGGCAATCCGGTGCAGTCTGTCGCCGTTCTCGGTAATGAATATGTGGGTATGCGACCCACTATGCTGGTTGATGAAGGTGATCGGGTTAAACTCGGTCAGCCACTGTTTGAAGATAAAAAAAATCCTGGCGTTTTGTTTACTTCACCCGGTGCAGGGGTCGTTAAAGCAATCAATCGTGGTGCAAAACGAGCGCTGCAATCGGTTGTCATTGAGCTAGATGGTAATGACGCCGTCAGCTTTAAATCCCATAAGGTTGTCGAGCTTGCCAAACTGGATCGTCAAAGTGTAGAGCAGCAATTAATTGAATCAGGTTTATGGTTGGCACTGCGCACCCGACCCTACAGTAAAACACCGGCACCGGGCAGTGAAGCACATTCCATTTTTGTTACGGCAATGGATAGCAGTCCGCTGGCCGCCGATCCGGCAGTCATCATCAACGCCTACGCCGAAGACTTTAAAAACGGTCTCACCGTACTCAGCCGGCTGACCACTGGCAAAATTAATTTATGTCAGGCTCCGCAAACTGCATTACCCACACCCGATTTAGCCAATCTTGATACCTACACTTTTTCTGGCCCGCATCCCAGCGGTCTGGTTGGTACACACATTCATTTTATTGATCCGGTTAGTGTTAAGAAAACCGTCTGGCATATCAACTATCAGGACGTCATAGCTATCGGCAAACTGTTTACCAGCGGTCAATACTGGGTAGAGCGCATCGTGGCGCTGGCTGGGCCACTGGTCAATAAACCGCGTCTGGTTCGGACACGACTGGGCGCCAACACTGAGGATCTGGTGCGCGGTGAAGTACAAAATGTGCAATCGCGGGTGATTTCTGGTTCGGTGCTACATGGCCACACTGCCAATAACTGGGCAGCCTATCTGGGCCGGTTTCATACGCAGGTATCTGTCCTTGCCGAAGGCAACCAACGCGAATTACTGGGCTGGATCCGGCCGGGTGGTAAAGATAAATTCTCAGCATTAAATGTGTTTTTCTCAAAAATTCTTGGCAAGAAAAATCTGGCCCTGACCACCTCACAAAACGGCAGTCCGCGCGCCATGGTGCCGGTTGGTGTCTTTGAATACGTGATGCCACTCGATATTCTGCCAACACAACTCCTGCGCGCTTTATTGGTCAGAGATACTGACTCGGCGCAGGCTTTGGGCTGCTTAGAACTCGATGAAGA
>JAWWAG010000160.1:0-3843 GCA_033721795.1 Methylophaga sp. | reverse complement strand
GAACAAGGCGGTGATTTGTTGCCAAAGCCAGATTTAACGGTTGATCTGGCCTATCAGGCAGAAGGCCGCAATGTGCAAGTGGCTGCACACAGTCCTGCCGGACAAAAAATCTGCGATAAACTTCACAAATAGTTAAGCTTTCGACGCTATCTTGTTTAAATATAAACAAAAAGCTTGATTTTTTTGCGTAGCAATTTCACAATTAGACCTCGATATGAAAAGCGGAAACTGAAAATGCGTTATCTGCTGTTAGCATTAATGATGTTCACCCTGACATTGTCGGCCCACTCGGCGACGGTAGAACAGATCCGCGTGGCACAAAATGAACAGCTGACCCGATTGGTATTTGATCTGGATGAATCGGTCAGCTACAAAACATTTACGCTGCAAAACCCACCCCGATTGGTTATTGATATCAGCGGTGGCAATACCAATAAAAAACTCAAATTACCCGCGCTGGAAAACACGTCCGTTAAGAATATTCGCCAGGGCCAGCTAAATCCGACGACGTTGCGTCTGGTGCTGGATCTGCACAATGAACAAGAATTTGATATCCGCAAACTGTTACCAAAAGGTGGATACCCGCACCGGCTGGTCATTGATTTAGCCAATAAGAAAACACAGTTAGCCATTAATAAATCTGATGACACTGAAGCAGCTGAAAGCACGGCGTCTGAAAAAATAACCACCGAAAAGGTAACACAAGCCCCGATACCGGTCGCGGCGCAGACTACTAAAAATTCGCCGGTATTACCCCGCCGGGACATTGTTATAGCGATTGACCCCGGCCATGGTGGTCAGGATCCTGGCGCAATTGGTCCCAGAGGCACCCGTGAAAAAGATGTCGTGCTGCAAATATCCAAACGCCTTGAAACACTGGTCAATAATGAACCCGGTATGCGGGCTTTTATGACCCGCGACAGAGATATTTTTCTGACCTTACGTCAGCGTATTCAGCGCGCTAAGCTTAATGGTGCGGATATGTTCATTTCCATCCATGCCGATGCCTTTACCAATCGTAATGCCCGTGGTTCTTCCGTCTATGTATTGTCTGATCGCGGCGCCAGTAGTGAAGCTGCGCAGATTCTTGCCGATCGTGAAAACGCAGCCGATTTGGCCGGCGGTATCAGCCTTGAAGATAAAGATGATTTATTGGCATCGGTCTTATTGGATTTATCACAAACGGCCAGTCTCGAAGCCAGTCTGGAAGTCGGTAACAGCGTGCTGAGCGGCCTGAAACGGGTGGGTAAAGTTCATAAAAAACAGGTCGAATCTGCGGCATTTGTTGTCTTGAAATCACCCGATATTCCATCGGTGTTGGTTGAGACGGCGTTTATTTCCAATCCGATCGAAGAACAGAATCTGACCAATGCCAATCATCAGTACAAACTGGCCGCGGCGATGATGAATGGTATACGTACATACTTTCAGCGTAATCCCATCACGCAACAAGCCAGGCCGCAGCAACATATTGTCAGCAGCGGCGATACCTTGAGCGGCATTGCTCAGCGTTATCAGGTCAGAATGGCTGAGCTCAAATCCAGTAATAACCTGCAAGACAGCAATTTGCGTGTCGGAGAAGTGCTGCGCATTCCATAATCGCTATCAGTCCTCAGCCAACTGCTAAACTACGCAGATGACTGCTGCCAAACGAATCCATGCCCTGCCCCTGCAACTGGCCAATCAAATTGCTGCCGGTGAAGTCATTGAACGGCCGGCATCGGTGGTCAAAGAACTGGTTGAAAACAGTCTGGATGCCGGGGCAAAGAATATTGTCATCCGCATTGATGGTGCCGGCAGTCAGCTGATAAGCATTCGTGATGATGGCAGCGGTATTCACCCCGAGGATTTACCGCTGGCATTAAGCCGCCATGCCACCAGCAAACTCTCCAGCAGTGAACAGTTAAGTCATATCGATAGTCTCGGTTTTCGCGGTGAAGCGCTGCCAAGTATTGCTTCGGTTGCTAATCTGACGCTGACTTCGCGTCAGGCTGACAGTGATTGTGGCTGGCAAATAAAGGGCGAACAGCAACACGTTTCTCCGGTGGCCCATCCACTAGGCACGAGCGTAGAAGTCCGCGATTTATTTTTTAATCTGCCGGCACGGCGGCGTTTTTTACGCAGCGCCCGTACTGAACAGCAACATATCCTGACGACGCTACAAAGACTGGCTTTGAGCCGATTTGAACTGGGATTGGATTGCCAGCTGAACGGCCAGCAAAAGTTGTCTTTGCCGGTTGCCGATACCGATAAAGCCAAACAACAGCGCATCGCTACATTGTGCGGCAGCCGGTTTGCCAGTCAGGCGATTCTTGTCGAAGCACAAGTTGATTTTATTCGGCTGACCGGCTGGTTAGCCCCGGCCAGCGCGCACCGCCCTCATAATGATATTCAGTATTTTTTTATCAATGGCCGGGTCATTCGTGATCGGCTGATAAGTCATGCAGTACGTCAGGCATTTGCCGACCGCTTACCGGCTGGACGACATCCGGCTTATGTTTTGTATTTAGCGTTGCCGCTGGATCGGGTCGATGTCAATGTACATCCCACCAAACATGAGGTACGGTTTCGCGAAGCGCGGTTGATACACGGACTGATTACCCGGATTATCCATGATTGTTTGACAGAGAAAACCGCTGTGCCAGTAGTCGCGCCTGAAAAAAAACAAAATACGCCGCAAAAAATTGCCGAAACGCACAACAGCTATCACTCACAGCCATTGTCAGCGCCGGTTACGCCGGCCGGTCAGAACAGCATTCAGATTTTGGCTGGCCGTTATGCTTTGACCATCAAAGATAATCAAAACTGGCTGATTGATCTCAGTCGCGCCGATCAACACGGCCGTCAACACCAACTAGAAAAGTCATTTATCAGGCAACAGGTTACTGGCCGGCCGGTATTGGTACCGATTGATTTTCCGGTGAATGACCAACAACGCCAGGCCATTGTTGAGCATGAAGATTTATTAATGGCGTGCGGTTTACAGTTGTTGCCAACCTCGCAGGGCATACAAATTCGTCAATTCCCGGCTTTACTTGGCGCTGTACCGCTACGAGATTTACTGACCAGCGTACTCAATGTTTTAACCTCCGGCGCTGCTGATTTAAATACACTGCAACATACATTACTCAAGCTGCTGCCATTACAAACACAATTTAACCAACAGCAAGCCGAAAACCTGCTTAAACAATTACAGGATTCTGACTGGCAAGCAGCTGACTGGGCGCGACAACTTGATAAAGCAGTACTTGCTGACTTATTCTCAACGCAAACCCATCACAACCCGAGGCGTTAACCATGGCTCAGTTTGCCCGATCCGGTTCCGCTTGGCTGGCAGCGTTGCTAGCCATCGCGATCTTATTGTTGTTTGGTTATTTGTTGTTTACAGACAGCAAAACCCTGCCTAAACAGGAAGTGGTCAATCCGCCGATTGAACTGGCTGAACCCAATTTGCCACTTGAAACAATTGAGGTCGATGATGATCTGCCGGATCAGCAGGAAATCCGCGAGAATGAAGCTGATGCCTTTGTCGATAATCTTGCGGCAGAGCAACAACAAGTCATTGTTATCAATGAAAATCAGGATCAATTTGTCCGTGCTGACAGCATCATCGCCCTGCCAAGACTCGAAGAACGTGTCACCACGCTTGAAAAATTGATGGCAGATGACAGTTTGGAAGAAGACACCCCGCTGACGCTTAATTACACCGAAGAAAGCCGCGAGCGAACAACAATCAATGATATCGGTAAACGTGAGGAAGATCATATCGCACCGGTCACAGTCGTGACCCAATTCGGTGAAGAAATTACCGCGCCTTTGACTGAATTACTGAAACGCGACGAT
>JAWWAG010000159.1:0-3850 GCA_033721795.1 Methylophaga sp. | reverse complement strand
TGTCAGCGCGGGTTGCCCGACATGCTGCATAAACAATTCAGTCATCAATAAAAGCAGCCATTATGGCAAATTGCCCGTGGTCTAACATGGCGTCTGGCCGATAAATTCGGTTTATCGTTAAAAGACAGGCAAAATAGGCCTCGCAAAACAGCATGCCCCCACCTTCAAATCAGGATTAAAAATGAAAGCAATCAGCGTTGACAGCAATCCCAGCGAAGCACATTTAAAACAACTGGGCGTTGCTCACTGGCCAACATGGCAAAAAGAAGTCTCAGTCTTTCCATGGTCCTTTGTGACCACCGAAATCGCTTATATCGTAGAGGGTGAGTGTTTGATGAGACCTGAAGATGGTGGTCCAGCCACGACATTCAAAGCCGGTGACTTAGTGGTCTTCCCGAATGGTTATAAAGGTACCTGGGAAGTTAAAAAAGCTTTGAAGAAGCAGTTTAAACACCAAGACGGTAATTTTGTGAAATGTGCGCTTAGCCGTTTTAAAATCTTGAAAAATAGATTTAAATCAAAATCTTAAAATAGTTTCGTAGGTTGGGCTGAGCTTGCTAAGCCCAACAAGTCAAGATGTTTTGGGCTAGGGTTTCGCCCTAAGGGCGAGTTCAGTTTCTTTGTTTGCCCAAAGAAAACGAACCAAAAGAAAGGGCACCCCTTGTGCTGGCCTGCGGCTCCCCGATAAAAATGACTATCTCAGGGAAATCGAAAAAACTCGCTGCGCTCAGACATTCCGATTTCTGACCCTGAGAGAGCTATTATTATCGGCATCACAAAAGGGGATCTTGGGTGCGAGTCTGGAAGTCTATTTCCTTAAAGCCCTTATGCGAAGCTGAGCATCGCAGAGCTACTCGGATCAGCATGACGGTTGTTTGACCGAAGGGTGTTCACCGTTATGCCCGAGCAGATCGAGAAGCACAGGGGACCCGCAGGGCAAGCATGGGCTGTCGTTTTGTTTGGTTCGTTTATTTTGGACAAGCAAAATAAATGAACGCCCAGCGGCAGCGATAAGATCGAAAATATCAACCAGATTGTAGGGTTTCGTAGCTCAACCCAACCTACGCGCTTCTATTGTTTCAAAATTCATTTTTCAACACTAAGTCCAACTGTGCCTGCCTCTTCTCAACAGCCACCGGCAGATCAAACCCGCTCAAACTTAACCCCACCAATCTAACCGGTTTATTACCCGCCTCTGTCCTCGCCAACAACTTCGGCAACCACTCCTTCAAATCAGTAAAGCTAATGCTGTGATCCAGCGTTTGTGCCCGCGTGACTTGCTGAAAGTCAGCGTACTTCACTTTTACGGTGACGGTCCGGGCTAGCAGTTGATGTTTATTGATACTGTCTATCACTTGTTCGGCAAGGCCGAGCAGGATGTTGGTGAGTTCCGGAACGGAGAGAATATCTTCGGCGAAAGTGGTTTCCTTGCCCAGTGATTTTCGGGTGCGTTGGCTACGCACCGGACGTTCATCGATGGCGCGGGCGATATTGAAATAATACTGGCCGGATTTACCGAAGCGTTCGGTGAGTTCGGCGAGAGTCTTCTGTCGTAAATCATGTCCGGTGTGAATACCGAGGTGTTTCATTTTGGCTTCGGTGGCTGGACCGATACCGTGAAATTTGCCGATAGGCAGTTCGTTTACAAATGCCTGACCTTGTTCCGGGCGAATCAGATACAGGCCATCGGGTTTATCCATATCGGAGGCGATTTTGGCGAGAAACTTATTATAGGAAACACCGGCTGATGCGGTGAGTCCGGTCTCGGCCAGAATTTCGCGTTTGATGGCTTTGGCGATTAGCGTCGCTGAGCCATTAAATGATTCGGTGTAGGTGACGTCCAGATAGGCTTCGTCAAGTGACAGCGGTTCGACTTGTGAGGCATAACGCCAGAAAATGCCCCGGATTTGGTTGGAGACTTCGCGGTAGGCTTCAAAACGTGGCCGGACAAAAATCGCTTGCGGGCATAAACGATAGGCACGGGAAGAAGCCATTGCCGAATGAATACCGAATTTACGGGCTTCATAACTGCAGGCGGCGACGACGCCACGACTGTCGGGCTGGCCGCCCACAATCAGCGGTTTGCCCTTGAGTTCGGAAAAGTCGCGTTGCTCGACCGACGCATAAAACGCGTCCATATCGACATGAATAATTTTTCGTTGTTTGGCCATTTTTGTGATGCGGGTCAGGGTTATTTGGCATTATCAACGAGCAGCAAAGGCACGACAATCATTGTGTCCAACTAGCAGCCGGATTGCAGAGTGGATTGCCGGATGCGTCAATGGTACTTTAGCGGATTGAACTTAATCTGAGACTGCAGTTTGATTGATCGTATCCGTTCCTGGCAGGACAGTTTGCAAGGGTTTTTTACGCGCGAAGTCCTGACCATGCTGTTTTTAGGCGTCGCCGCCGGTTTGCCGTTGTTACTGATTTTTTCGTCGCTGAGTTTATGGCTGCGTGAAGCCGGTATCGAACGCAGCGCAGTCACTTATTTCAGTTGGGCAGCTTTAGGCTATTCATTTAAGTTTGTTTGGGCACCGTTATTGGACGTGCTGCCGTTGCCGTGGCTGCATCAATTACTGGGGCGGCGACGCAGCTGGTTATTGTTATCGCAATTAATGATTATCGGCTCGATCTTATTAATGGCGATGATTGATCCGGCGACGCATTCACTGACTTTGATGGCGGTTGCGGCAGTATTACTGGGCTTCTCTGCAGCGACGCAGGATGTAGTGATTGATGCCTACCGGATTGAATCGGCTGAGCCGAGTTTACAGGCACTAATGTCAGCCAGTTATATCGCCGGATACCGGATCGGTATGCTGATGTCCGGTGCGGGTGCATTGTATTTAGCCAGTTATTTTGGCTCTGAAATTTTTGCTTACGATTATCTGGCCTGGCGACATAGTTATTTTGTGATGGCCTCGCTGATGCTGATTGGTGTGGTGACGACGTTAGTGTGCCGTGAGCCGGATGTTAACCCGTTAAAAGTTATTGAAAGCAGACAAGATTATCTGGGTCTTTTACTGGCATTTGCACTGGCGATGACTGGCTTTATCGGCTGTTTTTATCTGACCCGTGAGTGGGCGGCTGTGATGCATGGACAGTTACTACCTATTCTTATGAACAGCCCGCTTACAACGGTATCTATCGAATTAATGCGGTTATTGCTGGCGACAGTCGTTGCAGTGTCGATTGGCCGTGGTTTAATTGCATTAGGCTTGGTACAGCGAACGATTTTAAAACGCAGTTATGTTGAACCGGTTGCCGATTTCTTCCGGCGTTATGGTTTGTCGGCTGCCTTGCTATTGCTGGCGTTGGTTGGTTTGTATCGGATTTCCGATATTGTGCTGGGCGTGATTGCCAATGTGTTTTATCAGGATATGGGCTTTACCAAACCGGAAATTGCCACGGTGGTGAAAACCTTTGGCCTGTTTATGACCATATTTGGCGGCTTTGTCGGTGGCATATTGGCAATGCGTTATGGTGTCATGCGGATTTTGTTCTTGGGCGCGGTATTGTCGGCGCTGACCAATCTATTGTTTATGATGCTGGCTTCTATGGGGAATGACCTGACCATGCTGTATATCGTGATTTCGGCCGACAACTTATCGGCCGGCCTGGCCAGTGCAGCATTTATCGCCTTTCTGTCGAGTCTGACCAATATTTCATTTACTGCGGTGCAGTATGCGATTTTCAGTTCGCTGATGACTTTGTTGCCAAAAATTCTCGGTGGCTATTCCGGCACTATGGTCGAGTCGATGGGCTATCAGCAGTTTTTCCTGATAACAGCGTTGCTGGGCGTCCCGGTCTTGTTACTGATTTGGCTGTCTCGTCGGCATTTTAAACT
>JAWWAG010000158.1:0-3904 GCA_033721795.1 Methylophaga sp. | reverse complement strand
ACCCAATGCAATGTACTTGCCCAATCTGTAGTGCTTAAATTTAAGGAGAATGATTATGTGGACTAAACCAGAATATTCAGACATGCGTTTCGGTTTCGAAGTAACAATGTATATTTGCAACCGTTAATACGTGTAGATTCAATAAAAAAAGCCTCGCTTCAGCGGGGCTTTTTTATGTCTGAAAGATGCGGATTCGTTGTAAAAACTGTCAGCAATGCGGCCAAAGCCAGCCGGTTTTATACCGCGTGAAAGCGGCTTTAAATGAAGACTGGCAGTTTGTTTGTCCAAAGTGCCTGCCTGTCATTAAGCAAGACAATCCTGAATACCAATATGGCGGCACCTGGAAAAGCCATAAACAATAAATTGGCTTTACACTCCGGCATTGCACCAATATGTTTACAATCCAAAGTTATTGTTGTTAATGTTATCCGGCAACAAGAAGATACTCTTACCATTAAAAAAGGATGCGCATTGCATGCGGCAGTTGATGATTTTGTTGGCCATGGTGATGGTCGTTAGTCTTAGTGCCTGTCACAAGATTTATAAACCAGTGCCACCGGGTCATGATCCTTCCGGACCAGGCAATAGCGAAAATGCACCGGGTCACAACAAATAAGTAAATTTAAATTAATAAAAAGCCCCGAAAACGGGGCTTTTCAGCTTTATTTAACCCGCATCCCGGGCTTGGCCCCCTCATCCGGGTTCAGAACGTAAATATCTTTACCTCCCGGACCAGCTGCCAGAACCATCCCCTCAGACACACCAAAGCGCATTTTCCGCGGTGCCAAATTGGCGACCATGACGGTCAGTTTGCCAATTAAATCATCAGGTTGGTAGGCACTCTTAATGCCAGCAAACACTTGTTTTTCGGCCAAACCGATATCCAGTGTCAGCTTCAATAACTTGTCAGCGCCTTCAACATGCTCGGCATTGATGATTTTGGCGATGCGTAAATCAATTTTGGCAAAGTCTTCAAACTGAATTTCATCAGCAATGGGATCTAAATCGGTTGCCGCCGCTTCAGTGGCAGTGGGTTTCTGTCCAGCCTGCATGGTTTCTCTTGATTCAGTCAGAATAGCGTCGATTTTGTCTTGCTCAACGCGGGTCATCAACGGTTTAAAGGCATTGATTTGATGGCTGAGCAACGGTTTTTGGCTGGCAGCCCAATCCAGCGGCGGTATGTTTAAAAAGGCTTCGGCCTGTTCAGCAGTGCGCGGTAATACCGGTTTTAGATAAGCGATCAACACTTTAAACAAGTTGATGCCCATGCTGCATACCGCCTGCACTTCGGCGTCTTTACCTTCTTCTTTGGCCAATACCCACGGTTTTTGTTCATCAATGTATTGATTGGCTTTGTCTGCCAGCGCCATGATTTCACGCATGGCCTGACCAAATTCACGATTATCATAACGTCTGGCAATGCTTTCAGCCTGTTGGGTAAAGCTGTCAAACAAGGCGGGATCCGCTAATTTATCGGTCAGTTTGCCGTCAAAACGTTTATGGATAAAGCCGGCACAACGGCTGGCGATATTGACGACTTTGCCGACCAGATCGGAATTGATCCGGCTCTGGAAGTCAGCAAGGCTCAGATCGATATCTTCGATACCACTGCTCAATTTGGCAGCAAAGTAATAACGCAGATATTCCGGATTTAAATGATTTAAATAAGTACGCGCTTTGATAAAGGTGCCACGTGATTTGGACATCTTTTTGCCATCAACGGTTAAAAAACCGTGCGCGTAAATGCGGTTTGGCAAACGCATGCCGGCACCTTTGAGCATTGCCGGCCAGAACAGGGCATGAAAATAGATAATGTCCTTGCCGATAAAATGCACCATTTCAGTGGTACTGTCGGCGCGCATAAATTCATCAAAATCGACGCCGCTGCGCTCACAGTAATTTTTAAAACTGGCGAGATAACCAATCGGTGCATCCATCCAGACATAAAAGAATTTGCCCGGCGCATCGGGGATTTCAAAGCCAAAATAGGGCGAATCGCGGGAAATATCCCAATCCTGTAGACCTGCTTCAAACCATTCGCCGAGTTTACGACCCACTTCAGATTGCAGATGATCACCTTGCGTCCATTCTCGCAGCAGGGGCTCAAAATTACCCAGTTTAAAAAAGTAATGTTCAGAGTCTTTGGTAATGGGCGTTGCACCGGAAACCGCTGATACCGGGTTTTTTAATTCGGTGGGGTCATAGGTCGCGCCGCAAGCTTCGCAGTTGTCGCCATATTGATCGGCCGCGCCGCATTTCGGGCATTCACCGCGGATAAAGCGATCCGGCAGAAACATTTCTTTTTCCGGATCGTAGGCCTGGCTGATAGTGCGGCTTTCGATATGACCAGCGTCGCGGTTTGCAAGATAGATGTGGCTGGCTAAGATACGGTTTTCGTCACTGTGGGTGGTGTGATAATTGTCAAAGCCAATAGCAAATTCAGCAAAATCAGCCTGATGTTCTTTGCTGACATCGGCTATCAGCTGTTCAGGGGTAATGCCTTCATTCTGCGCCCGCAGCATAATAGGCGTACCGTGCGCATCATCGGCACAAACGTAATGCACTTCGTGTCCGCGCATTTTCTGAAACCGCACCCAGATATCGGTTTGAATGTACTCGACCAGATGGCCAAGATGAATAGAACCGTTGGCATAGGGCAGGGCGCTGGTGACCAGAATTTTTCGTTGCATGAATGAACCGGAATTTAGCCGTTGGAAAACCGTCAAAGATACCAGAATTCGGCGATTGACTCTATTTTGTGACGTTTTTGTGTATGAGTTTGAAAACCGCTGCGGATTACATTAGATTGGCCTGAAACTGCGTTTTAAAGGCTTTTTGCGAATGGGGCACTTATGGATTTAAGTCTGCACGATATTCATGCCGACTCGATAGATTTGGCTTTGGATAGAGCACGGCAATACCGTTCGTTACAGGAGCCGGAGATTGCTGAAAGCATTTGTCTGGACGTTCTCAATGTTGATCCTGATAATCAGGCGGCATTGGTGATGTATATTCTGGCGTTGACCGATCAAATTAGTATTAGCGGCAGCCAGTCACCGTTTCAAGCCATTGAAAATGCGATTGAGCGACTAAAAAGTGATTACAAACGCATTTATTACACCGGTATTTTTCATGAGCGCCGTGCCCGGTTTATGCTGACGCAGCCAATGTCACGAGCGTTTGCCTATGATTATTTTGTCAAAGCGCTGGAATGTTATCAGCAGGCTGAACAAATGCGTCCGGAGCACAATGACGAGGCCATATTACGATGGAACAGTTGCGTGCGCACCATCGGTCGCGAAAAACTGGAACCGGTTTCAGATCATGATGAAGTATTAATGAGCCGGGAGAGCTGATGGCCCTGTTACAAGTTAAAAAACGCCTGATGGCGGTGGCGGGGATAATATTGTCGTTGTATTTACTGCTGCATATGCTGACCAATCTCAGCTTTATCAGTCCGCAGGCCTTTAATGATTTTTACGCCTTCTATAACCAGCCACTGATTCGCTGGCCATTATGGTTCTTGGTTTCGGCAGCCTTATTACTGCATGTGGTTGTGGCGATTCAGATTCGTGTGCATAACGCTAAAGCCCGGCCAGTTGCCTATCGTCATCGCCAACATCATTGGATCCCGGCTTGGGTGGTCTCGGTCGTGATTACGCTGATTTTGGTATTTATCATCTGGCATATGGCACAGATGTGGTCATTTGGTGGAGCCGATATTTACCGTCAGACGCAAGTTTTGTTTGCCAGTGGCTGGCAACTGTTTATCTATCTTGTCGGACTCGGGTTGATGGCGTTGCATTTGTGGCATTCTCTACCGAATGTTTTACAAACACTGGGTAAAACTTCGAAACAATATTTGTGGCTGAGTACGGCGCTGGTCGCAGTGTTAGTTGCTGGT
>JAWWAG010000157.1:0-3938 GCA_033721795.1 Methylophaga sp. | reverse complement strand
GATTTTGGTATGCAGACCTTTTACATCCTTATCGGCCAATAATTTAGATTTAACTTTAGAGGTGATCCAGGTATCACTGGTACGCGATGGCACGGCACTTGGCGCTAAAATAGCCAGCTCGTTGAATACCTTGCGTACCCGTGGAATATCTTTAATCAGGTTAGTGACTTCCTGTTTTAAAGCTTCACTGGGCGTTTCACCGGTAACCAGTACTACACCATTAAAGCTGGTGACATTAATATGACTCTGGTCATATATTTTTTTGTTCTGGTAAATAGCTGAGCTGGCTTTAAACTCGATACCCTGATCATCAATCATGGCTCCGGTCGTGCGACGATCATTGTTGACCGCAGCGCCAGTGGCAGCACCACCTACGACAACTGCCGGACAGCCTTGTAGTAAACATAAACTGAGCAGAAAACTAATCAGATAAAAACGACGCATAGCAATAACCTCAAGAGGAAATAACAAGCGACAGTTTACAGACTGCCGCACTCAACTAAGCTGAAAAGCATCACGGATCCAATCAGTGACTTGATGGTTTTGACTGTTTCCTGCCGGGCTGATTCGCACGGCAACCACATCAAACCGACAGTTTTGCTGTGACCGGTTTTGCTGCAAATACTGTTGAGCGGTGGCAATGATACGCGATTGTTTATCCGCGGTGATACTTTCTAATGCGCTACCAAAACGGTCACTGCGCCGGGCACGCACTTCAACAAAAACCAGTGTGCCAGCATCAGACATAATCAGATCGATTTCACCCCGGCGACAGGAATAATTCTGGGTGATAAATTGCAAGCCGTGTTGCTGCAAATAATCGCAGGCGATTTGTTCTGCTTGCTGTCCGTTATTTCGGCTCATTGACCGTTAGATAAAGGGGTTATCAAACCGTCTTTAAAAATACCCTGTGGCATTAACCTCTGGATATGATCGTCCTCGTTAATCTGCAAACTACCCGTTACACCTTCATAGCGGATATCGCTGGAACGGCTCATTTCAACCAGTTGATCAATCAATCGATAAGCATCGACACCCATTGCAGCAAGCCGTAAATAAGTCCCTTTGTCACCACGAACCTGATCCAGCAAGCCCTGGTAAGCCGGGTCGTCGGAAGCTTCAATCATCCATGGAATATCGCTGATGATAGTGCCATTCAAATCAATATCATATCGGGCATTGGCTTCACCGTCATAAGCATGAGAGGTGCTGATAACCGGTAAATTACCGGAACGATGAAAACGAAATTGTGGGACCAGTTGACGGGCTTTCATAGGCTTGGCAACCATAAAGATAAAGTCCACATCCTGACGCCGCCGTGGTTCATGGCTTAATGTCCGGGCCAATGTGCTTTGCAGCGCTTTGGCACGTTGATCGCTGGCATTGAGACCAAACAAGGGTACGATAACTTCACTGAAATCACTGGCGGACTCGCGGTAACCGCTGCTCCGGACGACGACGCCACCCTCATCTCGCCAGGCGGCTTCAAAGGCTTCGGTTACCCGTTCACCCCAATCACTGCGGGGGCCAAATACCAGTGCCCGGCGATAACCTTGCTCGGCAGCAAATTTTGCTGCTGTGCGGGCTTCGTCTTCAGGGGCCAGCCCAAATTGAAAGAAATTATGATGCTGGTGCGGATTAGTAATGCGATTTAATGCAATGACTGGTATAGGTAAGCGGTCTATGCGTGCTAATTGCTCAACGGACGGTTTGTCCAAAGGACCAATAATAATACTGGCACCAGCTTCAACCGCTTGTTGATAAGCTGCAACAGCATTATTTTGCACATCATAGAATCTCAGTTGACGGTTGCTGCCACTGAGGAAATGGGCGGCAATAATCCCTTGCTTAACAGCTTCGGCCACGCCGGCAATCGGACCAGATTCCGGCAGCAGTACAGCGATATTATTGACGTCACCTGACAGCTGTAAAGTAGGTTTAATCGTTTTGCGCAGGGTTTCAATATCGGCTGGATGATTCGGGTAACTACGCTGCCAATCTTCCAATGCAACCGCCATCGCCTCGGGATTATTTTCATAGGCTTTCATGGCATAAGCCAGTGCAAACCAGCCGCTGTCTTCGGCGGGCGGCTGACCCGGATTAAATAAATCCAGTTGCTGGGCATCCAGCATCATTAAAGTCTGCCAGAGTTCTTGGCGATTACTGGTTTGATCAGTGCCGCTTAAAAATGGTTCTAATTCAATATGTGCCAACGCTTTATCAAGCATATTGTCACTGAGCGCAAAGGCATCAATTCGAAGTAACAAAGCCTGTAATCGCTGCTCATCGCTGGCAGTGGTTTTATCAATACTATCCAATGCTATTAATGCGGCGGCTGGATTTAACTGAATATTGGCAATATCAGCGCGTAATAGTGCAGCATCAATTTGTTCTGTCTCACTTAATTGTTGGCGATCAAGCTGTGTTAATACTTCTACTGCTTTGGGGTAATCTGCCAATTCGTTTAAGACAGTGGCTGCGCGATAGAAATAGGCGGCTTGCAAGGCGCCTTCGCTCTCAGCAGCTTTGGCTAGGTAATCATCAGCAGCAGCTTGTAAATCACCAGCCGTTTCGGCTTCGGAAATCAGACTTTCAGCTGTGACATTGCTTTGCTTGCGATCAATTGCCATCGGTTGACAGGCTGCCAGTGTCATCACCAGCAGTACCAACAAAAAGGCTGAAATTCGTTGCATCATGGCCTGCATCACGTCAGTGGATTAAGGGCATCATCTTACCTGTTCGCGTATATTACGACCAGAACCCTTTTTCACTTCAGGAATTCATTGTGGCTGTATCCGAAACCGGCTGTTTATATATTGTGGCAACGCCGATTGGCAATTTGGGCGACATCAGCTTACGGGCAATAGAAACGCTGAAAAGCGTCGATTTAATTGCTGCCGAAGACACCCGGCATAGCAAATATCTGCTGGATCATCAGCAAATCGCGACGCCGACCATTTCCCTTCATGAACACAATGAACAACAGCGCAGTCAGCTATTATTAGAAAAATTACAGCAAGGTCAGTCCATTGCATTGATTTCAGATGCCGGTACGCCGCTGATAAGCGATCCCGGTTATCGGCTGGTAACATTAGTGCGCGGTGCCGGCATCAAAGTCATACCTATCCCGGGAAGTAGTGCGTTGATAGCCGCGATATCAGCATCAGGCCTGCCTTCAGATCGCTTTGCGTTTGAAGGATTTTTACCGCCCAAAGCCGGTGCCCGGCAGCAACGCTTAACCTTACTGGCTGCTGAGCCCCGCACGCTGATTTTTTATGAAAGCCCCAAGCGTATCGTCGGCACATTAAATGATATGCAAGAGATTTTTGGCGATGAGCGCCAAGCTTGTTTAGCGCGAGAACTCACCAAGATTCATGAAACCATTGAAACCCGGCCTTTGCATGAGTTAGCGCAATGGGTTGCAGAAGATGCTAACCAGCAAAAGGGCGAAATTGTTTTATTAGTGGCCGGTGCCGCCGAAGCTGTATCAGCCGATGAGCAGGCCATGCAGCGCTTATTAACTTTGTTGTTGCCGGAAATGCCAGTTAAAAAAGCGGCTGCAATTACCGCTGAGTGGTTATCGGTCAGTAAGAATGCTGCTTATCAGCTGGCGTTGAAACTTCAGCAGAAATAAACTGCTTTGCGTAAAATAGCTCCCTGAGATGGCCAGGCAATCGCACTGAAATTTATTTTGGTGAGGAAAGTCCGGGCTCCACAGGGCGAGGTGCCAGGTAACGCCTGGGGGACGCGAGTCCACGGCAAGTGCAACAGAAAGGATACCGCCCGACTCTCGAGTCGGGTAAGGGTGAAATGGTGCGGTAAGAGCGCACCGCGCGGCTGGTAACAGCAACGGCAAGGTAAACCCCACTTGGAGCAAGACCAAATAGGGGAACACGTGCTTTTGGCATGACATGCGGCCCGCATGGTTCCCGGGTAGG
>JAWWAG010000156.1:0-3987 GCA_033721795.1 Methylophaga sp. | reverse complement strand
CAATCGGCTTTTCAGTCGGTCAAGATCAAAATCTTTACTTAGACGGGTTGAATGAACTGTCCAGCCATCATCCAGACGCTGCTGCAAGGTGTAAAAATCTGTTGGTGGTTCAAAGGCAAAATACCCGCCCTGCTGAAGCGTGAGACGTTTTTGCTCTTGATCGGACTCTTGGTGAGGTGCCAGCTGGAATGTACGATGATGGCCGAATTCCCCACCCAGTGCCTTACAGACCAGCGCGTTGTAATAATGGTTGTCTGTAGCGCACAGCACATAGCTCAGATGTTCATATTCCAGTTGATGTTCGGCATGTTCAGAAAGGAGTTCACCGTAATATACCTTGATACCTTCCATCCGAATCGGCTTAAGGCGCTGATAAGACCCATCAGTTACCACGACATCTATCTCAAGATCATTCAGCGCCTTTGCCAGCATCTGTGTCCAGGGCGAAGCCCCGACGATTAGTAAACCATTTTCTTCTTTTGCAGCAAGAGACATTTTTCGCGCCAACGGCCCCAACGTGACCCCATGCACCATTACGGTTACAAGAATGATCAAAAAGACGACCGGCAAGAGCGCCTCAGCATCCGGATAGCCTGCAGCAACCAACTCCGGGCCAAAAATCCCCGCTGTGGCTGCTGCCACTATGCCGCGCGGAGCGATCCATGCCAACAATAACTTATCCTTCCCACGCATGGATGCCCCGAGCGTTGCAAGCGCAATGCTCAACGGACGCACCAGTAACAAGACAATGATTACAAAAGCCGCTACCCGCCAGTCGAGCAACGCCAGTTGTTCGAACTTAAGCTGGGAGGGGATAACAATGAAAAGTACTGATAACAGCACGATGGTGAGATTTTCCTTGAAATGACGCAATGGCTCACGCTCGACCAGTTTCATGTTACCAATGACAAGTCCCATCAGCGTCACGGTCAACAGTCCGGCCTCATGCTGGATGAGGTTACTGCCCCAATAAGCCACCAGCACCAAGACCATCAATAACGGTGCCTTGAGGTGAGTGGGAACAGCGCCGCGACGGAAGAGCCAGCCAATGAACCAGCCACCCAGACCGCCAAACACTCCTGCCACGGTAATTGCTGTTCCAAGTCCAATTACCACCTCAAACCAACCGTTGCCGGCAAGGGTAAAGTATTGAAAGGTCAGCACCGCCAGCAAGACACCGACTGGATCATTCACAATGCCTTCCCATTTCAGCAACGCCGCTGATTCATTGTTAAGACCAGCATTGCGTAGCATTGGAATAATCACTGTAGGACCTGTCACCACCAGAATGGCACCCAAAACGCAAGCAACAGGCCAGCTCAGCCCGGCAACATAATGTGCCGCCAGCGCCCCGAAAATCCATGCGAGTGGTGGACCAATTATTATCAGGCGGCCGACGCCATAGCCGACTCTCCGCAATTCGCCAAGCTTCAGGTCCATCCCGCCTTCAAACAAGATAATGGCAACGCCTAAGCCTATCAGCTCCGTCAGTTCGGTTTGTGATAAGCCAAGCTCAATGATACCGCTTACAGGGCCCAGTAAAAGACCTGAGATGATGAGCACAACAATCGCAGGAAGACGCAAATGCCAAGCCAGCAATTGGCTGGCAAGTCCGGCACAGAGAATAATCAGCGTCATCGTAGCAATATGCATAAGTACCCTATCCTTGAGTTGTTATTTAAACTGATTGAAACTTTCTACCCCAATGAATGAGCACTGCAAAAAAACGTTATTTGCTGGGTATATTACTGGTGGTTAGCATATCGCAATGGCTAAAAATTCGCAGATCTTACGCTTTAAAAACCATCAAAGACGTTGGACTTGTCCTTAAAATCCATAGGCTCCGGCTTTGCCGGTTAGAGTCCGGCACCAGCACACCATCAGAAGATTAAGGAAGACTAAAAAGTCTGCTCGATAGTATTTAACAATTTTAATAAAGCATTTAGACGCTGTTGTGGCTGTCTCATTTCAAGTATTTCTTGTTTAATTGTTGCGGGCATGCCGAATAAGCCGTTCACCATAAAATTAAATTCAACAGGTGATAGGCTTTGCCATTCATCACTTGACAGCATTTTTTGAAATTCGTCATTACCATGACCAAGAACCAACAACCGCTGCATCACCTTTTCATGGCTTTGCCGTAATTTTATCAAGTCGTCATCTTCAAGCGGTTCATCTTCATAAGGCTCACAAGCCCATATGTAAAAAGGTAATATCTGTCGCTCTTCTTTTAGCTTTAGTCGTGTTTCGAAATGAACAACGACACCCATACGGCCATCATCCAATTCCTCAAGCAGTTCTACTTTGCCAGCAGAAAAAACATCACAGGGCTTGTAGGTAGATTGATTACTGTTAAGCGCTTCTTCTCTCGTCTGTATCTGTCTCTTATCACGAACAATACCTCGGATATGACAAACGCCCATCATTAAGTCGTTATCGATACAATGTCTCACCATTTTTCTGTAACGCGGCTCAAAAACATGCAATGGAACCGGCACGCCAGGAAAATTAACTGATTCTGGTATCGGGAAAAGCGCTACTTCTATCATAGGGTCAACAGTTCAGGCTTGGCGTCTTAAAGATGACATAGTAGCAAAGGTAATAGCATTGGTTTTTGCATTGGATGCGTTTTGAGTCGCAAGTCACCAATAAAATATCAACTCAGAATAGTTGGGATAAACTAAACTGGAAAGAGCATGGTGTGGAAAATATCCAGATAAACCGAGTGAGAAGCAAATTTTAGTTAATAGTTATTGGCTTTTTATCAAGATGAAATAGATTACGCAAAAGCATGATTAACTTCACGCAAAAGAATTGTAAACATTGAATGCACTGATTGCGCTAATCAAAACACCAACCATTATCAACAATGTCTTAGCTTTCAAATGCTTGGTAATATAAGCAGCAAAAGGAGCTGCAAACATCCCGCCAATCACCAATCCAGCAACAATAAGCCAGACGCTGTTATCCAGAATGGAAAAAAGTGCAGCGGCAACTGTCAGAGTCAGGAAAAATTCAGCAAAATTGACTGATCCAATCGTGGTTCTTGGATCGTGCCCTGAACCTACTAGCGAAGTCGTCACTATCGGGCCCCAGCCCCCGCCGCCAGTCGTATCCATCAAGCTGCCAAACAAAGCCAAAGGCACGACTTTTTTTGCATTTATCTCACGACGTAACTTGATGTGACGAAATGCCTTACTCAAGACATATAGCCCCATCATAAACAAATAAGCACTGATGAAAGGCTTGAGTATCTTGCCATCTACACTACTCAGTATGTAAGCACCTATCAAACCACCCAAGATTCCTGGTATTAAAAGGCTTAAGAACAGTTTCTTATTTACATTCCCCATCTTCAAATGCGACACACCTGAAACGCCGGTGGTAAATACTTCGGCCAGATGGGTAGCACCGCTCGCCATTGCTGGCGATGCTCCTATCGCCAATAAAAAACTACTTGAAGTCACGCCATAAGCCATGCCTAGTGCGCCATCAATCACCTGTGCCACTAAACCTACTGCAACAGCACCCCAGAACATAGGGTCTCGTAGCGTCTGGGAAATGATCTCGCCACCACTTCGCCCATTGCCACCTAAAAATAATTGATAGCTAAAATAAATCAATAATGCGATCAAGACCGCAACGATAAAATAACTGGCAATTCTTAATAATGGATGGTCTGATGCATGAATGACTTCGTACTCAACAGGAGGAAGCCCTAAATCGTTATGCTCCTTGCTGATAGATTTATCGTCTAAGTCTAAGTGGCGAATTTTCATAGTAATAGCCTGCTTCACGAACTTTGGTCAGGTGTGCTGGAATTAATTTAGCAGGCATTATAGGGGGGATTACTTAAATCAATAAGTAATGTGTTTTCATAATGATATTCATAATAGTTATATAGAATTCAGTAGTTAAAACTAAATTGACGATATAAATACGATAAATAAGCAATAATGCGATTGAGGCGCCGACACCATCATAGAT
>JAWWAG010000155.1:0-4057 GCA_033721795.1 Methylophaga sp. | reverse complement strand
TCAGTCAGTCATCAAGCGCAGTTAATTATTTCAGCAGTTTTACTGGGCGGTTTACTGTTAGTTTATAACCTGTCGCGAGTTATCAAAAATCTAAGCTGGCAGCAGTGGTTTCGCCTTTTAATCATCTTTATCACCACCTTTTTAACCTTCCGCTATATGTACTGGCGGGCAACCGAATCATTACCGATGCAGTTTGGTCTCTTGTCAATGATCTGCGGTTTGCTGCTGTTTTTGGCGGAAGCTTATGGCTTGATAAATATGCTGTTTGGCTTTTTTATCAACGCTCAGCCCTATCAGCGTAAAAGCTTGCCATTACCACACGATCCGGCACAGTTGCCGGATATTGATGTGTATATTCCAACTTATAACGAAGACCCATCAGTTATCAGGCCGACAGT
The DNA here is from genome assembly GCA_033721795.1 of Methylophaga sp. Lineage (GTDB taxonomy): Bacteria > Pseudomonadota > Gammaproteobacteria > Nitrosococcales > Methylophagaceae > Methylophaga. The sequence continues at coordinate 3,659 of JAWWAG010000155.1, read as the reverse complement.
AATTGCTGCAACACAAATGGAATACCCGGCAGATAAACTGCACGTTTATATTCTCGATGATGGTGGCACAGTACAGAAATGTCAGGATGTTGATGCTGCCAAAGCTTTAGCAGCACAAGATCGTGCAGCAGTCTTAAAAGACATCGCTGCGGAATTTGGTGCCAGCTACTTAACCCGTGAGCGAAATCAGCATGCTAAATCCGGCAATATCAATAATGCTTTGGCTCATACCAATGGGGACTTATTGTTGATCCTTGATTGCGATCACATTCCCACCCGTGATTTTTTGCAGCATACGGTAGGACTGTTTTTGGCAGATCCAAAATTGTTTGTGGTGCAAACACCGCATAACTTTGTCAGCCCTGATCCGCTTGAGCGAAACTTAAAGACTTACGAGCAATCACCGGCTGAAAATGAGTTGTTTTATGACGTTATGCAGCCGGGCCTCGATTCGTGGGGCACATCATTTTTCTGTGGTTCAGCAGCGATTTTAAGACGCAGCGTTATTGATGAGTTGGGCGGTGTTTCCGGACAAACGATTACTGAAGATGCCGAAACCACACTTGATGCCATGAGTCGTGGTTATAGCACCGCTTATTTGAACAAACCAATGGTGTCGGGATTGCAACCGGAAACCTATGCCGGCTTTGTGGTGCAGCGGGTGCGCTGGGGCCAGGGGATGTTGCAGATCTTTATTCTTAAAAATCCCTGGCGGGTACCCGGACTGAGACTGGTGCAACGGCTTTTATATACCAATTTTGCATTTTACTGGGGGTTTGCCAGTGCTCGCGTCATTATGTTGTTGGCACCGCCGATGTTTTTGGTATTTTCCATTAACCTCTGTGATGCCACAGCGATTGATTTGATTAGTTATGCTGGCCCTTGCCTGCTGGCGGCACTGTTATCAACGCAGTATTTTTATGGTCGTGTGCGCTGGCCATTTATGTCGCAGTTGTATGAGGTAATTCAATCAGTCTACGTGACGTTGGGTCTCATAGAGGTGGTGCGTAAACCCCGTTCACCCTCTTTTAAAGTAACGCCAAAAGGTGAACAACTAAACGAAGATTATGTGTCGTCATTGACCTGGCCGTTTTATTTATTTTTGGCGTTTAACAGTCTGGGCATCGTCATGGGTATTGATCGATATTTGACAGAGCCGCTCGGTCAGGGGGCAGTAGCCTTTGTCATGTTTTGGGCAGTACTGGATGTGATGCTGATACTTGGGGCTTTGGGTGTAATGTTAGAGCGCAAACAACTTCGCCAATCACCGCGGGCGGCCCATGATGAAAAAGTACAAATACAACTGGCCGACGGTACAGCATTGACCGGTGAATGTCGCAATGCTTCTGCTGGAGGTGCCGGCTTATTGTTGAATGGTCAGGCGTTAAACATCGTGCGCTTTAAAAAAGGCAGTATGGTTGAATTGTGGTTTCCGGATCGACCACGTCCTCTGTCAGCAAAGATCATTAATTTAAAGCGGCATGACAAAAATACCTTGCAGGTAGGATTGGCTTATCAATTTAGCGACGTTGAAGATGAACGAATGGCAATTGATATTGCTTTTGGCAGTAGTCAGCAAATCTTGCAAAACAATCAGCGGCGTCATCAGGGACGAAGTATCGTGCATGGCTTTTGGATTGTGGCTAGCCTTGGACTTACTTATGGTCTGGCGCATTTACGGTTTTTGTTATCGACGCGGCGCGAAAGTAAAACAGAAAATTTATAGGTATTAGGAGAGAGAGATGGCTGTATTTGATCTGCAAGAGGGTCGCTTGTTGCAAGGTCTGTTGGTGATAATGTGCTTAACATTGATGTCGCCGGCTATGGCTGAGGATGATAAGCCAATCATTGCTGAAAGCCGCTTCAGCTCACAGCAGGCAACGGTGATTTTGCCGCTTAGCCAATTGACCGGTCAGAGCGGGGTAAAACGTTTGACGGGGATTGAGCAGACCATGTCATGGGGCTTGCCGGTGCCCGCTTTGTGGCAGCCTGAAAACGTCACACTGAATATAAACGGCATGATATCCGAGGCCTTGATTCAAGGCTCACAGTTACAAGTCATATTGGCCGGTAAAGTCATTGCCCAGCAGGCGCTTGATGGCCGGCAAAGTCGTTTGAATATGTTGGTAGAAATTCCGGCTACAGCCTTAACGCCAGGCTTTAATGCTATGCAATTGAGGGTGGTGCAGCATTACACGGAAATTTGTGAATATCCGATGGCGCCGCAATTATGGACGGAGATTGATTTACAGGATTCTTATATTGAGATTGGCGCCCATCCACGTCAAGTTATCGGACGTCTCAGTCAGTTATCCAGATTATTTGATAAAGCGACTTGGCAAGCCAATCAGCAAATTACGGTGTTTTCGGCATTGACTGAGAATGCGGATCATCTGGCGGCGTTAAGTTTTGTAGCACAAGGCATTGGTCAGCGTTATGACTATATTCCAACCCGTATTCAACATCAGCCGTTGCCAGAAAGCCAGCAATCGATTTCCTGGCCGATGGTTGATAGTCAGCGTGTCGGCATTATGCTGGGGCGTTTTGATGAGTTAGCAGAGCATGTTGATGTGGCCAAATATCAGCAAGCCGATGGCCCGGTTTTAGCTCTGAAAACTTTACCGGGGTTACCTGCACGTTATTTGTTACTGGTCATGGGCAAAACCGACACTGAGGTACGACAGGCGGCGGCAAGTTTTGCCATTCCCGGAGTGCCCTGGCCTAACAGTGACTGGGCCAGTGTCAATTCGCTTGACATACCAACGGAGACGGCCTTGGAAAAACGGTTTTCATTGCCGACGGCTGGTCAGGGGGCTTTTCCATTAAGGGCATTGGGTTTTAACAACCAAACAGTCACTGGTATGGATAGTCCACCTTTAAGTTTGCAGGTATGGAACAATACCTGGCAAGGACGTATGCAGGTGCGATTGCATTTGGCTTATGCTAGCGGTATGGCCTCACAATCAGCGCTGAATGTGATGACTAATGGCGTGCTTAATGGCTCTATTCCACTTAGTAATCCACAAGGTGGTATATACGAGAATTATGCTGTAACCATTCCAGCTGGAGTGATGAAGCCAGGCTGGAATACATTGAGTTTTGCGCCGGTGATGATCCCACAAAGTCATGGCGGTGAATGTCAGCCCTTTTTCCCCGGCAATCTTGCCGTGACGATTTATGAAGATTCCACCATTCAAAAGTTCGGGGGTGATGAGTTACGCCGTCTGGATCTTGCGTCATTAAATGGCAACGGTTATCTGTTTACCGAACAGCCCTTGGGTAAAGGCATTGTCTTTCATATTGCCGAGAGTGATTCATCGACCATGTCAGCAGCGATGACTCTGATGGGTAAAATGAGTCAGGTTTATAAACGACCATTGTTAAATAGTCGTTTTGTAGTGGGCCATGAAGTCGGTGAGGACGACATCTTTCATTACTGGGTGGGCCGTTTTACGGCTCTACCAGCAAATTTGCAGTCTAATTTACAGTTGGCATTACCGGATAACATTGCGATTGATGTGCCGTTAATGCAATCCGCTACGGTTCAGGTACTTGAGGGGGCAGAATGGTTTAATAGCGGAATGGATGCCCTTGGGTTACGTAAAACGCCACCAGCCAATGTGACTCAGGTAGGCATTCAATTAAGCGGAGATTTTGAC
>JAWWAG010000154.1:0-4103 GCA_033721795.1 Methylophaga sp. | reverse complement strand
GCGACGGTTTTCTTCGATCAAATCGCGCAGCCGGTCTTTGGTTCCAAAAATGGCAAAGGGTAATAAAAACCACAAAATCCCGAGCACCACCAAAAATAATACCCAGATAATGCCCAAACTGCTGATGGCTTCCATTATGTCTCCTGTGAAATGTTTAAATGACACCGCTTCAGTTCAATAAGCAGCCCGATAATAACGCCCAGCGAAAAGCCTAAAGTACAGGTGATAAAAATACGCAGCAATGGTCCCTGGTTCGCTTCCGGCGCGAAGATAAACGGCCCGGAATAACCACCAATAAATCCCATCACTCTGAGCAGCATTGCAGCCATCAATGTTGAGCCAATAAACGTTGGCGGCCGGTTTTGTGTTTTAGGCCATACCCGGTATGCCACACACAGCGCGACTATCAACGCCGGCAAATTCACCGCACCTCCCAGATGACGCAGACTGGTAATCAATAACAAGAACCAGCCCAACAGATAACGGCCGAAAAAGAGGTTACGATCAAAAAATCCATAAAGATTTAGGCAGCATCATTGTCAGCCTGATGGTAACGCAGAATGCGTTCTACTTCACGCTCAGAGCCCATTATGACCGGCACCCGCTGATGCAATTCAGTCGGCTGAATATCAAGAATACGTTCGCTGCCCGTGGTGCTGATCCCACCGGCCTGTTCAACAATAAAACTCATCGGATTGGCTTCATACAATAAACGGAGTTTGCCGCCCTGTTTGGCAATTTTGCTGTCTATCGGGTACATAAAAATACCGCCACGGATCAGCAGCCGGTATACCTCTGCCACCATTGATGCCACCCAGCGCATATTAAAATTCTTTTCCCGAACCCCCTCGGTGCCCTGAATACACTCTTTAATATAGCGTTGTACCGGTGGTTCCCAGAATCGCTGATTGGACATATTGATGGCAAATTCGGCCGTGTCTTTCGGAATATGCATGTTGGCATGAGTCAGAATAAATTCACCGACATCATGATCCAGGGTAAAGCCATTGACGCCATTCCCCGTGGTCAGCACCAGCACGGTTGCCGGGCCGTAAACGGTAAAACCGGCGCAGACCTGGCGGGTGCCGGGTTGCAGAAAATCTTTCAAGGTGGGATTGGGATTGCTGCCGTCGTAGCGCAAAATCGAGAAAATACTGCCGACAGACATATTGATATCGATATTTGATGAACCATCCAGAGGATCAAAGCAAATCAGGTATTTGCCTTTGGGAAATTTGGCCGGGATCTGAATGATATCTTCCATTTCTTCCGAGGCCATCGCAGCTAAATGGCCGGTCCATTTCAAATGATCAATCATTACATCATTGCTGATGATATCGAGTTTCTTCTGGGTTTCACCCTGAATATTTTCAGTCTCGGCATAACCACCGAGACCAATCAAACCAGTGCGACCGACCAGATAGGAAATATGTTTGCAGGCACTGACAATATCATTAAGCAGGCCGGATAAATCGCCGGTAGATTCGCTGTGCGATCGCTGACTTTCAACAATAAACTGGCCAACCGATTTGCCGACTTCAGACATGGCTGGTTCCTTTATTTTGCTTTTTGGACTATCAGGCTACACCAAAATACCGTCTGTTGGATGAATACGGAACTCAAAAAAATATTATTTTTACGTCAGCTTAACCAGCACCTCACCCATGCCCAGGCTACCAATATCTCCGGCGTAACGCTGTACCCGTGAAAACGGTTCTAACTTGGCAAAGCTGCTGTCCAGCTTTTTAAAGGCTGAGAACATTAACGGTAAAAATGACAGCGTATGAGCACCACAATCATTAAAATTGGCGCCGATACCGTGTTGCGGCATTTTGGTCAGCAGCAGGGTGCCGCGTTTCATACCGTAACCTAAATGTCGTCCGACATCACCGATCACAGCAATGGTGCCGGACACCATCCGCGAACCACAATAATTGCCAGCATTACCTTCAATCAAAATCATGCCACGGCGCATATGGTCACCGGTACGCTCACCGCTGTTACCGGTAATGATAATCGTGCCACCCGTCATGCCATTTTTGTAACCGGATCTTGCAGCGCCAACAAAATCGCCGGCATTGCCGTGAATTTTTATTTGACCGCCTTTCATTTCACAGCCGCTGTAAATAAAGCTGTCACCGTGCACCGCAATATTGCCACCGGTCATAAATTGACCAAGATAAGCACCGACATTACCTTCGACGGTAATGCTGCCTTGCGTCATCGCATGACCAATATGATCCAGTTTGCTGCTGCTGTTTTGGAATTGGATATCGTTAACATCGTCGCCACTGATATCAAATAATTCGGCAACGGGCAGTGATAAACGGCCTGAGACCAACTCTATCGTGGCGATATCATCAGTACTTTTGCCAGCCAGTTTGTCAGGGGTTAACGGCGAACAATCTACACGTTGCGCTAATTCTGCTTTTAACGTTAGTGTCAGCGCGCTCATGCCATGATCTCCCTTAAATGAAAGTGGAAGGGACCGAGTTTTCCGCCGTAGTTACCGGCACTGATACGACGAATACCATTGTCGGCACCTAAATCACAGGCTGCCTGAATGCCGACGCGCATTGCTTCGTCGATATCCTCTTTGGTTAAGCCATCGATGACGATTTCCATCACTGATTCAACTTCCGGCGAGCACTCACTGGCAACCTGGCCTTTTAAGGTTGGACAAAACGCATTATTGGTTGAGGCGCTTAATGCTTTGTATTTTGAACCGACTTTGGAGCCTGAGCGCACCACGCCCCCTGGAAACGGCATAATGACATTAGGGATTTTTTTCATGGCTTTAATGGCCGCTTCACAAGCTGACAGTGCCTGCGGTTGTGATTCGGCAAGGATCAGAAAGTTACCGCCACCGACGGCTGAGACCACGCCGGTATTTTCCTGCGTTAAAAACTCACCATCCATGACCGGAATACGCCAATAACGTTTACCGTCAAGCATTTTTGAAATCTGGAAGCCATCACCAAAGAACCGCAGGTTTTTACCAAGTGCTATATCTTTACCTTCTTCCCCTTCTATACCAGAGAACAAAGCAGTCGTTGGCGCCGTAAGTACGCATTGGCCGGCACGGGTTTCCACCTGTTTGGCAAGGCCCTTACCCCCCATGGCAAAGATTAGACAAGCCACGCCGGGGCGGCCATCCGGCGTTTCTGACGGCTCTAAGGGTCGTTCAATCGATGCTTCACAACCGCAGGCAATGACCGAGGTCGCAAACCCGGTAAAGGCAACGGCGGAATTCATTGCCCACTCGAGATTCTGGGCGGTAATGATGATGCGCGTGCCTTTCATGGGAAAAGCTTCAGCAAAGGTTTCGTCGATGGTCACCCCATTGATGATCACAACTTGCCTCCTTTATGCAGCGGCTGGATAGTCAAACTGCCCCGACCATCATCAACAATTTCATCATTGCTGATTTTAAAGTTGCTTAGTTTCATCGTGTGGTATTTGTCAAAGTATTGCTGCAGCGGTTTTTCGATGCCGACATCGTATTCCGGCTTGACCACATGCGTGGTCCCCCAGGTGATTTTTTGTACTTCACCCTGACGTACAACCAGTTCACCATCTTTAAACACGTAATCCGGCTTAGAGAACATTTTTTCGCGATCATCATCATCGGTATACACGGTGATATCCGCTGCGGCGCCGACACCCAAATGACCCCGATCAGCCAGACCCACCAATTTGGCCGCACCGGCGCGGGTCATAATCGCGATTTCATACAATGTATATTCACGCTCAATCGACGCTAAATTGGTCGCTTTCTGCGCTTCTGGGTGCAGCGTTGCCAACGTGTCATTACGGAAGGTTTTATCCATCAGCAATTTAATCAAATGTGGATAACTGGTAAATGGCGCGCCATTAGGGTGATCGGTAGTCAGGAAGATCCGCCATGGGTCATTAACCAGCAGGAAGGTTTCCAAGCCTATCATCCATTGCAAGGCATTAACGTAGCTTTGATCCTTATATTTAAAAGGCACCACACCGCAGCCGGCCTCACATTCAATATCCATACACACCCATTTATTAGGGTGTGAATGCGGCGCACCGGCAAACTGGCGCATATTGTCACCCGATGCTGTGACTGTTTG
>JAWWAG010000153.1:0-4167 GCA_033721795.1 Methylophaga sp. | reverse complement strand
GCCACTTTGGACGCTTTTTGCTAAGAGAATATTGATGACGGAAATGCACGCCACTGCAGAACCTGCTTACCTCGACCGTCTCGCGCTGCATAGTAACCCGTTTAGCCGGCAGAATCTGCCCGGTGCTTTTTTTGCTGGCCGGCAGACCAGCCAGCGGCTCAATTTAATTTTGCATTTATTACGAAGCAGCGGCCAAATCAGCGTGCTCATTGCACCTGATGGTTATGGTAAGACGATGCTGTTATCGGCTTTGCAGCAGCGCGGCGGAGACGATTTACGGTTTTGTTTGGTACATGCCAGCGATAGCACCAATCTATCGCAGTTGACCCAACAATGTTTACAGGCTTTTGGCGCCACCGGCGACAGTCAGTTAGGTGTTGATCCACAACAATTATTGCGTCAGCGTTTGCAGCAATTACTGCAAATTCAAGTGACGCCGGTATTGATGATTGATGACGCCGGCAACCTTGATGGCGGTGTCCAGCAGCAATTAGCCAGTTGGTTAAATTGGCAACATGAAGGGCAGTATTTATTACGCGCCGTGATAACCAGTGACAAAACCTCGGTATTATCAAATCTGCGTAATGAACGCTTTCAGGATCTGGATTTACTGCCACTGGCTGATGATGAAATCCACGGCTATTTACAGCAGCGATTGCAGGCTGCCGGTTGGCAGGATGATTTGCCATTCAGCGATAAACAGCTGCAACGTATTCAACGGCGAAGTAAAGGTGTTCCGGCAGAAATCAATCATCAGGCGCACCAGTGTTTGTTGATGGGCGGCGGCAACAAAAAAAGCCTGCTGCCCAAGTTTCCTGCTTTGAATCTACCGGATTGGTCTCGCTGGCTACCGGTGTTACCGGTTGGGGTCGCATTGGCTTTGATACTGATTTTTCAACAAAATATCAATGACTGGCTGAACCAGAGTCATGACGATAGCGATGCAGCGATAACCGAAGTGCCGGCAGAACCGGAATTGCCTATGGTGGTTGTGGAGGACGAAACCGTTACCAGCAATGCGCAAGCTGAAAAACAGAATCTGATTGAGCTGCTTGAGGAGTTGGAGGCTGAGCAGGCGCCACAAACCGCTCCGGCGCCAACAACGCAAGAAATGACAATCACTAATGAAGAAGCTGTTGAGACCGGCGATCAGCAAACGTTAACCGACAATCAGACTGTTGAACCCGACGCATCACAAACTGATGAACCGTTGCAACCGGTCATTCCGCCATTCACAACGCTGGATGAGATGCCAATTGAAAATACAAAAATAACTGAACCAGAATCCGAAGTCCCGGCACCAACGCTAACCGCGCCCACTACCGCAGTCAGCGAAACATCGCACAGCAATGACAACGAGGTGTTTGGTGCCCAATGGATTATGCAGCAGGCCAAATCAGCCTATACCTTTCAGATGATAGGTTCATGGGAGCGTTCAGAAATTGACGACTTTATTAAAAAATATGCTTTGACAGGTGATGTCGCAGTGTTTGCCAGTATGCGCAACAATAAAGTCTGGTATGCATTAATTTACGGTGTGTACGACAGCAAAAATGCAGCCTTGAATGCCAGCCGTCAATGGCCGTCACCACTAAACAGCGTCTCTACTTGGTTGCGCCGCTTTGATGGTGTGCAAACGCAAATCAAAGAAAAGGCGCCAGACGCCTAAATACAGCGTCCGCATGACAGGCCTTGTCAGCAAAAACCAGTCGATGATAATGCTGGTGTTTTAATCGTGTTTGAGAAATAACACCCGCGTCCAGCAGAGGCTGTAAATCATCCGGATGTTGAAAACAAACAATACCCGTATCCGATAGCAGTAAATCAGCCACTTTACCGGTTAGTAAATCAGCCATTTTCCGCGCTTCGGTCAGCTTAGCGGTTAAATCCGTTTGCAGCGTTTTAAGGCCATGGTGATGAAAAGTCAGCCATAGCGGTAAAAATTGTTCGCCGCCACGTGAGCCGATAACGCGACTATCCGGCGTTTGCTGCAGGTAATCTGCGGTGGCCGCGATTTTTGGCAAAGGCTGGCGATAAAACAATAAACCGCATGGCCGCGGCTGGCCTAGCGATTTATGGGGATCAAAACACAGCGAGTCGGCTTGGCTGGCCGCCGCGAGCAGCGCAGGGTCATTCAGAAAAGCCAGAAAACCGCCCCAGGCGGCATCAATATGCAACCAGCTTTGGTATTGGCCGGCCAGTTTTACGACAGCTGACAATGGATCCATATGACCACTACTTGTGTTGCCGGCGTTGGCGATGATTGCCAAGGGTGGCTGTGCTTCACAAGCATCTTTTAATACGCCAATATCAAGCTGATGGTATTGATTGCTCGGCAACATCACCAGCTGTAAGTCCAGCAAAGCGCAGGCTTTGTTAATCGAATAATGACCATTCTCGCTGGTGTAAACATGCTTGCGAGTGGGGCGGCGTTGTTTGGCCAACCATAAAGCTTCCAGATTGCCGATACTGCTACCGGATGTGAAATGTCCTAATGGAAAATTAAACTGTGCTGCCATGTCAGCCATTAGGGTCGTTTCAATTTGTTGTAACTGTGGGTGTAACTCTGCGGATAACAAATTGCCCTGATGTAATGTGGCAAGTAACTTTCCGGCAATAGCTGCCGAGTATAATTGGCCCCCCATATGGGCAGCCTGATCGGTTGATTGTCGCTCGTCGGCTTCGGCTAATAAAGCATGACATAGCAATAATGAATTTCGGTCCAGTGTCAGATCAAAAGTCGTCAGTATCTGCTCAAACGTGTTCTGCGTTGAGGTCATATCATCGGGATTTGTCTGGTCAGCCCATCGCCGATATCAACCTGCCGGATAATACTGCAGGGCAAAGGCTGGCGTTGATATTGTGTGGCAAAATGAGCATCGACAATACCGTGCGCAGACAACTCAGTTATTTGCGCAGTGATAACTGCACAACGTTTGATCAGGATGAGCTTTGAAGCATTAATCTTCTGTGTCAGCCATAAGGCCAGACTATCGGCGGTGACCTGCCAGTTTTGGGGTAAATCTGCTGCCATCAATTGACTGTCGTCAGGTAACCAAACCGACAGGCCGGTAGCTGGCAGCGGTTGGTCTGACCAACTAAAAATGTGTGTATCAGGCAATAAATCAATTATCAGTAAAGCAAACTGGCGCATGGCATTGATAGCCATTTGATGGGCCGTTTTGTCTGAAAAGCCATGATCCTGCTGTGCTTGACGTACCAAATCGGCAAAAGGCCCGCCGCCGGCCACCAGCACCACGGCCTGACTTTCAGCAAAAGCTGAGATGTGCTGTAAACAATCTGATAGCTGCTGACTATGATAGAGACTGCCGCCCAGTTTGATAACGGTCAGCATTGACTCAGCCGTTCAACTAAATCCAACATAGCGGCAGCTTTATCAAGCACTTCCTGATGCTCGGCAGCACATTCAGAATCAGCGACAATACCGCCGCCGGCCCAGAAACGCAGCCGGTTTTGATTAAAGACCAGTGTACGAATCGTTATATTGCTATCCATACTGCCATCAAAACCAATATAGGCAATGCTGCCGCAATAAACGCCGCGACGGTGTGGTTCCAGTTCTTCGATGATTTGCATGGCGCGTAATTTTGGCGCGCCGGTAATGGAGCCACCGGGAAAACAGGCCCGCAGTAAAGATACTGCGCTTTGATCGCTGGCCAACTGGCCGGTAATGGTGCTGACTAAATGATGCACGGTGGCGAAAGATTCCAGTGCGAAAGCTTTCGGTACCCGGATACTGCCGGGCACGCAGACTTTGCCAAGATCATTACGCAGCAAATCCACAATCATCAGGTTTTCGGCACGATCTTTCAGGCTGTTTTGCAGTTCAACAGCATTTTGGGCATCCTGTGCGGGGTTCACTAAATCCCGTGGTCGGGTGCCTTTGATCGGTTTGGTTTCAATACGGCCATCGCGTACAGATAACAAACGCTCTGGCGACGAGCTGAGAATGCTGGCCTTCGGGGTATCCAGAAACGCCGAAAAAGGCGCGGCATTATGTTGTCTCAGTTGCCGATACGCTATCCAGGGGTCACCTTCGGCATTAACTTCAAATCTTTTGGCAAGATTGACCTGATAACAATCACCTTCACGAATATAGTGCTGAATACGCTGGAAGGCCTCAGCATATGCAGCATCATCAAGGTT
>JAWWAG010000152.1:0-4236 GCA_033721795.1 Methylophaga sp. | reverse complement strand
TGGTGCCCGGGGCCGGACTCGAACCGGCACAGCCGAAGCCGAGGGATTTTAAGTCCCTTGTGTCTACCAATTTCACCACCCGGGCATCAGGGGGCGGATCATACACCAATGATTCGGCGATGGGAATTTTGTTGCAGCTTAATTAACTATACAGGCCAGCGCTGGTCGTCTTCAGGATGAGCACCAAGCGCATCAAAATGGGTTTGGATTATTGGCAACACGTCTTGGGGCTTATCGACCAACTGAAATAACTGCAAATCACGCAAATCAACACAGGCTATCGTGCTTACTCGGTTGTTTAACCAATCCAGTAGTCCTTGCCAAAAATCGCTGCCGTATAAAATGACAGGAAAATGCCGGATCTTTTGGGTTTGGATAAGCGTCAACGCTTCAAAGAATTCATCCAGGGTCCCAAAACCACCGGGGAAGACGACATAGCCTATCGAATACTTAACGAACATAAGCTTGCGAACAAAAAAGTAACGAAAGCTAAGTCTAAGATCTTGGGCTGGGTTGGGGATTTGCTCGAGCGGCAGTTCGATATTTAAACCCACTGACCGAGATCCTTGGCCAAAAGCCCCAGCATTAGCAGCATGCATAATGCCCGGCCCGCCACCAGTGATCACGGAAAATCCGGCTTTTGATAAGGATGCTGCGACTTGCTTGGCATCCTGATAATAGTTCGAATCCTCAGTGAGTCTGGCGCTCCCAAACATCGATACAGCAGGGCCCAGACTATTTAAACTCTCAATGCCATCAATTAGCTCAGCCTGAATTCGAAATACGCGCCAGGCTTCTGAGGTTTTTAAATCTTCCACAGTAAATTCCGTGTATTAATAGTTTCTATGCCAAGATAATCAATTCCGATCTCAGCGGCAATGACGGCATTGCTATGAACCTGGTTTCAACGGATGGTCAGCTTTGGTTATGCTGTTATCTACGGTATCATGAGCGCCTTTTCTAGAGGTTGCGACGGGCTATGAAATTATTGGTAATTGGTGGTGGCGGACGTGAACATGCACTGGCCTGGAAGCTCAGTCAGTCGCCGCAATGTGACCAGGTTTTTGTTGCCCCCGGAAACCCCGGTACAGCCAATGAGCCGGGCATGCAAAATGTACCGATTGCGGTTGAAGCGATTGACGAACTGGTGGCTTTTGCCCAGCAAAACGCTATCGACTTAACCATCATTGGCCCGGAAGTCCCGTTGGTACTCGGCGTTGTTGATGCTTTTGAGCTGGCCGGCTTACGCTGTTTCGGGCCGACCCAGGCAGCAGCACAATTGGAAGCTTCAAAAAGCTTTACCAAAGATTTTCTGGCTCGGCATCAAATCCCAACGGCTGCTTATCAGGTGTTTACCGAAATTGCCCCTGCCGTTGATTATATAAAAAATCAGGGTGCACCCATTGTGATTAAAGCTGACGGTCTGGCAGCTGGTAAAGGTGTCATAGTTGCGTTTACCGAAGCTGAAGCCATTGCTGCCGTTAAAGATATGCTCGCCGGTAATAAGTTTGGCGATGCCGGTAGCCGCGTGGTCATTGAAGAATTTATGACCGGCGAAGAAGCAAGTTTTATCGTCATGGTTGATGGTGAAAATGTCTTGCCGCTGGCGACTTCACAGGATCATAAAGCCCGCGATAATGCTGATAAAGGCCCTAATACCGGTGGCATGGGTGCTTATTCGCCAGCGCCGGTGGTGACCGATGTGGTATTTGATCGGATTATGCACGAAATCATTTATCCAACCGTGCATGGCATGGCAACTGACGGTCGGCCTTATACCGGGTTTTTATATGCCGGCGTGATGATTGACGCTGCCGGCGCGCCGAAAGTCGTTGAGTTTAATTGCCGGTTTGGTGATCCGGAAACCCAACCCATCATGATGCGTTTAAAATCAGATCTGGTTGAGCTGTGCTTTGCGGCATTGGAAAAACGCCTTGATAGCATCACTGCCGATTGGGATGAGCGTGCTGCGATTGGTGTGGTAATGGCTGCTGGCGGTTACCCCGATGACTATCGCAAAGGCGATGTTATTAATGGTCTGGATGCCATTGATGCCGATTTAGCCAAGGTGTTTCAGGCCGGTACCCGTCAGGAAGGTAATGATATTGTGACCAACGGTGGCCGGGTTTTATGTGTGACGGCTCTGGGAGACAGTGTGTTACAGGCTCAGCAAAAAGCTTATCAAGCCGTTGCCAAAATTGAGTGGCAAGACGCTTATTACCGAACTGATATTGCCTATCGTGCTGTGGCCCGGGAGCAGGCGGCGCGGTAAACGCCTGGAGCATACTGCATGTCAGTCGCGCATCCCATTATTGCAGTAACCGGTTCTTCAGGTGCCGGTACCTCAACGGTTCAACAAACCTTTGAGATGATTTTCCAGCAGTTGAATATCAAGCCGGTAATGGTGCAGGGTGACAGTTTCCATCGTTATGATAGGACTGAAATGCGGGCGGCCAGCATTGCGGCATTAGCCGAAGGTAAAAATCTGACGCATTTCGGGCCTGAGGCGAATTGTCTGGACCGTCTCGAAAACCTCTTTCAGTCCTATGCCAAAGACGGTAGTGGCGAATCACGTCATTATGTTCACGATGAACTAGAAGCCCAACAATTTGGTTGTCCGGAAGGGGCCTTTACAAAATGGCAGCCATTAGCCGCTGACAGTGATTTGTTGTTTTATGAAGGATTGCATGGTGCAGCGGTCATTGATGAGATTGATATTGCCCAGTATCCGGATCTGCTGATTGGTATTGCCCCGGTGATTAATCTTGAATGGATGCAAAAAATCCACCGTGATTGCTTGAATCGTGGTTATTCGCAGGACGCAGTCGTTGATATTATTACTCAGCGCGTGCCAGATTATATTCGCTATATCACACCGCAATTTTCCCGGACCCATATCAATTTTCAGCGCATACCGTTGGTGGATATTGCTGATCCTTTTGCCGCTAAAACGTTACCGGCTGCCGGTAAAACGCTTTGTGTCATCAGTTACACTGAACGTTGGTCAAAAGTGATTGAGGATAACTTGTCCCAAATCAAAGGTGTCTATCGCAGCGACAGCAATAATATCGTGGTGCCCGGTGAACAGATGCCCGAAGCCATGGCAATTCTGATCATGCCTATCATCAAAGAAATGTTGGATAAAAAGTTACAAATGTCTTGAAAATCTGCAAAAAGGATTAAAAATGCCCAATTCTGGTTTTTCTCAATTTAAGCTGCGACAAGCGCTGCTGACGCTCGAAGCCGGCGGCATTATTGCCTATCCGACAGAAGCGATTTATGGCATTGGCTGTGATCCTGAGGATGACGATGCGTTGATGGAAATTCTCTGGCTGAAGCAGCGGCCACCGGAAAAAGGCCTGATCTTAATTGCGGCTGATTTCAACCAGTTGCAGGACTATATCGAACCATTGCCGGCAGCGGTATTGAGCAAATTGCATAAATCCTGGCCTGGCCCCAATACCTGGCTGGTGCCAGTCAAGCCGGATGTCAGTCCATTATTGACCGGTGGACGAAAAACGCTGGCGGTCAGAGTCACTGATCACCCGATTGCAGCGGAATTATGTCGTCAGTTTGGCGGGCCGCTGGTCTCAACCAGTGCCAATCTCACAGGTTTGAAACCAGCTAAAAACGCTTATCAGGTGCGTTGGCAATTACCGGAAGTGGATTATGTGATGACCGGTGCGTGTGGCGGTTTGTCGCAGCCTAGCTCGATTCGTGATGCCATGACCGATGAGGTATTGCGATGAGTCAGCCGGATATTAATGTCGTTCGTGAATACTTACTACGACTTCAGGATAATATCTGCAAAGGGCTTGAATTAGCCGATGGCCAAGGTAAATTTGTTGAAGATGCCTGGCAGCGTGATGCTGGCGGCGGTGGCCGGACCCGTTTGCTGACAGGGGGCGAGGTGATTGAACAGGGCGGCGTTAATTTCTCGGAAGTATTTGGTGAAAATTTACCGGCTTCGGCAACGGCTGCCCGCCCTGAACTCGCTGGCCGCAATTTTACTGCGCTCGGTGTATCGTTGGTAATACATCCACATAACCCTTACGTGCCGACTTCACATGCCAACGTCAGATTTTTTATTGCCGAAAAAGAAGATGAAGCGCCTATTTGGTGGTTTGGCGGTGGCTATGATCTAACGCCTTATTATGGTTTTGAAGAGGATGCCAAACATTGGCACCAGACGGCATTTAATGCATGCCAACCATTTGGTGATGATGTTTATCCACG
>JAWWAG010000151.1:0-4348 GCA_033721795.1 Methylophaga sp. | reverse complement strand
TTCAGCGCCTACCACCTATACCCGGCTTGACGCGCTGATCAGTGATCCGGACAGCGCCATTGATGATATAAGCGCCGTTATCAACACGGATCCGGCATTAACCACCCGCTTGCTGAAAATCGTTAACAGTCCGTTTTATGGTTTCCCATCACAAATCAAAACCATTTCCCGTGCAATAACTATCATCGGCACCCGTGAACTGACGCATTTGGTATTAGCCACTTCCGTGATGAATGCGTTTCGCGGTATCCCCGCCAACATGATGGACATGGATACATTCTGGCGGCATAGTCTGGCCTGCGCCATGACGGCTAAATACCTCGCTGAAGCCACCCATCAGAGTCATTCCGAACAATATTTTATTGCCGGTCTGCTGCACAATATCGGCAGTCTGGTGTTGTATCAATCATTACCGGAACTGGCCCGCGAAGCCATCAATAGTGCCCGCTTTGGCCATGAAGTACTGCATGAAGCCGAACAACGCCTTATCGGTTTCGACCATGCTGAAGTCGGTGCCATTTTGATTGAAAACTGGCGCTTACCGGAATCACTGGTACAAGTGACCCGTTATCATCATCAGCCAGCCAAAGCCGAGCATGATCAGCTGGAAGTTGCCATCGTGCATGTTGCCGATGTCATGGTCAGCAGTGTGCCATTTGGCCACAATGGCGATCAGCATGTGCCGCCATTGGATGAACAAGCATGGCAACTATTGGGTTTAAAACCAGAGGCAATGCCTCCCCTGTTATTTAATGTTCACCGTCAGCTCGATAATCTGGCGACATTAATGCGACCCCAACATTAAGATTTCAACTCCACCATTCAAGCGTAAGAGGCAAACATGAGAACCGTATTACTTGGCGCGCCGGGTTCCGGCAAAGGTACACAAGGCGTATTTTTGGCTAAGCAATTTAATATTCCGCAAATATCCACCGGTGACTTGCTGCGCGCCGCGGTGTCAGCCGGTACGGATCTCGGAAAGAAAGCCAAATCGGCCATGGATGCCGGCGCATTAGTGTCTGATGATATCGTTATTGGTTTGATTCGTGAACGTTTGTCTGAAGCCGATGCACAAAACGGTTACATCCTCGATGGCTTTCCACGCAATATTCCGCAGGCCGAAGCCCTTGATAACATGCTCAACGATCTGGGCCAGCCTTTACAGGGTGTGGTGCTGCTGGATGTGCCTTTTGAGGAGTTGATGCAACGCTTAACCGGTCGCCGTACCTGTAAGGATTGTGGCGCCATTTTTAATGTGCATTTGTCCCCACCGAAACAAGATGGTGTTTGTGATAAATGTGGCGGTGAATTATTTCAACGTCAGGATGACAATGAAGAAACCATCGCTAATCGTCTGAAAGTTTACGAAGAACAAACCGCGCCACTGATTGGTTATTATCAGTCACAAAATAAACTGCATACAATTAAAGGGACTGGTGACATCGAACAAATCACCCGGGCTGTCGGTGCTGTATTTGACGATATCTAGGCATTAGCCAGCGAACCGATTATGGCGCGGATTTTAACGGTCGGCATCGCCACCTTGGATATTATTAATCAGGTGACGGCATACCCTGACGAAGACAGCGAACTCCGCGCTTTATCGCAACAACAACGCCGTGGTGGCAATGCCAGCAATACTGCGGTGGTGCTCAGTCAATTAGGGCATCAGGTTGATTTTGCAGGGGTGTTAATTAATGAACCAGACTTAGCCTTGATTACGGCTGATCTGGATGCCTATCAGGTTAATTACCAATATTGCCCGCAACTTAACACCGGCAAAATGCCAACATCCTATATCACTGTCAGCACCAAAACGGGCAGCCGAACCATTGTCCACTTTCGTGATTGCCCGGAGCTCAGCTTTGCTGACTTTCAGCGCATTGATTTGAGCGTCTACGACTGGCTGCATTTTGAAGGCCGTAATATCAATGAAACGCAACAAATGCTCACCTACGCTGCACTACAACAGCCATTATTGCCGCGTTCGGTAGAGCTGGAAAAACCACGCGATGGCATCGAACAGCTTCTCAAAAATGCCAGTGTTGTGATGGCCTCTCAGCCGTATGCAGAAGCTGCCGGTTATCATAGTGCTGATGCCTTTTTATCCGATCTGGCCTTTAATCAGGCCACTTGCAGCTGGGGCGCTGATGGAATCTGGGGGAAATTTGCTTCGCAATTACGACATCATCCAGCAACCAGACTGGATCAAGTTATTGAGACTTTAGGTGCCGGCGATACACTGAATGCCGGATTGATTCATGGCCTGCTTCAAAACTGGCCAATTGAGCAAGTGTTAACTTTTGCCAGTCAACTCGCTGGCTTAAAATGTCAGCAGCAAGGTTTCGCCAATTTAAATCACATTTTCAAAATTACCGACTATGACTGAACGTTATTACCTGATCAAAGCCACTGAGCTCAAAGAAAATAAGCCCCAGGAATTTGAGATTAGTGTTGATGACACAACCCTGGCCGGCTTTATTTTGCGCTTTGATGGTGAGCTTTATGCCTACCTGAATCACTGTCCGCATCTGGGCGTGCCATTGAACTGGCAACCAGACACCTTTATGTCGCTGGAAGAAACCCATATTCAGTGCAGCACACACGGTGCATTATTTAACCCAGATGATGGTTTATGTGTTTCCGGTCCCTGCCGGGGTGAGCATTTGACGCCACTCAACATTGAAGTGACTAATCAGCAAGACGTTTACCTGATTTATTCAACCTGATAGGGTAAATAACTCCTTTGTCAGCCGAATGGAGTGTTATGACTGATTTGCTGGGTAATTGGACTGAAGCCGCTCTGACCAGCCTGGGTTTTTTCTGGATGGCGCTTTGGGCTTTTGTACTGGGTTATCTTATTAGCAGCATTATCCAGGTCATGGTTTCACGCAGCGAAATTCGTAAACTCATGGGCAATGATGATCTCAAGTCAATATCTGCCGGCACTGTGTTTGGCTTTATCTCCAGCTCCTGTAGTTTTGCGGCCCTGGCGACCTGTCGCGCCTTGTTTCAGAAAGGCGCCAATTTCGCCCCTTCAATCGCTTTTTTGCTTGCTTCCACCAACCTGGTTATTGAACTGGGTTTTGTTATCGCGTTGTTTCTGGGCTGGCAATTTGTCGTCGGTGAATATGTCGGTGGCATTATTCTGATCCTGCTGGCCTGGTTATTTATTATGGTAACTAACCCCGCGAAATTGATTAAAAAGGCCAGAGAAAATAAATCTGATGACGCGCATGACCATGAAAGCGAAGGTCATGCCTGGTCACGCATTTTTGATAAAGAAATCTGGTCGGCCATCAGTCAGAAATATGTTATGGAATGGCAGATGGTCTGGAAAGATGTGCTGATAGGTTTTACCGTTGCCGGCATCATTTCTGCCTTCGTGCCCACTGCCTTTTTCGAATGGTTGTTTATCGGTGCAGGCACTGCCGATCCAAGTTTCTGGGCGATATTACAACAGACGCTGATAGGTCCTGTTGCGGCATTTTTTACGTTCATCGGTTCGATGGGCAATATTCCATTGGCTGCCGTGTTGTTCGGAGAAGGTGTCGCTTTTGCCGGTGTCATGGCTTTTATTTTTTCTGACCTTGTCGTACTGCCAGTTTTACGCATCAATGCTCGTTATTATGGCTGGAAAATGGCGCTGTATATACTGCTGATGCTGTTCACCTGTCTGGTGGCCACTTCACTGTTAATGCATTACGGACTGCAGTTATTTGACTGGCTGCCGGATCAGAGCCAGTGGTCGTCTCCCGCTGAACGCGATCATTTTCAACTCAATTATCAATTCTGGCTCAACGTGGTATTCGGGCTTATTTCATTATGGATGTTTGTCAGCTGGAAACGCCAACATAAAGGACACGGTCATCATGATCATGGCGGTGGCGGTCAGCCCATAATTAATACGCTTTGTGTGCTTTCAGGTGTCTGGCTGGGTGCTGGTGTTATGCTGAGTCTGATTTAAGTAACGTCGCTACGGCCTGACGTAATTTCTCAATAATGGCCTTGCGACCTGATAACGACAATGCACTGGCTACTTGATTGAAGGATTGGCCCTGAATGATTTTTTTCACCAATAATGTCTGGTGCGCTAGGGCCAATCCAGTCAACTGACCGGATAATAATTTTGGCTGCAACCATCGCCAAAGCAGCGGCTCGGTAGATTCAAATGCCCGTTGCTGCCAGGCAAAGCACTCAATCGCTTGCTGCTCATATGGTTCAATGGTGACCTTTTCGGCGGGCAGCGTCTGAGACAGTAAGATAACGAGTTCATGATCCAATTCACGCTGTGCCTGCAATAATAGAAACGGCCATGATTGTTGCCATATCTGCTGCGCCTTGGTGA
>JAWWAG010000150.1:0-4360 GCA_033721795.1 Methylophaga sp. | reverse complement strand
CTCCTTCTCCGCCATAAAACTATAAAGACTTAATAACGTACTAATGATCCTGGAAAAACCCATCGGGCTACTTAGGGCAGCAGACAATGCTGAAGAAATTTAAACTCTCCAAATATGCTGCTACCAAGAACGGTATCTATTAATTTTTCTATCGCAGTCCCCAATAACCTACCGTTTTGATACTCCGAAATATAGTAGAAACTTAATCGACCATGATGTGTTTTGATTAGACGTGGTCAAATCAGTACGTATCTGACCCACTCGGTTACTTACACTTACCGCAAATTATTGGTGTCCTGGGTTTCATCGCTACCCCCAGTGCTATTTTCGGCAAGATTATTTTTATCTGCATATTCTGCAGCTTCACCGCTCTTGATAGCATCTTCAATGTTATCGTAAACACCGCTACTAACAAGATATTCAGCTGCTTCTAAAGTTGCTTTGTCATGTTTCATTATTACCTCCAAAGATTTTTCATACTCCCAACGCAACCACTGAGAGGAAAAATAAAAGCATTATCGACACCCCTTGAGAGTGAAATATCAGCTTCAAACAGCATTACTCCGCAGATCAAGTTATTACTTCATCGGAAAAAATCACGTTTAAGTTTTATCCCAAAAGCAATGCACCGTAAAAAATATTACGGCTTTCCTCCCCCATAGAAAAACAACCCGCAGCACTTTCATGCTGCGAGTTGTTTGTTTTGGCTATGGCTGCCATATGCCGATCTGGGTACTAATAACAATCGCTACATCAAAGACGACGACCGACAACCCCAGCACCCGCAGCAGCTAACAGACCAAGCAGCGACGCAATAAAAAGCCACAACGCAGCCGCAGCGGCGGCAGTCTGAATATCATTTGCTGAAGCGACCAGACGTTCCTGCAACTCAGCAACGGTTTGGCGAAGCGTCTCTACTGCTGAATCATATGAACGCTGGACTTCATCGACAAATTGTCTTGCATCACTTGGTGTGATGCCAAGGCGTGTCTGCAGAGTAGCTTCCGCCTCTTTAAGATCCTGCTCATTAAAAACAGCATTCTCTCCTTGAATTAACTTGTCCAATAGCAGGTTCACTTCTTTTTCAAACGAAGCGGGTTGGGCCACAATATCTGACAGTGTTGTATTCAGAAGTGACCGGGCACGTTTCATCTCCTGTTGACTGATGACATTACGAAAAGCCTCGCGAGCTTCAGCACGTAATTGCGAAGGTGTCACCCCTTCATCCCGTAAGGTTTGCTGTAATTCAGGCGGCAGGTCTGACATTGAAACAGAACCGGCGACCTCAGAAATATCAGGCAGTGAAATATCCTCCGGGACAATGGCATCAAGGGTTTTGGCCGAAGTTTTTGCCGTTTGCGCGACAAGTGATGTTGATGAACTGATTGCCGTCGTTCCAGCATTAACGCCCCAGAAAGCGACTAACAGTGACGTCAAAGCCCAGACCGCAGCCCCCGCCAACGCTGACGCACTGGTATCAGCCGGCGACATAAATCTTGCTGCAGCATAACCGCCGACCGCGAGTGAAATAAGCTGCGTAAAAACGATATAAATTGCTGCGCCGATTCCAAGCCCCTCACCGATAGCTTCAAGACTTGCGATACCGATAGCGAGACCGAGAAGCGTGAACAACACCATCAAACCGAGTGCCACAACGGTACCGGCAATAATGGCGGTCAATGTCGATTGATTTGTTTCGGATGGATCTCTGTAAAGGGATGTGTCTGTCATATAAAACCTCTTTATCAGTGAATTAAGAAAAATAACTGCTTAGTATTTTTCAGGAAAAATCGCTCCGCTGAATGCCAAAGAAACTACAAATTGACCAATTATGTTTTTTTATAATCAATGAAATAAAAACAGGCAATTCAATTTGACAATAACATTTACCTGCCAGAATGCCAAAAACAGCTGTCAGATCATCAAGACGACATATGCCCCATTCGAAAACTCTGACTTGTGCAGTAGGAGCTTATTCCGAGCCTATTCGCTATGCCCTGATCGCTAGATATAGTGCCGCCATAATTACTCAACAAACAAACACATCAATACAATGAGCTGCCTGATTGTTAATACATCATGGATAGCATTAAGTGCGGCATAGCTGATGGATTCAGCATATAAGGTTAACGGGAAAACACTCGGCAACAGACGGCCACTAAACCAAATGATAGTTAAGTCAAAAGCTGAATAAATTTTGGTTATTAAGTCTGCTTAGTTGTAACAGCGCCTATTTTTCCAGTTCACAACGTTACAACATCTAGGAATTTAGGCGATTATCAAGAATATAGCGGACAAAATCGTCTCTGGATAAAGGTTGTGCATAATAATACCCCTGCAGCCAATCACAGCCCATTTTCGTTAAGATTGTTTGCTGGCTGGCAGTTTCCACGCCTTCTGCAACAACACCGATATCTAACCGTTTGGCCATTACAACAATGGCTTCAATGATAGCGCGATCGTTGTCATCAGTTTCCAGATCCCGGACAAAAGACTTATCGATTTTCAGATAATCTACTTCGAGTTGCTTCAAATAAGCCAGTGAAGAGTAACCGGTACCAAAATCATCAATAGAGATTTTCACGCCGTAGTTACGTAAGTTACGCAATAAATCCCGACTTTCAGCACTGCGCTGCAGCAGAACACCTTCTGTGATTTCCAGCGTGATTAAACTGCTATCCAAACCCAACGATTGTAAGTGAGTGATCCAGTCAAGGCGCCCTTCTTGTGTACCAAAACCCTGTGCTGAACGATTAATTGATACCGCAATATCACCAAGTCCCTGCTGCTGCCACAGGCGTATTTGCTGACAAACACCAGCAAATACATGGTCATCAATTCTACCTATTAAGCCCATTCTCTCAGCCACTGGTAGAAAATCCATCGGCGAAATTAAACCCCGCTCAGGATGTTGCCAACGTACCAGTGCCTCAGCACTGATAGCCCCACTGTCAGCATGAATCACTGGTTGATAAAAAATACAGATTTGATTTTCATTAAGCGCTTGCTCTAACTCATTAATAATGAATGTTCGTGAGCGCCATGTTGATTCGAGTTCTGAGGAATACAACATAAAGGCACCGCCGCCGGCATCTTTAGCGGCATACATCGCCCGGTCAGCGTTTTGCATCAGTAAGCCTGATTTTTCACCATCATCCGGATAAAAAGTCAGACCGATACTGGTGCTTACGCGGATTGTCTGATCTTTGATACGCATTGGTTGTTCTATAATTTCAATTAGTTTTTGCGCGACCATAACTGCATCCTGACGCGCTTCGAGGCCTGTCAGAATAATCGTAAACTCATCCCCCCCCAAACGGGCAACAGTGTCTACGTCTCGTAAGCAGTCCTGGATCCGATCGGCCATGTGCCTCAGTAATTCATCCCCAACATCATGCCCAAGCGTGTCATTAATATCCTTAAAACGATCCAGATCCAGAAACATCAGACATAACTTACTGTGATCCCTCTGGCAATGACGAAGCTCCTGCTCAAGGCGATCATTAAACAATCGCCGGTTAGGCAAACCGGTCAGCAAATCGTAATTAGCCTGATGTTCAATGGTCAATTGTGCTTGTTTGGTTTCACTTATATCGGTAAATACCGCTACGTAATTAGTCAATTCGCCGGTTTCATCATGTACTTTCGACATTGACAAGTACGCCGAAAAAATCTCGCCATCTTTACGGCGACTAAGGATTTCTCCCCGCCATAAGCCATCGAAATTCAATTCCGCCCAGAGTTTGGAAAAAAACAGTTCGTCGTTAAGACCCCGATCCAATAACTGTGGAAACTGACCCAGCACTTCTGTTTGTGTAAACCCCGTGATCGTGGTGTAGGCAGAGTTAATGGCGATGACATTTTTTTGTGCATCGGTAATTAAAAAACCTTCACTGGCAGCATTGAATGCCACATCAGATAAACGTAAATCCGCTTGCGCCCGTTGCATATCGGCAAGCACATCACGAATTCGCTGTTCTGATTCTACAGCCCGGTCAGTGACGACTGATAGCTCTTCAGTCCTGCGGGTCACTTCACTGGCAATTCGGTGAGTACGGCCAGTAATGCTTAGTATCAACGCACAAAATAAACCGGTTAATAAAAAACCACCCACCATGACAAACAAAGTCTGATTACCTTGGTTTTG
Source organism: Methylophaga sp. (assembly GCA_033721795.1). Taxonomy (GTDB): domain Bacteria; phylum Pseudomonadota; class Gammaproteobacteria; order Nitrosococcales; family Methylophagaceae; genus Methylophaga. The sequence continues at coordinate 213 of JAWWAG010000150.1, read as the reverse complement.
TTCAAGAAATAAATTGGTTGGCGTAAAAATTAACCGCATTTGCCGTCCCGCCGACTGAATATCAACGGTATGCTGAAATGGTGGCATTTCACTGATCGGCACATCATAGTAAAAATCGCCGCTGAGCAAATCCTGCCATTGAATATCAAATTCGGTGAATTCGCGTTTGCCTAATATATTTTCAACAAAATCTTCAGTCCGGATAGCCACATT
>JAWWAG010000149.1:0-4382 GCA_033721795.1 Methylophaga sp. | reverse complement strand
TGCTCAGCCACGGCATCCAGTGTTCCTTCATAAAACCGATCGGCAAGTGATTGTCGATTAAAAATAAGTAGGCAGGGCCGAAACCCAAAGGGACCAAGGGGTGGCGGTAAAATCGGTAACGCAGTTTCTGATTTCGTGTTAACGCTAGATAAGCTTTAACCGACAGAGTGCTGATGTCGCCAATACGCGGGCGATCAAGATTTCCGGAATGAGCATGATGCATGAGCATGCGAGGATTAATTGAGCGTTTATTATTTTGCATGGTGGTTCCATCGGCATGCTCCGAACGCATTAGCGTGAGCTGCGATCTCATTGAATTGTATGCTTGATAAATTCGGGTTTAACTCAGGATGCACTGATGGCTGATGAAATGCATATGCGCTTGCGAACGCTTCTGTTTTACTTCAGCCGTGGCTTGTCAGATTGTTCGCTAAGTGACCAAAATGTTTCTCTCGAAATCTGATGGGCGGTTTGCTTATCCTGGCAGATCTTGCTCATCTTTATGTACCAAAAGATGCTAAAGCCTTATAAATATTTTCTGTATGCTGTAATGGTGCTAGTAAAAAATGGGTGAAAATAATGGACGTAAAGTTACCCCAGTTTGATGAACCAGCTATCCGTGCGTTACTTGAGATAATTAGTGATGGTATTTGGTTCTGGCACGCTGATACAGGCTATGTGTACCGCAATCCGGGCTGGTACAAAATGCTTGGCTATAACCCTCACTCACTCGAAAACTCAGTCTTTACCTGGGAAAGTGTCATTCACCCCGATGACTATCACCGTGTGATGTTGCAATTTGAAAAGTATCTGAATGGCGAAATTGGTAAATATGAGAGTGAATATCGCTGCCGTACCAAATCGGGTGATTTCCTTTGGATTCGCGATACTGGGCTGATTGTTGAAAAATCAAAAGATGGCTCAGTCACCAGAATGATCGGCGCGCACTGCAATATTGATGCTGATAAACGCCTGCAAGAACTGAAATCATTTGAACTCGAAAACCTACAGCAAATCATCGATTCAAGAACGATTGAGTTGAAAAGACTGAATAAAAAACTGGCAGAAAAAGCTAAAGAGGCCGAACGCAACGCGACAACCGACCACCTGACTTCACTGGCAAACCGATTTAACTTCGAGCAGCAACTCACTAATGAGATTTCCAGAGCCCAACGCTTCATGGAGCCGCTATCCCTTATCATCATGGATATTGATGAGTTTAAAGGGATTAACGATCAATATGGACATCCAACCGGTGATGAAGCGTTGAGGACGGTCGGTAAAGTGCTACGAAACAACCTGAGAACAATAGATTTAGCCTCTCGATGGGGCGGTGATGAGTTTGCCTTGTTGCTACCCCAGACAAATCTTGAAATGGCCTTGACCGTTGCAGAGAAGATTCGCCTAGCTATCAGTGCCGAAATGGCGCATATGAATCTCAATACCAGCGCCAGTTTCGGTGTGGTTGCGCTCTCGAGAGATGACTCACAGATTGAATTTATCCGAAGAGCTGATAATGCACTCTATCAATCCAAAAATACCGGTCGGAATAAAGTATCATCTGGCAACTGATTAAATCCTTCGGCAAATTCTTAATCAGTTATCAATGCATAATTGTGGCGAGACTGTGATTCAGATAAAAAGAAGTCAGGCTGCTGGCCTGACTAAAAACTACAGAGAGAAACTTAAAGAAGCTGTGACTTCAATTCATGTATCGGCTTTTTATCGGTTTACTGCAACTGATCTATGCGATGTATTGTGATCCTTATCGCATTTTCTTATTAAAACATCTGCAAATTAGCGTTTTATTGATTATCAGTAGCAGCTTTTAACAACAAGTTGTGCATTTCTGGCAGTGCGCCAATATGGTCCTGCAGCCTAATCGAAAGCGATGGTAAATGCTGACGCGCTTTATCAATCTCTGCGGGGATATCTTCGGCGACATGACGGCCGGTATTCAAAAAATACGGTAACACCACGACACTTTCCGCGCCGGCTTTCGCACAAGACTCAATCCCGTCGGGGATTGACGGTTCGGCCAATTCCAGAAAAGCCGCTTTGACTATTGCATAATCAGTTTTTAAGTCGGCTTGTAATTGTTCGGCAAGCCGGGCAACTTCCAGGTTAGATGCAGCACGGCGGCTGCCATGTGCAACCAGTAATAAAGCTTTCTTTGAGTCATGCATATTCATTAATGTTCACTGGCCCCATGCGCCCCAATTCCGGTTTGTGAGCGAATATATTGATGTTCGAATAAACCCCGAGCTTGTTGCGCCTCTGGACTATGGTCAGTAATCGAAAAAAACCAAATACCGATAAAAGCAACTGCCACAGAAAACAATGCCGGATATTTATACGGGAAAATTGCATCTGCAAAACCGAAAATATCCACCCAGACAATCGGCCCTAAAATGACCAGCACCACGGCCGTCAGTAAACCGGCAAAACCACCGATAAAGGCACCTCGGGTTGTCAGATTCTTCCAGTACATGGAAAGCAGTAATATGGGGAAGTTCGCACTGGCAGCAATAGCAAAAGCCAATCCCACCATAAAGGCTATATTTTGTTTTTCAAACAAAATACCCAACAGAATAGCCATAACGCCCAATGCCACGGTTGCGATCCTGGAAACACGCATTTCCATTGGGCCGCTGACTTCGCCCTTTTTAATAACACTGGCGTAAAGATCATGGGAAATTGCTGAGGCGCCCGCTAGCGTCAACCCGGCTACCACCGCCAGAATCGTTGCAAAAGCCACCGCTGAAATAAAACCTAAAAACAAGTCGCCTCCAACGGCAGCCGATAAATGTACCGCTGCCATATTGTTACCCCCCAAAAGCAGGCCGGTTGCATCTAAAAAAGCCGGATTGGTTGAGACCAGCACAATGGCGCCAAAGCCAATAATAAAGGTCAAAATATAAAAATACCCAATAAACCCGGTGGCAAAAAATACGCTACGACGTGCTTGCTTGGCATCCGCTACGGTAAAAAACCGCATCAAAATATGCGGCAAACCGGCCGTGCCAAAGATAAGCGCCACACCTAACGAAATGGCTGACACCGGATCTGATACCAAACCACCCGGTGCCATGATTTCGCTGCCTTTAGGATGTACGGCAATGGCCCGGGTAAATAATTCATTAATGTCAAAACCGACATTTTTCAGCACCATAAAGGCCATGAAGGTCGCACCGGATAACAATAAAACTGCTTTGATAATCTGCACCCAGGTGGTCGCCAGCATGCCACCAAAAGAAACATACAAAACCATCAGCACACCCACCAATACCACTGCCAGTTCATAAGGCAAGCCAAACAGAATCTGTATTAATTTGCCGGCCCCAACCATTTGCGCAATCAGATAGAGAGCCACCACAGCCAATGAACCAAATGCCGATAAGGTCCGAATCGGTAACTGCCCAAGCCGGTAGGAAGCAACATCGGCAAAGGTATAACGGCCGAGATTACGCAGCCTTTCTGCAATCAGGAATAAAATCAATGGCCAGCCGATCAGAAAACCAATCGAATAAATCAGCCCATCGTAGCCGGACATAAAAACCAAACCGGAAATGCCCAAAAATGACGCCGCTGACATATAGTCACCGGCAATTGCCAGACCATTTTGAAAACCGGTAATACCGCCACCTGCGGCATAATAATCCGCTGCTGAACGCGTACGTTGTGCCGCCCAATAGGTCACTCCCAGGGTCGCGCTCACAAACAACAGAAACATCACCACCGCAGAAATATTTAACGATGCGCCGGCAGCACTGCCGGTAACAACTTCGGCCGCACTGACGTTAAACGACCAGACACTCATCAACAAAAAATATACCAGTTGCTTCATTGCAAGTTGTCCTTGATTTGCTGGTTCAGAGCATCGAAATGCGTGTTGGCTTTATGCACATAGACACCGGTCAAGACAAAGGCCATTAAGATAATGGCCACACCGAGCGGAATACCTACGGTTATCACGCTGCCTGTCGTGATGGGTTGACCCAACAAAGAAGGGGCGAAAGCAATCAGTAAAATAAAAGCAAAATACATCAGCAAAATCAAAGCCGAGAGCCCCCAGGCCCATCTTGCCCTGCTTTGCGTCAATTTGACGAAACGCGGGTCACCTTTCACTTGTTCATATAAATCTGCGCTCATAACATTCTCCGGTTACGCGGTGCTGTTGGTTGGATTTTTTTACAAATAGCAGCGAGTATATCAGTTGACAAAAGCAGCTTACCGCGATGGCCTTTGCAAAAAAATGTGACTCACTTCGCATAATGACAAAAACTGTTTATGATGAAATGAGTTTCTAATTTATCCGGACGCAAGGAATTACGTCCGTTTAGTCTGTTTGGCTTGTTGCGGGAGGCGACCTGAAAAACGTC
>JAWWAG010000148.1:0-4431 GCA_033721795.1 Methylophaga sp. | reverse complement strand
TATGGTCCCGGTAAAGCGGCTAATGCTGGTGGTGTAGCTTCATCCGCACTTGAGATGCAACATAATGCGACGCGCAGTTCAGGGTTTGAATACAGTGAAGAACACTTACATGAAATTATGCTCAATATTCACCGTCAATGCTGCCAGACCGCTGAAGAATTCAGTGTGCCGGGCAACTATGTGGTCGGCGCGAATATTGCCGGTTTCCGTCGGGTTGCTGATGCAATGCTGGCGTTTGGCGTGATTTAAAGTTTCCGCACAAAGCTAAGCAATACTGTAATGGTCGCTCACTCTTCGGCCAACGCGTTTGGGAGCACGACGTTCTTTATTTTGAAAAACATCGTGCATCAAATGATTACCATCACGCCGATCTTCCTGTTGACGCCGGTCGCTAAAATGTTGGAACTGACAGTCACAATCAGCTATCCGGTCACAGGCATTCAACGGTAATTTCGGGGCTTGCAAGGCCAGAAAAATAATCCGTGAGGTTTGCGTTGATGCCTGACAAGCATTTTTACATGGCCGTATCTTTACCGCTGGATAAGGGCTATCTAAAGCATGAATTTTGGGCGCCTTTGGCACAGCAGTAACATAAAAAATCAGTGCCCCAACGATAAACAAAAATAGAAAAAACTCCATACGCTAATCCTTTGCAATATTTTGCGTATTCAGTCTGTTTTAACTTACATAACAGTCCCATTACTGTTGACGATTTTGATGTGAATTGATGAAAATAAATCCTAAATATCCTGAGCTATTTATGCGCCTTTTTAACCAACCGTGCAATTACTTTTCAGGTGCACCTTGCTCATCATCAAATTCTTATCCGGTTGTTTTTACATACTTTTACAAGCCTTGACCCAACTTCGCGGTACAAAAGTTTAGTCTAGTAATCGTAGTCATATTTTTGAGAGGTTAAGGCAATGTCACAGTTAACATTAAAAAAATCCGGCATTATTCTATTGGTGTCTGGCATGTTAATGGCGCTGTCGGTGAATCAGGCCAAAGCAGATGTCGATGTTCATATTGGCTTTGGGTTTCCGTTGTTTAGCGGTTATCACCATGGTTATTCTCATCATCATAACCACCATTACAAAAAACATTACTACAAGCCAAAACACTATTACCGTTCAAAACATCATTACAATCACTACCCGCGTCATGGCTATCGCGATTATGGCCATTCACGCCACTACCAGCATGGTTATCACCGCGGTGGCGACCGCTATTACGATCACCGCAACGATCACCGTTACTGGCGGTAAAAAAAGGGTTCACCAAAAAAGTTGGTGAACCCAATCCAGTAACTTACTGGAGAGAAACTTAGGCCCTGTTGGTCACAGGGCCTGTTTTTTAAAAACGGTAACGGACATTAGCGGTCACATTACGTCGTTCGCCAAATCCACAATCAGCACCTTCTCTTCGACACCAGGAGATAAACTCCTCGTCAGTCAGGTTTTTCGCATCCAGCGTGAAATCCCATTGTTCTATGCTGTAACCGAGCATAGCGTCATATAACGTTTCTGAAGGGACTTCAGGAGCATTGCCGGCACCGACGTTATCACCGATATAACGAATGCCAGCACCAACCCGCCAGTTATTTCCAAGGTACAACTTATTCCACCAAGTGGCGATTTGCTCGGCAACATACGGCAGACGGTCGCCAGTGCTGTCATTTTTGGCATTCAGATCGGTGTAACCAAATTGCGTTTCAAAGTTATCCCAGCGTTTATTGACCTGTAATTCCCAACCATCTACCACAGCGCCAATCTGTTCGACACCGCCTGGCGTCGCACCATCACTTATGCGGTTTTCCTGAGTAATATCAAAGTAAGCCGCCGTAATGGCCAGTGTTTTATCAGGCGATAAATATTTGAAACCGATTTCTTCCTGATCGCCTGTGGTAGGTTTCAAAGTATTGGCTGCCGGTGAACCATCCGTCCCAAGATTCATATTAAAAGCCTCGGCATAGCTAATATAAGGTGACAGACCATTATCGAAGCGGTACATCAAGCCTATTCTGCCGGTAGTTTCATCCTCATCACTGACAGTGTCCGGACCGGTCACAGCTAATGTCCGATTCTCAGCCCAGTCATGACGTAAACCTGCTGACAACACAACTCGGCCAATATCAATATGGTCAGCCAGATAAACACCTGTCTGTTTGATTTCATTATCCGGCCGGTCAGTCGGATTGATCACTTGATCCTGCAAATTACCGTATTGCGGGTTATAGACATTAATGTCACCGCCTAAACCATATCCATAAAAATAGTTATCCTGCTCCCAGCGAGCGTCTTGGCGGTCTACCCCCATAATCAGGTTATGGCGGGTCATCCCCAGATCAAACGTCCCGGCAACACGGGCATCGATATTAAACACCTGTGTTTCTGCATCAGCGGTATAAATCGTCCGCGGTGCAAACCCATTGGCATCCGGCACGCTCGGAATACTAATCCAATGCTCGCGGGTTTCAGTGCTGGAATCGGTGTAGCGGGCTGTAGTCGAGAAAGTCCAGTTATCTGCGAACTGGTGATCAAAAAACAATGTCACTTCCGTTTTTTCACGATCATATTTATCCCAGCCCGGCTCGCCGACAAATGTCTCTGAACCAATGTAACCGAGACTGCCACGATCCAGCGTACCAGCCTGTGGCAAAAACTGTGCAGATACCTGACCTTTGTTTTCCTGGCGGTTAAATAACAGCGACATATTGGTCTTATCGCTGATATTCCAGGTAAACGATGGTGCAATCAAATAACCGTCATCCTCAACATAATCAACCTGCGTATCACTGTCGCGTTGCAAACCGACGACACGATAAAGAAATTGCTCGTCATCATCAATCGGGCCGGTCACATCAAAAGCAATCTGCTTACGGTTAAATGAGCCATACTGCCCCCAAATCTCGCCACCTTTTTCGGCTTTTGGCAGCTTGGAAACACCATTGATAATACCGCCCAGATCACCTTGACCATAAAGCATTGATGACGGGCCTTTAAGGACTTCCAGACTTTCCAGTGCATAAATATTGGTCCGGACACTGTTATAGGAGCCATATATTTCACGAAGTCCATCAAGGTACCGACCAGCGTTGATGCCACGAATACTGGCACCATCAATACGGGTATCCAGACCAAAATTACCGGCATAAACACCGGGGGTGTATAGCAACGCATCCTGAATGGTCTTGGCACCGGTGTCATTCATAAATTCGGGGTCAACAATAGATACTGAAAAAGGTTGATCCTGAATAGGCACATTCAGCTTGCCCACTTTCGGCTCTTTTTCGAGTTCAATATAACCGAGTTCATTTGCTGCCGGTGACGTCACTGAAACCGTCGGCAATTCGACGGCACCGTCTTTGGTTTCTTCAGAGGCGACTGGCGCAGCAATAAAGAGCGATAGGATAGCTGGCACGCAGAAAAGCCGATGCCTCTTGACCGAATGATTCATTTTTTAGGACCCGCCTTAAACTAAATGAGAATGATTAAGATTTGCGGATCGTAATTATTTGTAAATACTCTGTCAACACACTAGTCGTGTGGATGACTGATTTATGCTTGATATGCTGGCGGATTTGCACGTCTGCTGAACGGTTTACATTTTAATTTTTTGGGTCATAAAATTCATATAGAATTGCGCCAAATAAATCGCCTGTGACTCTTTGCATCCGATTTAACATCCTTAGCTGAAAATTTTAAAGATGAATTGGGGGTGAGTAATGGACAATATTCTTAGACTGCTATACACCAGCCAGGCGCGTATTGATCTGACGCAGGCGGAAGTTGAAGTTATTCTCCAGCAATCCCGTGACAATAATTTAAAAGCCAAAGTCACTGGCATACTTTGTTACAGCAGACGGGATTTTATCCAGGTGCTTGAGGGCCCCGAAAAAGCCACACTCAAGCTCTATACAAAAATCCTTGAGGACTCCCGGCATCAACAATGCAAACTGATCAGTATTGATCTCACTGATAAGCGTATTTTTGAACGCTGGTCGATGGGTTATATCACTGTTCCGGATAGCAAAATGCAACAATTGCGTCTGGAAATGCCGGCCAAAATCAATCATGACAATACCAACAAATTCGTACTGCATCTTAGAAGCTTTTTGAATAACACCGCACCAAAAGCGGTTATTTAGCAATCTCAATGATCAGCATGCTCTCAATGCTATGAAACGGCGTCTATATAACGCGCTATTTCAACCCACTTAAGCCATCGAAACTTATTATTATTGCTCTGAATGAGAAGAGTATTAAGTGGCCTTTTTAAGTTTAACGACAGGTCGATTTCTAGCGCTGAGAAATTTATCAGTGCCAAATAAATTATTGATTTTTAATTATTTTTTTGGCAAATATAAACGTATCGACTTTATATATTGCGAGTATGATGAGTTCATCGGCTCGATATTTATCGCCGAACTTT
>JAWWAG010000147.1:0-4445 GCA_033721795.1 Methylophaga sp. | reverse complement strand
TTCGGGAATATCCAGTGGGCTGTGCTGGCTTAGAAACTGCTGCACCCACATTGTATCTGCCAATGAGGCTGGAAAATTCAACGCAAATAAACGATTCACACCCTGCCAAAATGCTGAGCAGCGGACAACCGGTTTATCAGCAACTTTCAGTACCAGTGGCCCAACGCTGGTCTGGCAAAACCACAGCTGATGACTACTATCATCAAATTGTGCGGCAACAGGCGTAGCGGGTTCCAATAAAGTGGGTAATTTCCGCTGCTGATGCTGGCTCAGCAATGGATAGGCTACCAAGGCAATTCGTCACCATTCATATGCCAGAAAGTGCCGCTGTTTTCGAGATTCAATTCAGCCATACGATCCAATAAACCTTTAGCAGATTCATCAGCATCAACGAGACCACCATGGCCGGTCATATCGGTGCGTACCCAACCCGGATGCAAAATCGCCACCGCAATACCTTTGTCTTTCAGATCAATTGACAGGGATTTACCTGCGGCATTGAGGGCGGCTTTAGACATCCGGTATGCGTAGCTGCCCCCCGAATCATTATCAGCAATCGAGCCCATTCGGCTGGTCACCAGCCCCACTTTGCTGCCCTTTGGTAAATGTTTTAGCAGCGCTTGCGTGGTTAGCAATGGCCCAAGGCTATTCACCTCATACATTCTTTTGAAACTTTCGACGGTGTTGGCATCAATATCGGCCAGTCCCAAACCACCGGCAATCCCGGCGTTGTTCATCAGCAGGTCAATTTTGCGATCTCCCAGTTTCTTTGAGAGATTGTGCAGGCTGAATGGTTCACTGACTTCGACATCTTCAATAATTTCGACGCCGAGTTCGTTAAGTGCTGGTGAACGATGCCGACAAGTAGCGATAACATCATAACCACGTTGTTTTAACTGCCGGCAAAGCTCAAGCCCGATGCCACGATTACTGCCGGTAACCAATGCTGTTTGTGCCATGACTGACTCCTTATGCGTTTAAATGCAGACTGCTCATTGTAGCGACTGAAGGCGACAACACAACGCCTGCTTCAGTAACGATGGCGGTAATCAATTTCGCTGGCGTGACGTCAAACGCCGGATTACTTACCTGAACGCCGTCGGGCGCCATTTGTTTCTTGCCAATATGAGTGACTTCACTGGATGGCCGTTGTTCAATTGGAATCTGCTCACCGTTTTGACAATGCCAGTCGATAGTAGACTGCGGTGCAGCAACCATAAATTTAACGCCATGATATTGTGCTAATACGGCCAGCGCATAGGTGCCAATTTTATTAGCGACATCACCATTAGCAGCGATGCGATCGGCGCCGACAATCACCCAGTCAACTTTGCCCTGCGCCATCAATGCGGCGGCGGCCACATCAGATTGCAGCGTACAAGGAATTTGTTCTTCGACTAATTCCCAGGCGGTCAGTCTGGCACCCTGTAACCAGGGCCTTGTTTCATCCACATAGACATGATGGATCTTGCCTTCAGCAAACCCCTGACGAATCACCCCTAACGCTGTGCCAAATCCGCCGGTTGCCAATGCACCGGCATTACAATGGGTTAATACCGTGCTGTTTGTCCCCATTAATTCAGCACCCAATTTGCCCATCGCATGATTAGCCGCAATATCCTGTTGATGAATCAGCTCGGCTTCCGCCAATAATTCTGTTTCAGGATTTGCTTCGGCCGGCAGGGATCGATAAACGGCAGTCATTCTGTCAATTGCCCATTTCAAATTAATAGCCGTTGGCCGAGATTCAATTAAGGTTTGCAGTGGCACTGACATCGCCTGTTGCCAATTTTCAGATGCCGTTTGCCAAGCATTCCTCGCTGCCAAAACAACAGCATAGGCAGCAGTGACGCCAATGGCCGGCGCACCCCGCACCACCATCTCTTTAATGGCTTTGGCAACATCATCACTATGATTAAAATCGATCCAAACGGTTTCTGTCGGTAACAGCCGCTGATCCAGTAAGCACAATTTATTTTCTTGCCAACGAATTGGTTGGACGCTTTTGCTTTGGCTTGCCACTGTGTTCTCCTGCTTGGGGCGGTTATAATCGGACGCTATGAAAAAAATCGACTTGTTGATTAACGCCCGCTGGTGTTTGCCGATGACGGCTGATCAGGTGATCCTTGAAAATCACGCAATTGCCGTTCATGAAGGTCATATTGTAGCGCTGTTACCGCAGGCTGAGGCAAAGCAACAATTTACGGCAACGCAAATACATAATTTAACTGATCATGTGTTGATGCCGGGATTGATTAATAATCATGGTCATAGCGCCATGAGTTTGTTCAGGGGTCTGGCCGATGATTTGCCGCTGATGCGCTGGCTCAACGATCATATCTGGCCGGCTGAACAGAAATTTATCGGTGATGCGTTTGTCGAAGCCGGTTCCGCGCTGGCCATCGCTGAAATGATTCGCGGCGGTACCACGACTTTCAGCGACATGTATTTTTATCCTGAAGCCACCGCCCGTGTTGTTGATCAAAGTGGCATACGTGCCAGTCTGGGTATGGTGGTGATTGAGTTTGCGACCAGTTGGGCGCGTGATGTAAATGAGTACTTACATAAAGGCCAGGCGTTACATGATAAGTACCGGCATCATCCTCGTATTACCTCTAACTATGCACCGCATGCCCCATACACCGTCGCCAATAAAACGCTGGAACAGATCATCGTAAATGCCGAAGAACTGGATGTGCCGATTCAGATGCATATTCACGAAACAGCCAGTGAAATTAATACCAGTATTGAAGAATATGGTGAGCGGCCTCTGGCTCGCTTGAAAGACCTCGGGCTGCTATCACCACGTTTGATTGCAGTACATATGACGCAGCTCACCCCAGCTGAAATCGATGATTGCGCGCAAGCGGGCGTTCACATCGCGCATTGTCCGGAATCAAACCTGAAGTTGGCCAGTGGCTTTTGTCCGGTTGCAGCACTAAATAACAGCGGCGTGAATATCACCATTGGCACCGATGGCGCGGCATCCAATAATGATTTGGATATGTTTTCAGAAATGCGTCAAACAGCCCTGCTTGCCAAAGCAGTTTCCGGTGATCCCAGTGCAGTGCCAGCTTATCAAGCATTGCAAATGGCGACCAGCAATGCTGCAAAAGCCCTTGGGCTTGAACAAATAACCGGTTCGCTTGAAATCAGCAAAGCGGCTGATATGATTGCCGTCAAACTCAGTGATCTGGAAACCCAGCCCTTATACGACCTGCCCTCACAATTGGTTTATGCCACTGCCCGTGACAAGGTGACTGATGTCTGGGTCGCGGGTAAGCACTTACTCAAAAATCGCCAGTTAACCACGCTCGACAGTCAAAAAATTCTTGCTGACGCCCAACAATGGGCCAGCCAAATTAAGGCAAACGCATGACTCATCATAATGTTGATCCGACTGAAGTTGCTAAATTTGATGCACTCGCCGACAGTTGGTGGGACCCTGAAGGCCAGTCCAAACCACTGCATCAAATTAATCCATTGCGACTGCAATTCATTAAAGATCGCACCGTTTTAAAAGCATCAAAAATCGTTGATGTTGGCTGCGGCGGCGGTATCCTGACGGAATCTCTGGCTGCTGGTGGTGCCGATGCAACCGGCATCGATATGGGTGAGCTGCCGCTGGAAATTGCCCGCCTGCACGCACTGGAAGCCAATCTGAAAATCAATTATCAGCACACCACTGCCGAAGCGATGGCGGCATCGCATCCAGATGCCTTTGATGCCGTTACCTGCATGGAAATGCTCGAACATGTGCCTGATCCGCAAGCGATTATCGAAGCCTGTGCCGCCATGGTAAAACCCGGAGGTGACGTCTATTTTTCGACGTTGAACCGAAATCCCAAAGCTTGGTTGCTGGCCATTGTCGGTGCCGAATATATCGCCAATATGCTGCCTAAAGGCACCCATGACTACGCCCGGTTTATCAAACCATCGGAGTTGGCCCGCGCTTGTCGTGAGGCGGGTTTAACGGTCAACGCCATTGCCGGTATCAGCTATCAGCCGCTGACACGCAAGTACTCGTTGACGCAAGATGTGGATGTTAATTATTTGCTGCACTGTAAGCGTTTGTAATGGTTATTTCGCCGTTTAATGTCCTGCTGTTTGATCTCGATGGCACTCTGGTGGATACCGCACCGGATCTGGGTTTTGCCCTGAATACACTGCTGCAGCAGGAAGGTAAAAAACCACTGGATCATGCGTTAATCCGGCCGGTTGCCAGCAATGGCAGTGCCGGTCTGTTAAAGCTGGGATTCGGTATCGATAAAGAAAACCCGACCTACCTATCTTTGCAGCAACGATTTTTACAGATTTATGCTGACAATTTAACGCGTGAATCAGCATTATTTATCGGTATGCAAAAGGTCTTGGACAGCCTTACTGCCAATCAGATTCGCTGGGGGGTGGTCACTAACAAACCGGCATTTCTGACCGATCCGCTG
>JAWWAG010000146.1:0-4451 GCA_033721795.1 Methylophaga sp. | reverse complement strand
TCATGATATTCAGCAGGCATTTGTCATCTCATCGTTCAATTATTTTGATTTAACTAAGAATCACGATGGCAATAAAAGTCATGCTGAAACTGACTTAATTAAACGAGCAGCCATGCCGCGATGATTTTTGTTTAAACTAGCTCATTGTCCTAACTAGCACCTTGATTATTCATAGGCATAATCAACATGTCAAAGTTGTAGTCAATTGAAATTTAAAAAATCACTAAAAAAATGTCTAAAAACGAACCAGACGGCCGTAAGCTCGAACCATGCCTTGCGTGCCATAAGTATCAAAGGCTTAACGAAAATTCCGTTAAGCCTTTTTTATTTTGGGGTAAATCAAACGATTGATAAGATTGGCTTTCTATCCAAATTTATACAGCGAGGTTTGCTTAATTAATATGCTTAAATGGCGGCATTCAATATAAACAAAGACGCCTTCATTGTTTATCTTGTTGTTGAAGTCGCCATAGATTCGCGTAAACCCGTCCCTGTTCTAATAACGCTTGATGTGTGCCCTGCTCAACGATTTGTCCCTGCTGCATTACGACAATTAGATCGGCATCCACAATTGTCGATAGACGATGTGCAATGACCAAACTGGTCTGGCCTTTGGAAATATCACTGATTGCATTTTGAATAATGCGTTCTGAGTGACTATCCAGCGACGACGTTGCCTCATCAAACGCCAAAATCGGTGGTCGCTTTAAAATGGTGCGAGCAATAGCAACACGTTGTTTTTCACCGCCACTTAGTTTTAAGCCGCGCTCACCCACCAGTGTATCTAACCCCTCCGGTAATTCAGTAATGAACTCCTCTAAATGTGCAAGTTTGATGGCTTGCTTAACTTCAGCTTCAGTTGCATCAATCCGGCCATAACGCACGTTCTCAAACAAAGTAGTGTTAAACAGCACGGTATCTTGAGGCACGATGCCAATCGCCTGACGTAACGAAGCTTGAGTAACATCACGAATATCCTGACCATCAATACGAATACTACCGCTGCTGATATCGTAGAAACGAAATAGAAGTTTAATCAGGGTGGATTTACCCGCACCACTGCTACCGACGACGGCGACCTTTTGTTTGGCTGACACCTTGAAACTGAAATTTTCCAGAATCGGGAGTCGATCTTTATAACCAAAACTAACTGCATCAAATTCAATGGCACCATCAGTTATGACTAATGGCTTTGCATCTGGTTTATCGTTGATTTGCGGCGATTTTTCCAATAACTCAAACATCCGCTCAATATTGGTCATTGAGCTTTTTAGTTCACGATAGACAAAGCCTAAAAAGCCTAGCGGTATGAAAAGCTGCATGGTGAAAGCATTTATCAAGACAAAGTCACCCAGGGTGATTTGTCCGGCAATGACCTGAGCGGCGGCCAACACGACCATGGCAGTCATTGCTGCAGCAATAATCAGGGCCTGGCCGCCATTTAGTAAAAACAGAGATAAGCGATTTTTACGCCGCGCCTGCTCCCATTTCGCCAGTTCATCATCGTATTGATTGGCCTCAAACGCTTCATTACCAAAAAACTTTACGGTTTCATAATTCAATAAACTATCAATGGCCCGCGTATTACTGGTTGAATCAGCCTGATTTGCTTCACGAATAAATACCAGCCGCCAGTTGGTAATCAACACAGAAAAAGCGACATAGCTGATTACTGCCAGTAACGTGATCCATGCAAAGCCCGCATGGTAGTTGAGTAATAAAACACCAATAACCAATGCCATTTCCAACATGGTCGGCACGATGTTAAAAACCATCATTCGCAGTAAGAAGCCCACACCGGTAACGCCACGTTCAATATCGCGCGATAAACCACCTGTTCGGCGATTCAAATGAAAGTTGAGTTCAAGATTATGAAGATGCTGAAAGACTTTAAGTCCGATACGGCGCATCGCCCGTTCAGTCACGCGGCCGAACACCGTATCACGAAGCTCACTGAATAAGGTTGTAGAGAGCCGTGCGACACCATAGGCCAACAATAAGCCTAGCGGTAAAGTAATCATCTTATCTGGCAGTTGATCACTATTTAGATTATCAACGATGTATTTCAGAATAAATGGCACCACAATGGTCGCCAGCTTGGCAGACACCAGGCACAAGATGGCGATGACAATTCGGCCACGATATTCTGTCAGATAAGGCCATAACGATTTGAGAGTTTTCCAGCTTAATTTTGCCGGTTCTGCGTCAGGTGGTGGAGACATTGAACGCACTAGGCATCCTTTTTAATGCTGGAGAGTTTTGGAAGACTACTGGACTTGCCGTTAACGGTCTACTTCTGAAGTTTTCATATTAATCGGTCATTGTTGATGATTTTATTGATAAAAACCTGAAATGGTTTATGGATAGGTACGCATCTGCCCAACCACAACGCCCTGCACTCTTACCCTGTCAGCATCGAGCGTCACCGGCTCAAAATCAGGATTTGCCGGCATCAATGTCACTGCTTCATCATCGTTAAATAATAATGTCTTGAGCGTGGCATCTGTGCCATCTACTAACGCGACGACGATGTCTTTATGTTTAGGTGATCGTTTGCTATCAATAACGACATAATCGCCCGGCTTTATCCCTTCGCCTATCATCGACTCGCCGGAAATTTTCAGAACGTATCGACCGCTCCCCGCAAACATCTGACCAATATCAATTTCTGACTCATCCGGAACCGCGTGAATCAAACGACCAGCAGCAATTTTGCCCAGCATGGGTAAAACCAATGACGCTGGCTTTTCGGCCATCGCAACAAGCTGCAGGCCGCGACTTCGGTTATTCAGCCGGTTGAGTTTGCCTGCCTGAACTAATTGTTCAACATGCGCGTAGGCACTGCCGACAGACCTGACCCCAATACCATCGGCAATTTGCTCGATAGTCGGTGCTTGTTCATTTTCACGCATATATCGCT
The DNA here is from genome assembly GCA_033721795.1 of Methylophaga sp. Classification (GTDB taxonomy): domain Bacteria; phylum Pseudomonadota; class Gammaproteobacteria; order Nitrosococcales; family Methylophagaceae; genus Methylophaga. Next base: position 1,531 of record JAWWAG010000146.1, on the reverse strand, counting down.
CTATAAATTGCAGTGTGTCTTGAGCGCGTTTTGTCAGCATTTTGTACCTCGCCGTTCCAGCAAACTAAATCAGAAAACTTACCGAAAATATACAGAAAATCCATAGAAAATAATACTACTGTAAAACAATCAAATCTTAAGTGGTGTAATACTCACAACGAATTGGACGCAGATATTTCCTAAACTGCTTTATGCGTCTGGTTGTTTCGGTTGCTGATAATGTAAACCTTAAGTTGTATCGAGGTTAGGTCAGCCTTTTATCCAGACGTTTTCTTTCATTCTAAAAGCAAAAAACCCCGCAGGGTTTAAGTGCAGGGCTTTTTGTGATGACTGTTTGTTTGTCGGGGAATTTATTCGGCTTCTTTAACGATTTGAGCCTGATGAAAGTTTTCGATACCCATTTTGTCGATAAGACCCAATTGTGTTTCTAACCAGTCAATATGGTCTTCTTCTGCTTCTAATATATGTTTGAACAAATCACGGCTGACGTAATCACCAATTTGTTCACAATAGGTGATGCCTTCTTTCAGATCTGGGATCGCGTCCATTTCCAGGGCTAAATCTGCTTCCAACATTTCACGGGTATTTTCACCGATACGCAGTGCGCCGAGATCTTGCAGGTTCGGCAGTCCTTCCAAAAACAATACCCGCTCAGTGAGCAGATCGGCGTGTTTCATTTCATCGATGGATTCATGATATTCATGCTCATAGAGGTTTTTTAATCCCCAGTCTTTATAAATCTTGGCATGCAAAAAATACTGGTTAATAGCAATCAGTTCATTGCCGAGTACTTTGTTGAGCAATTCGATGACTTTTTTATCGCCTTTCATAATGCAGTCCTTCTGTTAATTTGCATATGACGATTATCGTTTATCTGACGTAAAAGTCAAAGATAAGTGTTTGATCTAAAAGGTAAATGCAAACGATTAACATCTTTACTTGTAGCCCAATGACTGACATTAGGCAAAAAAATGAATTTAGTAGAGGAATTTGAAAGACTTAGCATATGCCTGCAGGCATTAAACCATCTCAGAACTGATAAATAAATAATTGATGGTTATGAATAGTTCGCCGTTTTTGTCAGACTTTGCGCATCATTTGGCTGACTTAAGTGCTGATGCAACTGACGATTAACCTTAAACTGACATTTGCCACAACATGCGCCGGCCCCGGTGGCTTCCCGGATTTTTTCCAATGTATCAGCGCCGTTATCAACAGCGGATTTTATGGCATTCACGTTTACGTTGTTGCAAACACAGATAATCATGTCGGCGGCTCATTTAGATAGTGATACAAATGATAATGATTGTTATTTAATGAGTCAATTGATTTTTACCAAAATTAACAACCTTTCGCATAACACTTGCAAGGCTTTTGAGAAAATCGTAACGTGCATCTTTATTAATAACCTCATAACCGACGCTGACTATGAAAATTCCTGCTGCCACCATTTTAATCGTTGAAGATCATCGAGATTTGGCAGCAAATGTCGGAGATTTTTTAGAGGCAGGCGGCTTTACTGTTGATTTTG
>JAWWAG010000145.1:0-4497 GCA_033721795.1 Methylophaga sp. | reverse complement strand
CGGCAAACCCCCGACCCGCCTCACCGGCCATAGCGGCTTGGATTGCCGCATTCAGCGACAAAATATTGGTTTGTTCTGCAATGTCGTTAATCAGTTCAACAATTTCACCGATTTGCTGTGAGCTTTCGCCCAGCCGCTTCATCCGTTTAGATGTTTCCTGGATCTGCTCGCGGATTGTATCCATTCCATTAATAGCCTTTTTAACGGCGCTGTTACCTTGTACGGCCAGACTGACCGATTGCCGGGCGACTTCCTGTGATTGGCTGGCATTATCCGAAACCTGCTCGATGGACGCTGCCATCTGGGTAATCGCCGAACTTACCTCGGTGATTTGGTGGGCCTGATGTTCACTGGCATCGGTTAAATGCAGGGCCGTTGCCTGTGTTTCCTGGGCAGCCGATGCGACTTGCAATGTCGTCGAGTTGATTTGTTCAACCAGGCTGCGTAGTGCGTCAATGGTGTAGTTGACAGAGTCGGCGATCGCGCCGGTAATATCCTCTGTGACGGTTGCCGAGACGGTTAAGTCACCATCAGCCAGATCGCCCATTTCGTCGAGTAATCGCAAAATCGCATCCTGGTTATGCCGGTTTTGTAACTCCATATCGTTAAGTGATTGTTTGAGCTGATTAATAGGCGTCCAGGCGAGACGGATCGCCATCAATACAGCTAATAAAACTGCCAGTCCGGTAATGCCAGCGGTAACCAGCGGCTCGGCATGAATGCGGATAAATTGACCAGTCGCCATTAGCCAAAGACCACCCCCGGCAAGTGTCAGAAAGATCAGCAGCAATAATAAATTCAGCAGATTTTTTTTACTGAGCAGTGAGGAAAAAAAAACTTTGCTAGTGGCATTCATGACGACAATCCTGACAAATAAAGGTTAAGCAGCGGCATTGATGAATCTCGGATCATCTGCCAGTTTTTGGAAATCCAACACATACCATTGCCGATCGGTCTGATTAATGCTGCCGCGTAAATACGGCCGTAAATTTAGATGCAAACTGGTAGGCTGTGGATCCGGCGGACGTTGAAAATGTTTCAGGCCATAGACCTCATCCACGAGCAGGCCACTGTAGATCTCTGGATGATTGATCACCATGACGCGACTGCGTTTGTCGATTTTGGCACTGTGGCCCTGTAAAAAGAGCTGTAAATCAATAATCGGCAACAAGTCACCCCGCAGATTGGCCACACCAAAAATCCAGGGTTGTGATTTGGGTACCGGGGTAATTTGAGCCGGCACAGGAAATACTTCGCGGCTATGATCCAGTGGAATCAGAAAGTGCATATCAGCAAGACGAAAACCAATAGCACTCCAGGCACCCTGTAAATTATCTTGCTGGCTGAGGCCGGCAACACGCTGCCGGCTACGCCGTTCGATATCCTGCAGCAGGGCAATGATGTCGGCAGGCTGGTCGAGTTGTGCCATATCAGGTGCCTAATAGCTCATTGATCTGCGATATTAACTCGGATTCGGTTACGGGTTTTCCCAGATAACCCCGTGCACCCTGACGCAAGCCCCACATTTTGTCGGTTTCCTGATGTTTAGACGAGACGATGACGATCGGAATATGGGTGGTTTCCGGATCTTTGGTCAGCCGGCGGGTGGCCTGAAAACCATTTAACTCTGGCATCACAACATCCATTAAAATCAATTGGGGCATCGCCGCATGGGCGACTTCAATCGCTTGCTCACCGTCTTCAGCAACAATCACTTCATGCCCGTTTTTTTCGAGCATTTTGCGGAGTACATAAACCTCTGTTGGTGAATCGTCGGCAATCAGAATCAAAGCCATATAGCTCAACTGTCCTTGTTTTTATTCAGCAAATGGGTACGAATGGCGCTCAGTAAATCATCGCGGGTAAACGGCTTGGTCAGATATTGCTCTGCGCCGACGACTTTACCTTTGGCCCTGTCAAATAAACCATCTTTACTGGATAACATAATGATAGGAATGGCGCGATATTTAGGATTGTTTTTGACCAGTGCGCACGTTTGATAACCATCAAGACGTGGCATCATAATATCGATAAACATGATGTCAGGGTGCTGGGCACTGATCATGGGCAGTGCTTCAAAACCATTATCGGCCGTGATGACTTCACAGCCAGCTTTCTGCAACAATGATTCAGCACTACGACGAATCGTTTTACTGTCATCAATGACCATGACTTTCAGGCCGGAAAATTCTGTCAAATTGTCACTCACGGTTTTTGCAGATCCTGAAAACGAATAAATGTTTATAAAAGTCAGCATTGAAGATAACCCATTTTTTTAATGCCGGCTAGTTAAGCGCAAGTGCAATAATGGCGGGACTCCATACCGAGTTTGCAACCTTGCCAGAGTATGAATGACTTGAAAATGGGAATCTGTGTCCCATATCACAGTAATGGGCCGCAAACGCCGCCAACGTTAGGGCTTGTTTACCTTTCATCTCCGCCTCTGTTGTGACTGAAAAAATGTCAATCAAGGCGCGAAGAGAGCCGTTTAGTTATTCTAAACATACAACGAGCAACGCAGAGTGGCGTTTTTTCAGCCACAACCCGAAGGGCTGGGACTTTTGCGCCCGCCTGCGTTGTAAATTGCTGATGTAGAATAACTACACGGCGCAATTTCCGCCTTACCGGACACAAAAATAGCCGCCAGCAGTGGTGGATTTGAAAGATAAACAAGCCTTAAGGATATCCGTATTATGAGTTCAGCCGTGCCGCACCTGACTACCGCCCTTAACGGCCCTTTACTGCAACTTGAATCACACTTGCTGGACCGGCAGGCGGATGTCGAGGCCTGGCTTCGCGAGCAATGGCTGCAAACTCCAGCACCATTTTATACCTCGGTCGATCTGCGTAATGCCGGGTTTAAACTGGCGCCGGTCGATACCAATTTGTTTCCGGCTGGCTTTAATAATCTCAATCCGGCGTTCATGCCTTTATGTATTCAGGCGGCGCAAGCCGCAGTAGAGCGGATTTGTCCAACTGCCAGACGGGTGTTAATCATTGCCGAAAACCATACCCGTAACCTGTTTTATCTGGAAAGTCTGGAAACGTTGCGTGGTATTTTTGAGCAAGCCGGCCTTGATGCCCGGATTGCCAGTTTGCGCGACGATATGACCGAGCCCGCGGATATTGAATTACCATCAGGCAAAACCTGTCATCTGTCACCACTGGAACGTAATGGTAACCGGGTTGGCATTGGTGAGTTTTCTCCCTGTCTAGTGCTGTTAAATAATGATTTATCGGGTGGCTTGCCAGCAATTCTGGAAAATCTGGAGCAGCAAGTGGCACCCCCATTGCACGCTGGTTGGTATACGCGCAAAAAATCGGATCATTTCACCCATTACAATGATGTTGCCAACGAATTTGCCGAACAGCTGAATATTGATCCGTGGCTGGTGTCACCCATTACCTTGCAATGTGGTGAAGTGGATTTTATGGCACGAAGCGGTACTGAGTGTCTGGCGCGTAATGTTGAAACCATGCTTAAGGCCGTGCAAAAGAAATACGATCAATATGGTATCGATCTTGAACCGTTTGCTGTTGTTAAAGCCGATTCCGGTACTTATGGCATGGGCATTATGACGGTCAAATCAGTTGAAGAAATTGTCAATTTAAACCGTAAACAGCGCAATAAAATGTCATCGGCTAAAGAAGGTTTAGTGGTCGATAATGTGTTGATTCAGGAAGGCGTTTATACCTTTGAAACACTGGGTGAAGAGCAAGCGGTGGCCGAGCCGGTAATTTACATGATGGATCATTTTGTGGTTGGTGGCTTTTATCGGGTGCACACCGGGCGCGGCACCAATGAAAATCTAAACGCGCCGGGCATGCATTTTCAGCCTCTGGCGTTTGCGCAATCTTGTATTGAGCCCAATAAAGCTGATCAGCCAGATGCTGAACCGAATCGTTTTTATGCTTATGGGGTTATTGCCAGACTGGCGCTGTTAGCTGCCGCCCGCGAACTGGTCAGATAAGCAGATTTTAATGTTCGCTCAGATACGCGATAGTCATGGTCTGGTTATGCAACAAACTATGACTGTCGTCTTCGCCGGAACAGATTTCACCATTGGAATAAAATCCAGTGATACCGGTTTGCGTGCCAAGTAGGCGCTGGACGGCGAAGACCTCGTCAGACACTTGATTTTCCATGACCAGTTTGCGACCGACACAGCTGACACAAATTGCCAATGCTTTATCGTTGATATTGACGTCTTTCAGCAGAATCTGTCTGGCGGCTTCACTGGCACCAACCACCAGCTGATCATGATCTGATTTTAAGAAGCGTACCGTTGAACCCTCAGCAATATTTCCAGCGAAGGTCAGACTGTTTTCTTTCTCATTAATCGCCAGCAGAGTCCGGATCACATTGACGTTTTTCTCATCCATGATGGCAAACGGGAAATTCAGTCCCGATGCCGGTAACTGATTGGCGTAATAGCCGATATACATTTTATACAGGGGTAAAGCCGGTTTATTGTCCATTTCGTAGACGACGTTTTT
>JAWWAG010000144.1:0-4499 GCA_033721795.1 Methylophaga sp. | reverse complement strand
ATTAAAAGATCGTATTGAAGATACCACGGCCAAAGTCGTCATTACTGCCGACGGTGGACATCGAGGCGGCAAAATAATCGAGCTGAAAAAAACCACTGATCAGGCGCTTAGCAAAGGCTGCGACAGTGTTGAAACTGTCATTGTTTATCAACGTTGCAAAAATGATATTACGATGCAGGATGGTCGTGATATCTGGTGGCATGATGCTGAAGCTGGACAATCTGCCGATTGCCCTGCAACGGCCATGAATGCCGCCGATCCATTGTTTTTACTTTATACATCAGGCTCTACTGGCAAACCCAAAGGCATTCAACACTCCAGCGCTGGGTATTTACTCAACGCCATTACGTCGATGCGCTGGGTCTTTGATATCAAATCCTCAGATGTTTTCTGGTGTACCGCTGATGTTGGCTGGATCACCGGTCATACTTATGTCGCCTATGGTCCGTTGGCGACGGGGGCCACCATGATTATTTATGAAGGTGTGCCGACTGTCCCGGACGCAGGACGTTTCTGGGATGTATGTGCCCGTCATGGAGTGACTACGTTTTACACTGCACCAACGGCTATTCGTGCATTGATGAAAGTCGGTGATGAACTGCCTAAAAGCTACGATTTATCAAAATTGCGTTTGCTGGGCACCGTTGGTGAGCCGATTAATCCGGAAGCCTGGATGTGGTATCACGAAGTCATCGGTCAATCCCGTTGCCCGATTGTCGATACTTGGTGGCAGACCGAAACCGGCGCTCATATGATTGCGCCGATTCCCGGCGTCACCGTGACCAAACCGGGTTCATGCACCCGAGCCCTGCCCGGCATTGATGCTGCTGTGGTCAATGATGACGGTGATGAAATCACGCAGGCCAATCAGGGCGGCTTTTTAGTCATTCGTAAACCATGGCCATCAATGATTCAAACCATATGGGGTGATGACCAGCGCTATAAAGACACTTACTGGCCCTATTTTGATGGCAAATATTATCTGGCTGGTGACAGTGCACGTCGTGATGATGAGGGGTATTTCTGGATCATGGGCCGTATTGATGATGTGTTGAATGTTTCCGGTCATCGTCTGGGTACCATGGAGATTGAGTCAGCACTGGTTGCCCATAAAGACGTTGCGGAAGCGGCAGTCGTCGGCAAACCGCATGAGGTGAAAGGTGAATCAGTATTTGCTTATGTGGTTTTAAAAGGTAAGCGCCCTGAGGGTGGTATTGATGAAACTATCACCAATGAATTACGTGCCTGGGTGTCGGATCAGATTGGCCCTATCGCCAAACCGGATGAGATTCGTTACGCGGATAATTTGCCAAAGACCCGTTCTGGCAAGATTATGCGCCGCCTGCTGCGGACCATTGCCAAGGGTGAGGAAATCACGCAGGATACGTCCACACTGGAAAACGAATCGATTTTATTGCAACTGCAAGGCAAAGCTTAATCAGTGTTCTCGATTAATAATCTTACCTGTAATCAATGCAGTAGCAATTCTATCAATTTATGAAAGCAACACCTGAAACTGAAAATGCCGCCCAACGCCTCGATAAATGGCTTTGGGCGGCACGTTTTTTTAAAACCCGAAGTCTGGCCGTTGAAGCTATCAATGGCGGCAAAGTACACGTTAACGGCCAGCGTGCCAAGCCAAGTCGTCATGTGCATACTGGAGATATGCTGGAAGTTTCCAAACCACCGTATAGTTTTGAAATTGAAGTATTAGGCCTGGAAAAACAACGCCGTCCAGCCATCGAAGCCCAGACTTTATATCAGGAAACAGCAGAAAGTCAGGCCAAACGTGAACAGTTACGTGAGCAACTGCATAATGAGCCGTTGGGTTTTCGTGAACAAAAAGGCCGCCCCAGCAAACGGGATCGTCGTCATATTATTAAGTTCACCCGCGGGTAATGGCTAAGGCAACACGATTTTTTCTGGATAGTATTGATGACAGTCAACCGGCACTTAACTATGCTGTTGAACTGCAACAGGCAGCATCATTGGTTGGTTTTGACTGGTCTGATATCAGCGGCATTATCGACAAAATTCACGAAGAAGCCGATGAGGTGACTGCAGAACTGGATGAGGCCGATCCCGCCCGGCTTCAGGATGAAATCGGTGATTTATTATTTGCCATCACCAATCTGGCCCGTCACTTACAGATTGATCCCCAATTAGCATTACAACAAACCAATCAAAAATTTCGCAAGCGTTTTGCTTTTATTGAAACGCAGTTACAGCGACAAGGTAAAACATTACAGGATGCATCGCTGGCTGAAATGGATTTGCTATGGGAAGCGGCTAAACAACAGTCTTAATTATCAGTTTGCAGGCTGGCTGAGGGATGGCCGATAAAATAACCTTGCGCATAATCAACACCATAACTTTTCAATAAGCCCATCACTTCATCGTTTTCAACGCCGGCGGCAATGGTTTTGACACCATTTAACTGTGCTTCTTCTGCCAAGGCTTTCACAAACAGCTGATCATGGGTGTTGTTATGCAGATCACGAACAAACCGACTGTTGATCTTCACAAAATCCACAGGCAGTTGCTGCAACAGCGAGAATGAAGAAAAACCATATTTCGACAGCGTGCCATCGAAGCCGAAATCATCAAGCGCAAAACGAATATCCAACTGTTTGACAGCTGTCATCAGTAACTTCAGCGCATCAGTATGATCAATCGCAATATCTTCACTGACTTCGATAATAATTTGCCGACCGGACAATTTAAAGTGGCTAAGTAGCTTTTTCAAATGCGGTAATAATTTATTGGGCTCAAGTGTCAGTTTGGATATATTAATTGCAAACAACTGCTGACTCATTGACTCACGGCTGGCAGCGGCTTTGGCAAAGATTTGCTTCAGGACAAACTGATCAATCTCTTCAATCAGCCCCTGTTTTTCGGCAATTTCGATAAATTTACCGGCCGGTAACGCCTCGCCGGTCTCCTCGTCCAGTAATCGTAAAAAGCCTTCATAACCAACAATGCGCTGGGCATTCAAAGCAATAATCGGTTGATAATGAACAACAAACTGCTCTTTTTGCAAAGCACTCTGAATGCGTTTTTTCCAGAATACCCGATCTTTTAATTCATTCGCCGTTTGTTCGTTCGGTTCAAAAACATGATAGCCGCTGGTTTTAGCGTCAAGATGCTTGGCCCGTACAGCGGCAAGCTCTGCAAAAGCAAATAACTCATTGGCATCAGCATTTTCATAAGGATAATCAATCACACCAATATGGACGCAGACCGGCAAATTCTTCTTAGGCGTCGTTAAGTTTAATTCTGCCATGCGAGTGAGTAACTTCTCTGTAAACCGCTGCCGGCCTTCATCTGTGGTTTCCGGTTGTAAAATCGCAAAATCGTGCTCGTTAACCCTTGCCAGAGTATCGGTTTGCCGGATCAACTGTTGTAAGGCATCAGCAATCGCCACACGCATTTCATCCGTCATTTGCTGCGTTAAATGGTTGTCGAGCTTCTGGTACATCGGAAAATCAAAATGCAGGTATTGCAAGGTATGATGTTTTTCATAACGCAGTGCATTATTGAGATTTTCGACAAATATATCCTGAAATTTAACCGCGTTAACCAGACCGGTCAGTGCATCATTGTTGGATAACCAAACAACGCGTTTTTCAACCCCTTTTTCATCAGTGATGTCATGTCCCACCGATAAAATCTGCTTGGTTTCCGCATCATCAAGCATCGAATGCAGCCACCAGATATTACGGATTTGACCTTCGCCATCAATGATTTCCGTTTCCTGGTGAGCCATTTTAATATCGCCCGCGAGTAAGGCCTTATAATGACGTTCGGTTTCCCGCCAGTCAGTCGATGAAAATAAATTACCGACACCTATGTTAATAATCTCATTCGCTGCAACCCCGGTAATTTTTTCTGCATAACGATTAAAAAACGCAACTTCCAAACGGGGACTTACGGTCATAATTAGCATCTGGGCATTGCTGATCAACCGCCGAACATGCTCCAGCTGGTGACGTAAAGCATCCGTTTGACTGTAACAATCACGAACCCTACGTGCGGCCTGCTCATCAATACTTGCAGTCGAAACAGCCAGATCGGTCAGTAGTCCGCCAATTGATGTGAGTTCGGGTGCAGTGGCAGGTTCGGTAATGGTTTGTAACTGCTCTTCGACTTTTTCATAGCGCTTGGCAATCAATAAAGACAGTGTTTCGTGAATGACATTCAACTGGGCTGCAATTTTGGCTGTTTTTGCTTTTAATAAGAGTCCCACAGCAATGCCAACTATGCAGCTCAGTACCATTACCATGAACAAAGTGGTAAGCACATCGGTAGCATTGATTCCGGCGAAATCATTGCTAAGGCCCCAACTGATACCAACCACTATAATGGCACCGATAAAGACCGTTACACTGCTCAGCATTGCGATGTTATTGACCGAAATTCCGGCAATGTTATTCGATTCTGCCGATGCCATAGGGTCTCCTCATTCGCTTGTATTTTTTATGCTGGCTGAAATTGTGCCT
>JAWWAG010000143.1:0-4606 GCA_033721795.1 Methylophaga sp. | reverse complement strand
TGGTAATAACGGCAGTGCCTGATGCAGCCCTTGCCAATAAATCGCCAATAAATCACTTAACAGTGACTCCGGCGCTGCCACCGAATCCAGGGTGATTAGCCCAGTCTCTGTTAATAAACGGCTTTGCGTGACTACACCCTTTGGTTTTAAACAGTTAAGCAGCAGATGACTGCACCACAAACGCAATAAATCGCTGGCTCGGGTTTTACCCAGCCGATATTGCAACAGGCCGCTTGCCGCTAAGCCTTGTAACTGGCCGGTCACGGTAAAATCGCCACACTCGATTTCAAAGGCAAGTGGCTCGAGTGGCGTATCCGGTTTTAGCGGTTTCAGTTGTTCGGCGAAAGCATCGACCGTTTCCAGTTGCTGATTAAACAGTAAATCAGCGAATTGTCCCTGCGGCAAAACGCCACTGGCGGCAATCACCGGCTGGATTTGCTCGGTTGCCACATCCTGCATGCGTCCTGCCAATAATTGCTGTTTTACTGACCAGGCTTCGAGGCCATTCAAAGCAAACGGCTCGCGACTTTCCAGCGTCCCGGCACTGTCTTCGAAATAAATGCCGAGCCGCTGCTCAGCGAGATAACGTGCCGGATGACTGAAAAAATTAATGAGCTGATTCAGGCTGACAAATCGCCAGCTGTCATCGGCTTCGGGCAAGCTTTCGGCAAACCAGTTATGAACGATTTTTTCATCTGTTGGCGGCGGACAGGCAGCATGATTAAAGCTGAATAATTTATCGGTTTGGTCATCAAAATAACGCCAGCTAAATGCCTGTAATGGATGCTGGATGAGTAGCTGCGGCCAGACCGGCTGGCCCTTATCATCAACAAAGCGTTGATTGATTACATCCCGCAAATCACTGACCAGCACAGACGGCGGAATATCGCTGTTGTCATGAATACTGGCGCCGACATAGCTGATATACAGATGCCGGTTGGCAGATAAAATCGCTTCAAGAAACAAATAACGATCATCATCACGCCGTGAGCGATCGCCGGGCCGGTAATGGGTTGATAATAAATCAAAGCCGGGTTTTGGCTGACGCCGCGGAAAGCTGCTGTCATTCATGCCCAGTAAGCAGACCACATCAAAGGGAATGCTGCGCATCGGCACCATATCGCAAAAGGTGACGCCACGGCCCATAAACTGATGTTCAGCGCCGGGCAGTTCAATATGTAACTTTAACCAGTCACGGACGACTTCAATGCCAATCGTTTGATCAAAACTGCCCTGTACTGACGACTCTGCCAGCTGTTGCAGGGCAGCCAATAAAGCATCCAATTGCAATTGTTCGGCTTCACCCTCGACCGCCATAATCTGGCTCAGACACTGCAATAAATATTGTTGCCAGTCTTCCGGTGTGCGCGGTCGTTTTAAAGCATTACGCAAATTTACTAATTGTTCGATAAACAAATTGAGCTGGGCCACCATTTGTGCACGTTCGCCGCTGATGCCGGCAACTGGCAATTTCCCTTCAAATAACTGCCATTGATCATCGGCTGATGGAGACAAGGCATAACCCAAAAGCAATCTATCCAGACCATTTCGCCAGGTATTGGCGTCATTGGCCGGTAAATCCAGCGCCGTTTTATCCTCTGCCGAAAAGCCCCAGCGAATATAGGTTTGCTGCAGCCAATCGCGGATCCATTCCAAAGCCTGATTATTTAATTGAAAGCGGCGCTGTATGGCGGCGCATTCCAACAAGGCCATAATGCTTTCGACATCAAAACGCGACTGTGGCAAGGCCAGCAACTCATCAAAAGCACTGATAATCGCCTGCTGCCGGGCATCACCGCGATTGGCAATACTGTAGGGAATATGCCGCGACTGCGGCTGACTGCTGAATACCGCTTCAATCGCCGGTGCATATAAATCGATATCCGGTGTCATCACCAACACATCAGTCGGCGCTAAATCCGGATGCTGCTCAAATAAATTCAACAGCTGATCATGCAGCACTTCGGCTTCACGCAGCGGACTGTGGCAGCTATGAATTTGCAGCGAATCATCTTCACGATCGACCTGGATCGCAGTAGTGTCCGGGTCCAACTGATAAATATCCGCTTTTAGCTGACTTAGCAGATCGACCGGATCTGGTGCTAGGTAATACGTTTCTGCGGTATGCGGTTTTTCCTGCAGCTGGGCAAAAAAAGTCTGGCCGAGTTTGCCGAGACTTGCCAACAACGGATGGCCCATCTCAATGTCGGTATTGTCTTCAAGCAGCAATAATTGCCTGGCCTGCTGTTTGCCACTAAGCAAATCTGCCCAGTAATCTTCGCTGGGCGACAGCAAATAAATATCAACCTCGGTCAGTTCTGCAATCGCCGCCAGCAAATCCAGATACACCGGTGGCAAAGCACTTAGACCAAATATCGATAAACGTTGCGGCAAAATCTCTGCCGGAAAACTGCCATCATTCAGCGCCTGCTGCATCCGCTGTAATAAGCGGGCGCGATGTAACGGCGCTTTATCGTCTTTAGTTAAAAGCTGCCATAACGCTGCTTGCCAGTTTGGCGTATGACCAGCTTCCCAGCTGGCGATCCAGTCTGGGCGATACATTAAATACTGGTCAAAACTATCGGCAATACGCTGGGCTAAATCATACGCCTTGCGGGGCTCTTGCTGCTCACCCAGATAGCGACTGATTTCAGAAAAAGTTGGATCGTTAGTGACCGTTGGCAACAATTTGAAGATTTTCCAAGCCATCGCATCGGTGGCATACGGTGATTCCCGCGGCACATCCGACCACACCGAACGAAACAAACGCCATAACCAGGCGGAGGGAAACGGAAATTCGATATGGGCAGCAATGGATTGATTGGCGGCGAGATAGAGATTGAGCCAGCGCGCTAACTCGTTACTCTGCACCATCACCATTTCTGGCTGCATTGGTGGCAAAGGTGCCTGTTGCTGTTTTTCTGCAAGCCGCGCAGCGAGCTGTTGCATGTCATTGCTGTAAACAACGGTCAGCATTCACAATTCCCTTGCCACAAAAGCTTCATTATCATGGATGTTTCTCGATTCGGCTAATGCTTATCAACACCTGTTGCGTATCTGCCTGCATAATGACCTTTACCAGTAATCAAGGAAACACCGATGAAAATGACAATGCGGTTTATATTATTTGTAATGACTTTACTTTTGTTACCGGCTGCCGTCTGGGCTGAGTCACGTGTTCTGATTGTCGTCACCAGTCACGGCTTTATCGGTGAGGCCAGTGAAGACAATGATCGCAAAACAGGCTATTTCTTATCTGAAGTAACGCACCCTTACTATGTATTTAAAGATGCTGGATTCAGCGTGGATATTGCCAGCCCAAAAGGCGGCGAGCCGCCGATGGATCCTCGTAGCCATAAATTATCTGATGATGATAACCGCCGCTTTATTGAAACCGTTAGGGACTGGCAAAAAATGCAGAACAGCCTGCTACTCGCTGACATCAATGCCGCTGATTATGACGCCATTGTATTTGCCGGCGGTCACGGCACGATGTGGGATTTTCCTGACAATCCTGATATCCAGCGCCTGACCCGTGAAATCTACCAGGACAATGGCGTGGTGGGTGCGGTATGCCATGGTCCGGCTGCCTTAGTAAATGTAAAAATGGCTGATGGCGAATATCTGGTTGCTGGCCGTGAAGTCAGTACTTTTACCAATTTTGAAGAGCGGATTATGCGACTCTACAGCGATATGCCATTTTTGCTGGAAACCGTTTTGCAAGAACGGGGCGCGACGGTTGATAAGGCATTTATTCCGTTTATGGAGCAGGTCAGTGTCGACGGCAATTTGGTTACCGGGCAAAACCCGAATTCAGCTCGAACAATGGCCGTGGAAGTCGTTAAGCTGATGCAGTCACAGTAACAATATTAGTGGTATTGGCGCATGGTAAATGTGCACCCAATCAATAAGGAAACCGCTTAATGAAAAAAAACAGTCGTTTTATCGATCGCTTAAGTTGGTTACTGGATGAGAGCATTCCACTGCCCGGCGGTTATCGAATCGGGCTTGACGGCTTTCTGGGTTTGATCCCTGGGGTTGGCGACTTTATCGGTGGCTTGCTGTCCAGCGCATTGATATATAAAGCCAACCAAATTGGTGTGCCAAGAACCATTCTAATGCGCATGATTATCAATATGCTGATTGATACGACCATCGGCGCAATTCCAGTATTGGGCGATATTTTTGATTTTGTCTGGAAAGCCAACAAACGTAATGCCAATCTGCTGGCTGAATATCAGCAGAAACCACAGGAAACTTACCGTAGATCGATGCTTGAAAACATCATATTTATTACTGTATTGATCGTTATTATGATGCTGTTTATCAGTCTGGTTGTCTGGCTCACCAACTTGCTGTGGACAGCAATAATGAACGCATAAAAAAATGGGCCGTGCGGCCCATTTTTATTACAATTTATAACGTCTGTTACCAGCGCATCATTCGGCGGACGATACCGTCGTTACGGAAAGAATGATAAATAGCACCACTGACGTGCGCAGCAATAAATGCCAATAATGCCCAGGCAAAGTAGGTATGTAACTCGCCCCAGAATTCATTCATTTCTTCATCAGGTGCTGCGATACGTGGGAAATCAATCAGCCAC
>JAWWAG010000142.1:0-4626 GCA_033721795.1 Methylophaga sp. | reverse complement strand
TGGGTTATATCACTGTTCCGGATAGCAAAATGCAACAATTGCGTCTGGAAATGCCGGCCAAAATCAATCATGACAATACCAACAAATTCGTACTGCATCTTAGAAGCTTTTTGAATAACACAGCACCAAAAGCGGTTATTTAGCAATCTCAATGATCAGCATGCTCTCATTGCTATGAAACGGCGCCTATATAACGCGCTATTTCAACCCACTTAAGCCATCGAAACTTCTTATTATTGCTCTGAATGAGAAGGCTATTGAGTGGCCTTTCTAAGTTTATTGACAGGTCAATTTCTAGCGCTGAGAAATTTATCCGTGCCAAATAAATTATTGATTTTTAATTATTTTTTTTGGCAAATATAAACGTATCGACTTTATATATTGCGAGTATGATGAGTTCATCGGCTCGATATTTATCGCCGAACTTTGAGATACAACATTATGAACACACGCAACATTTCAACGGGCATCTTACTCACGTTAGCGGCGCTGGCACTCGCAGGCTGTAGTGGCATGTCGAGTCAGGACAAAAGCACAGCAGCGGGCGCTGGCATTGGCGCCGTAACCGGTGCTGTTTTAACAGGTGGTAGCGCAGTCGGCACCGTTGGTGGCGCAGCGGTTGGCGGCGTAATTGGCCATGAAGTTGCTGATTGATTTTTAACATTAGCTAGCTTGTTAAATAATATTTAACAGGCAAGGCAACATGAACGCCGGTGATAGCAATATCATCGGCGTTTTTTATGTCTGTTAATCAAGGCAGGAATTTTTTATCGATATAACAGCCTGATTGCATCATCTGATAAAGTAAGCTTGCAATAACTTTATAGCGGTCTGCTCATCAGGGCGGCGATTCAACAACACAAAACGGCAGGAAAAATATGAAAGGTAGTCAGAAAGTTATCAACTTACTCAATGCGCTTTTGGCCGGAGAACTGACTGCGATGGACCAGTATTTCATTCACTCCAGAATGTATGAAGACTGGGGCCTGACCCGGCTTTATAATCGTATTGCCCATGAAATGCAGGATGAAACCGCCCACGCCGACCAGATGATTAAACGTATCCTGTTTCTGGGCGGCATGCCAGACCTGACACATCGTGAACCTTTACGCGTTGGCCACACCGTCACCGAGATGCTGCAAAACGATCTTGATTTGGAATACGCGGTTGTTAAAAACCTAAGAGACGGCATTGCCCTGTGCGAGCAAGAACAAGACTTTGAAACCCGTCAGATGCTTCTTAAACAACTTGAAGACACTGAATTGGATCACACCCACTGGCTGGAACAACAACTTTGTCTGATTGATAAAATGGGTATGAAAAACTACCTACAGGCCATGACGTTAGCAGAAGCATAATTTTGTCAAAAAACTGATTATTGATTTTTCAATCGGTTAATACTCGTAAGCCCCGTTAATTCGGGGCTTTTTTTGCTTGTAGCAGGATGTTTTCAAAACGATCATGTCTGTTGACTTTGATTTCTAAAATCTAGACGTTAATATTTATTCAATCCTATCGCTCTTCTGAAGATTGTGTCTTGCACATAACAACTGAACATTTTCAGCCGTTAGTGATGTGCCACCTTTTGCATAGGGAAGGATATGATCAAAATGTAGCTCGTTTGTTGAGCCACACATGGTGCATTCACCGCCATCACGTTTCCATACTTCGAGTTTAACGTGTGTTGGAATAATTCTCCGATGCTTGGTCAATTTGAACTCAGAATCTACCGGCGCTGAATTATCTGCAAGCTCTTCAATTGCTTCCAGACGAAACTTGAATACCTGTCGATTGCCATCACTTTCACACCAAGAATCTACTAAATGGAATAATCCGTTATATCCCCATATACCTTTCCGAAGTTTTTCATAGACTCGAATTAGATCTGGTGCTTTTTTTCCGGCTTTAAATCCTTGCGCAGCTTTATGAAATTTGCCGTTTTCGGTTAGCTTACCACTTGGTAAAAACTCTGGTTGGTCAACTAACTTTGGCGTTGGTAGTGTAGATGTTCTTGAATGGTCATGCCCCTCGTAGATCAGGACGGCTCCATCGTCCAATACAGCATCTTGATATGGTGAGTTCGGCTGAACTGACATGAGCAAAACAGAGTGTCCGCCGTGGAGTCTAAAGTTCATACCTCTCTGTAAAGATGAACTCTCACGACGACACATCTCGAAGTATGAAATGATTTCATTTTCCGTTGCCATAAAATCTCTTTGAGCTAGCTATTTTTTTTAATCGGTCGCTGCCATCCTCTAATTGTCTTTTGCTCCGACTTGGTCAACGTCAACGCATCCGCCGGTGCGTCTTTACGAATCGTTGAGCCCGCCCCAATCGTCGCGCCATTTTCCAACGTTACCGGTGCAATTAACTGGGTATCAGAGCCGATAAACACTCGATGGCCAATCGTGGTGCGGTGCTTGTTGGCACCGTCGTAATTGCAGGTGATGGTACCGGCGCCGACGTTTACATGTTCGCCCATATCGGTATCGCCGATATAGCTGAGGTGATTGATCTTGGAACCAAAGCCAATATTGGCATTTTTAATTTCGACAAAGTTACCCGCTTTGCTTTTGGCAGCCATTTTGGTGCCGGGGCGAATTCGGGCGAATGGGCCGATTTCAGCGTAATCACCGATTTCGGCATCTTCGATAATGCTGTTGGGCAAAATCCGGGCACCGGTCGCTATAATGCTGTTTTTGATAATGCAATTGGCACCAATTTCAACATTGTCGGCAATACTGTTTTTGCCTTCAAAAATAACGTTAATATCGATGCTGATATCCTGCCCGGCCGTCAGCTCACCGCGAATATCAATCCGCGCCGGATCGCGCATGGTAACGCCGCTCATCATTAATTCAGTCGCACATTTTTGCTGATAATAACTTTCCAATTCGGCCAGTTGCACGCGGTTATTGACGCCGGCAACTTCCATTTCATCTTCACAGACGACAGAGCTGGTAGCGATGTCCTGCTCAACGGCTTTGGCGATTAAATCGGTCAGGTAATACTCGCCCTGCGCATTATTGTTATCGAGTTGATCCAACGCCTCGGTTAGCCATTGAGATGGGATACACATAATGCCGGTATTGATTTCGTTGATCATTTTAATATCATCGTCGGCATCTTTTTCTTCGACAATGGATAGCATTTGATCATTATCATCACGGACAATGCGGCCATAACCGGTGGGATCATCTAGGATCGCGGTCAGCACTTTCAGGCTATTTTTGTCACCGCAATCAATTAATGCTTGCAGAGTATCGAGCTGAATCAACGGCACATCGCCATACAGCACCAGGGTTTGATCGCTTTTGGCAAAAGCCGCTTTGGCCTGCTCGACGGCATGGCCGGTGCCTTTTTGCTCAGTTTGCATGGCGATATCGATATCTTGTGCTTCTAAATACGGTACTACCTCATCAGCGCCATTGCCACAGACCACGGTCAGATTGGCTGGATTAAGCTGTTTGGCAACATCGATAACGTGTTGCAGCAAGGGTTTTCCCGCCAAAGTATGCATTACCTTGGGCTTGGTGGACTTCATGCGGGTGCCTTTGCCGGCAGCGAGGATAATAATAGCCAGAGACATAATGGATTCCTTGTATCAGCTCTGTAGTTTAGCAAAGACCTGAAAACAAAAAAGGCCGTCCGAAGACAGCCTTTCTCAGATCATCACTTTCGTGATTAATGCTTACGTGTTTTACGTGCTCTTTCAATGGCCCGTAATTGCGCCATTGCTTCGGCCAGTTGAACCTGTGCTTCTGCAAAATCCAGTTTCGCGGATTTGTCGGTTAGCGCTTTTTCAGCCGATGCTTTGGCTTCCAGAGCCGCAGCTTCATTTACGTCATCAGCACGTAATGCGGTATCAGCCAGAATGGTAACGATATGTGGCTGTACTTCTAAAATGCCACCAGAGATATAAAAATGCTCTTCTTTACCATCTTTTAATAACCGTACTTCACCCGGCTTCAGGCGAGTCAGCAATGGGGCATGACGCGGGTAAATACCCACTTCGCCTTGTTGCGCTGACGCAATTACCGCTTCTACCAATCCAGAATAAATGGATTCTTCAGCACTCACGATGTCAACATGAATTGTCATAGCCATCAGCTACCTCCCAAGAGATTAGTACTTTTTGGCTTTTTCAATCGCTTCATCAATGGTGCCAACCATGTAGAACGCTTGTTCTGGAAGTGAATCATATTCACCATCCAGAATGCCACGGAAACCAGCCAAGGTATCTTTCAGTGAAACATATTTACCAGGTGCACCGGTGAATACTTCCGCAACGAAGAATGGCTGTGACATGAAACGCTGAATTTTACGAGCGCGTGATACGGACAGTTTGTCTTCTTCAGACAACTCATCCATACCCAGGATCGCAATAATATCTTTCAGTTCTTTGTAACGTTGCAGCGTGTTTTGCACACCACGGGCAATTTCATAATGCTCGTTACCAACAACCAGCGGATCCAGCTGACGTGAAGTCGAATCCAGCGGGTCAATCGCAGGGTAGATACCCAATTCAGCAATTGAACGTGACAGTACAACTGTTGCATCCAAATGGGCGAAAGTAGTGGCTGGCGATGGATCGGTCAAGTCATCCGCAGGGACGTATACCGCCTG
>JAWWAG010000141.1:0-4663 GCA_033721795.1 Methylophaga sp. | reverse complement strand
TTATGATGATAGGCGTAGTCAGCATGTGCCGGCCGGAATTGCTGAGCAATATTGCCATAATCTTTGGAACGCTGATCAACGTTTTCAATCAACAGACCAATTGGTGTACCGGTGGTTTTGCCTTCAAAAACACCAGACAGAATTTTCACCTGATCGGGTTCACGGCGCTGAGTTTCATGGCGGCTTTTACCGGGACGGCGTCGATCCAGATCGCCTTGTAAATCAGCTTCAGACAATGTCATGCCCGGTGGGCAGCCATCGACAATACAGCCTATTGCAGGGCCGTGACTTTCACCGAAAGTGGTGACGGTGAAGAGTTTTCCGAAGCTGTTGCCTGACATAAAAAATTCCGGTCAATAATTAAACAATAAATAGCGTAGCAAATCCGAGGAAGGCCATAAAACCGACCACATCGGTAATTGTCGTCAGCAATACACTGCCTGACAAAGCCGGATCAATACCGACTCTTTTCAGCGCCAATGGAATGGTCACACCGGCCAGTGATGCGGCTACCAGATTAATAATGATGGCCACCCCAATCAGGATCGCGATCCCAACATCCTGAAACCATAAATAGGTGACAAAGGCGATAGCAATGGCCCAAATGATACCGTTAAGCGCGCCAACAGCGAGTTCTTTTCGCAGCAGCCAGCGTTGGTTTTTGTCATTTAACTGACCAAGTGCCATGGAACGGATAACCAGAGTCAGTGTTTGACTACCAGCAATACCGCCCATGCTCGCAACAATCGGCATCAACACCGCTAGAGCCACGACTTTTTCGATAGTCGTATCAAACAAGCCAATAACCCATGAAGCCAAAAAGGCGGTGATTAAATTGATACCCAACCACACCGAGCGTCTATGTACGCTTTTTTTCACTGGCGCAAAGGTATCTTCATCTTCACTCAAACCGGCCATGCTCAGCATGGAATGCTCGGCTACATCACGGATAACGTCGACTACGTCATCGATGGTGATACGACCGAGCAGATGATTGTCTTTATCGACAACCGGTGCCGAAATCAAATCGTGTTTTTCAAAGCGATGGGCAACGTCTTCATCAGACATATTGGCCGGAATGGCTTCTACCTGATGTGACATCACTTCACGTACCGTCATCGAACGGCTGCGGCTGACGACTTGCGATAAACGCAAAGTGCCAAGATATTTGTCATTATGATCAACGACATACAAACTGTCGGTGTTTTCTGGTAAATCACCGAGCATACGTAAATATCGCAGCACGACTTCGAGCGTAATATCGGAACGCACCGTTACCACGTCGGTGTTCATCAGACCGCCAGCGGTATCTTCCTCAAAACCGAGAATCACCTCAATGCGGCGGCGGCGCTGGCTGTCCATCGCCCGCAGAACTTCCTGCATGACATGGTCCGGCAGATCCTGCAGCAAGTCGACCACGTCATCTGTATCAAGATCTTCGGTCGCGCTGAGCAGGTCCGCGGTATCCATATCAACCATTAGACTGGTGCGGACGTCCTCACCGATATACGACAGCACCTCACCGCGTAGTTCTGGGTTGATGATCGGCCAGCAGACTTTTCGTTCAGCGGGTGGCAGTGACTCGAGTAAATGCGCCGTTTCCGCTGGATGCAGACTTGCCAACAAACGCCGCATTCTGACGAAGCGGCCGCTTTGCAGCGCATCGGCAAGGGTATCGAGCGAATGATTTAAAGCATGGTATTGATCCAGCTCAGACATGTCCGGCTCCACAGGGCGTCGGTGTTCGGGAATTGGCTTGCCACTTATTTTAGCCTGTGGGGCCGGTGCTGGATAGCGCTAAATCCAAGACCCGTTCATCTTTACGGTCAATCAATCAACCGTAAAAGATAAACGCATCTTAATGATTATGTTCGGGAGCGTTGATTTGTTCGAGCAGCATATCGGCTTCCAGTGCATCGGAAACGTTCATGATTTGCAGGGTATTGGCCGGGAGCTGCTCCAAATCGGTTTCGTTAATGATTTGTTTCACTTCCAGCAAGGCATTGGGATGCATACTGAAGTGTTCCAGCCCCATGGCCAGCAACAAGCGGGTAAATCTTGGATCGCCGGCCATTTCACCACACATTGACACCGGAATATTGTGGCGTTTACCAGCCTCGAGGGTTATATGAATCAGTTTTAGTACGGCCGGATGCAACGGATCGTAAAGATAGTTAACGTGGTCATCAATACGGTCAATGGCCAGTGTGTACTGAATCAAGTCATTGGTACCAATCGACAGAAAATCAACATGCCTTGCAAACATATCGGCGCAGACGGCACTGGCTGGAATTTCTATCATGGCGCCAATCTCAATATGCCGGTCGTATTCAAGACCCTCACGATCCAGTTCGACTTTGCATTGCTCAAGTAAATTGCGGGCTTGCGTCAGTTCATGCATGGTCGAAATCATCGGGAACATGATTTTGATTTTGCCATAGGCGGAAGCCCGCAAAATTGCCCTTAACTGCGTGCGAAACATCGCCGGTTGTGCCAAACATAAGCGAATGGCCCGTAAACCCAGCGCCGGGTTAGTGACCACATTCTGAGAAAGCTGCCGGCCACCATCAACGGTTTTATCAGCACCCAGATCAAAGGTACGAATAGTGACCGGATGATTGTTCATGCCTTCCACAACATCGCGGTAGGCCGCCAATTGTTCTTCTTCCTCTGGCGGTGCCAGCCGGTTCATATACAGAAATTCAGTACGATATAGGCCGATACCCTGGGCGCCGGCGGCAGAAATTGTGCTGATATCTTCAGGCAATTCGGCGTTGGCCAGCAAAGTAATGGTTTTGCCATCACGGGTTTCGGTCGGTTGTGATTTATAACGGCTTAATGACGAAATATGCTCATCAAAAGCAATGCGTCGCTGCTGGAATTCAGCCGTTGTTGTATCGTCAGCGCCGGCAATCATGATGCCAGCCTCACCATCAACGATTAGCGGTTCATTGTCCTGCACATAGCGGCGCACTGACTCAACACCGATAATTGCCGGAATACCGAGGCTACGTGCCAGAATCGTGGTATGTGACGTCGCACCACCATGTTCGGTAACAAAGGCAGCAATACCCTGATGTTGCATTAATACGGTATCGGCCGGTGTTAAATCTTCGGCAATAATGATGCGGCCTTTCAGCCGGCCATCGGGGATTTCGTGATCGGCGACATCCTGATCAGCGAGGATCCGATGCACCCGGTTGACGACATGATCGACATCATCACGACGGGTGCGCAAGTAGGGATCATCCATCTCATTAAAGACGTTAATGAGAGCATCACGCTGTAGTTGCAGGGCCCATTCGGCATTACAGCGCCGCTGGCGAATCATATCGACTGGTACTTTGCTTAAAGACGAGTCATTGAGCATCAGAATATGGGTATCAATAAAGGCAATAACATCTGACGGTGCATTGGCCGGAATATGATTACGAATGGCTTTTAACTGCTGTTTGGCCTGTTCAATGGCATCCAGTAACCGTTCCACTTCCTGTTCAATAGCAAATGCCGGGATCAGGTATTCACGAACATCCGGCTGGTTATGAAACAGAATATGGGCACGGCCTATGGCAATACCCCGTGAAACACCGAGCCCTTGCAATTCCAGGGTCATTGGCCTTCCCCAAAATAATCAGCGATCAATTCACCGATGGCTTGCAGTGCAGCATCGGCGTCATCACCATCAGCACTCACGGTAATATTGGTTCCTTTAGCGGCGGCCAGCATCATGACGCCCATAATGCTTTTGCCATTCACTTCGCGACCGTCACGGCGCACGGTGATGTCGGCATTAAATGTCGAGGCGGTGGTGACAAATTTGGCTGCTGCGCGGGCATGCAAACCCAGTTTGTTGATAATGGTAAATGTTTGCTGGGTCATGACAAAAATCCAGAGTGGTGACAACGCACAATGCCTTCCTGGCCACCACTGATGGCTTTGATTTCGAGTTCTTCAAGATTGAGCGTCGGGTAATTCAGCACCCGCACCAGCATTGGCAGATTGAGGCCAGAGACAATGCGGATATCATTACGATCCGACACTGCGCAGGCAATATTACTGGGGGTAGATCCAAACATATCAGTCAGGATCAAAATGCCATTTCCCTGATCCAGACCTATCAAATCGCGATTTAACTGCTTTCGGATGGCGTCCGGATTGTCTTTGACCTCAATAGAGATCACTTTGGTCGGCAGCGGGCAACATGACAACATTTGCCGTGCAGTATTGATGAGTTCGGTACCGATATGATTATGCGATACGATTAAAATGCCTACCGTCATTAACTGTCTCTGGGCCATATTTCAAGGCGGGTAACGGCCTTGAATGTAATGGATATCAGGCGATTTCGCAAATGTCAGACGTCGTTTTTTGTGGATCGTTGGCGTAGCCAGATAGCGATTCGCTCGGCCACACTGAGGGGGTTGAGTACAGTTAAGGCCAATACGGTGATTTTGTGGCCTGATATTTCTTTATCTCTATGCGGGGAAAACTCAAGTGTCCCGGGAGGCTCTGGCAACAGTTCAATAACGGCATCAACAGGTGCTTCGGTGAGCACTGCGTCGCTGCCAAACAAGTCAACAATATCCAATAAGCCGAGTTCCCGGCTATGTAATAACCCTGATATGTTGCTGGGAGATTGTGCGATTAACTGATTGCCGCGACA
>JAWWAG010000140.1:0-4687 GCA_033721795.1 Methylophaga sp. | reverse complement strand
CTTACGTGCCGCACATTGTTGTTTTTCTTCTATGCTGCAGGCACCGCCACAGCTACCTGACAAACCAACCTGATTCAGGCCACCACAGCTGCCTTTGATTGAGCTTCGCCCAAATATGACCCCTATCGCCATGCCCGCAACAACGATTAATAACAACACAAATGCAGCAATAAAGGTCGACATTTAGCCCCCAAAGTCATCAAGCATAATGTTTTCACGCTCAACACCCAAGTCTTCCAGCATTTTAATGACCGCTGCGTTCATCATCGGTGGACCACACATATAATATTCGCAATCTTCGGGTGCAGGATGATCTTTTAAATAGTTCTCATACAATACATTATGAATAAAGCCAGTGTACCCCTGCCAGTTATCTTCAGGCAGCGGATCCGACAGCGCAACTTGCCAGGTAAAGTTGTCATGCTCAGCAGCCAACTGGTCAAAGTCCTCGGTATAGAACATTTCGCGTAAACTACGCGCGCCATACCAGAAAGTGATCTTGCGTTTGGTTTTGATACGGCCCAGTTGATCGAAAATATGTGAGCGCATTGGCGCCATACCGGCACCACCGCCGATAAACACCATTTCTTTGTCAGTGTCTTTAGCGAAAAACTCACCGAATGGTCCGGAAATTGTCACTTTGTCGCCGGGTTTCAGATTGAAGATATACGATGACATGATGCCCGGTGGCACATCATCGTTATTGGGTGGTGGGGAAGCAATCCGCACATTCAATAGAATAATGCCTTTTTCTTCCGGATAGTTGGCCATCGAATAGGCCCGAACCACATCTTCTTTGACAACTGATTTGTAACGCCACAAATCAAAACGGTCCCAATCGGGACGATATTCGTCACCGATGCTGAAGTTTTTATATTCAACAGTATGTGGTGGACATTCAATCTGGATAAAACCACCGGCGCGGAATTTAACATCTTCCCCTTCAGGTAATTCCAGGATCAATTCTTTAATAAACGTCGCGACATTGTCGTTGGAGCGGACGGTACATTCCCATTTTTTGACACCGAATACCTCTTCCGGCACCTGAATACGCATATTTTGTTTGACTGCCACCTGACAGGACAGGCGATCGCCTTCTGCAGCTTCCCGCTTGGTGATATGCGATTCTTCAGTAGGCAGAATCGAACCGCCACCTTCAAAGATTTTCACTTTGCATTGGGCGCAGGTACCACCACCACCACAGGCTGATGAGACGAATAAATTGGCATTGGCCAGCGCGCCGAGCAATTTGCCACCGGCCTGCGTGCGTATGGTTTTTTCGTCATTGATGATAATTTCAATATCACCGGTGGCTACCAGCTTAGAGCGGGCACCAAGAATAACGCCGACCAGCAGCATGATGATCAACGTGAATAAAACAATACCGAGTATGATTTCCATTACAGTTGAATCCCCGAAAAGGCCATAAATCCAAGCGCCATCAGACCAGCGGTAATGAAGGTAATGCCTAAACCCTGCAAGCCGTCAGGTACGTCGGAATATTTCAGTTTTTCGCGAATACCGGCAATGGCGGTAATAGCCAGTGCCCAGCCAAAGCCACTGCCGACGCCATAGACAGCACTCTCCGCCAGATTGTAGTCGCGTTCCACCATAAATAACGTACCACCCAGAATGGCGCAGTTAACGGTGATAAGCGGCAGGAAAATACCCAGCGCGTTATAAAGGGCCGGGGCATATTTATCCATGGCCATTTCCAGGATTTGTACCATGGCGGCAATGACACCGATATAGCTAATCAGGCCGAGAAAACTTAAATCCACATCAGGCAGACCGGCCCAGGCCAGTGCGCCTTCCTGTAGCAGATATTGGTAAATCAGATTATTGGCCGGTACGGTAATTGTTTGCACAACAATTACGGCAATACCCAGACCCAGTGCCGTTTCAATTTTTTTGGAAACTGCCAGAAAGGTACACATGCCCAAGAAAAAGGCCAAGGCCAGATTCTCGACAAAAATCGAACGTATAAACAGACTGAGATAATGCTCCACTTACAGTACCTCCGTCCGATGAACTTGATGGATTTGGTAATCCGGCGCTTCCACCTGTTGTGGTTTCCAGCTGCGAATTGCCCATATCATTAAACCAATAATGAAGAAAGCACTGGGCGGCAGCAGCATCAGACCGTTGGGCACATACCAACCACCTTCGTTGGCAACAGGAATAATGGTTTGGCCAAATAATTTACCGGCACCTAATAACTCGCGGAAGAAAGCCACGCCCATCAGGATCAGGCTGTAACCCAAACCATTTCCCAGACCATCGAGGAAGCTCATGACCGGCGGATTTTTCATCGCATAAGCTTCGGCGCGGCCCAGAACGATACAGTTGGTGATGATCAGACCGACAAATACCGATAATTGTTTGCTGGCTTCATAGGCATAGGCTTTAAGCACCTGGTCAACAATAATGACCAGTGAAGCAATGATTGTCATCTGCACGATGATTCGGATACTGCTGGGAATATGGTTACGAATCGAACTGATAATTGCACCAGAAAAGGCTGTGACCGTGGTCAGGGCGATCGACATAATCAATGCTGCAGTCATACTGGTGGTCACCGCCAGTGCTGAACAAATGCCCAGTACCTGCAGGGTGATGGGGTTGTTATCGATTAAAGGATCAACAATATTTTTTTTCGCCTGACTTGCCATCAGTTACTCTCCAACTCAGCGCGTAAGCTATGTAAAAACGGGCCAAAACCCTGTTCGCCCAACCAGTAAACCATCATGTTGGAAACGCCCTGACTGGTCAGGGTAGCGCCGGACAAACCATCAATTTTGTGTTCTGCATTTTGGGCATTTTCATCGACGAAACCACGCACGACACGCAGTTCAACATTGCCGTTGTCGTCATAAACTTTTTTGCCATCCCATTTGTTGCGCCAGCGGGGATTATCAATTTCACCGCCCAGGCCTGGCGTTTCTGCGTGTTGATAAAAGCGCAGGCCGGCAATGGTATTCAAGTCCGGTTCCAGAGATAAAAAACCGTACATGGTTGACCATAAGCCATAACCGCTGACCGGCAGAATAACCTGCTGTACCGCGTTAGTTTCAGGATCGCGTAATAAGTAGATCGGCGCATATTTAGCGCGATTACCGATACCGGCGATATCATTGTCAATATTGACGCCATATTCAGGTGTGGCAGCCGCTTTATACTGATCAAAAGTTACCGGATCGATATCAACATCTGCTGCAGCATATTGGCCCGCATCTAAATTCACTAACCGCACATCAAAGCGCTCAAAAGCCGCATCAATATCCATCCCTGGCTCATAAAGACCGGTTACCGCCAGAATATTTTTGCGGATATCATTCTTTTTATTAACAGTTTGCTGGCTTTTTAGGGCAACAGCAGCAGTCGACACCAAGACTGAACAAACCAGGCAAAGCAGCACTGCAATGAAAATCGTTTTACGCGGATCATCATTGGGCAAAGCCATCAGCTTGCCAAAAAATCCCGTTTTCTGCGTAGTTTCAGTCATAGTTAAATTCGTTGTAGTCTGCGTTTGACGTTGGCTTGCACCACGAAGTGATCAATCAGCGGCGCAAAAATATTGCCGAACAAAATGGCCAGCATAATACCTTCCGGGAAGGCCGGATTAATGACGCGGATTAATATGGTCATAAAGCCAATCAGAATGCCGTAAATCCAGCGCCCTTTATTGGTCATGGCAGCTGACACCGGATCGGTTGCCATAAACACCATACCAAAGGCTAAGCCACCTAATGTCATATGCCAGTACCAGGGCATGCTAAACATCGGATTGGTGTCACTGCCAATCAAGTTGAACAGCGCTGTGGTGGCAAACATACCGATGAATACCCCGAATATAATGCGATAGGATGCAACGCGGGTAATTAGCAGGAAAGTCATACCAAACAAGATGGCCAGCGTTGAGGTTTCACCTAAAGAGCCCGGCATCATCCCCATAAAGGTTTGGCCCCAGCTGTAACCGGCTTCTTTAATGGCTTCAACACCGCCCAATGCCGCCAGACCTAAAGGCGTTGCGCCCGTGTAACCGTCAATTGCTGTCCATACGGCATCACCTGACATTGACGCCGGATAGGCAAAATACAAAAATGCCCGGCCCGTCAGGGCCGGGTTAAGGAAGTTTTTACCAGTACCGCCAAATACTTCTTTACCAATAACGACACCAAAGATAATCCCCAGCGCCACCTGCCACAGCGGGGTTGATGGCGGCAAAGTCAGCGTATAAAGCATGGAAGTAACCAAAAAGCCTTCATTGACTTCATGATTACGTATCGCAGCGAAAATCACCTCAAAAGTACCGCCGGCAATCAACGTGGTCAGATAGATGGGCAGAAAATACAGCAGCCCATGGAACATATTGGAAAAAACGCTATCGGGGTTGTAGGCAATGCCCAGCGTATTCATGATCCAGCCACGCCAGCCCTCAACAGTGGCCATACCCAGTTCAGCCATGGCACTGTTGGCCTGAAAACCGGTATTCCAGAGCATCAACAGTAAGACAGGGAATGTCGCCACAACGACAT
Source organism: Methylophaga sp. (assembly GCA_033721795.1). Classification (GTDB taxonomy): domain Bacteria; phylum Pseudomonadota; class Gammaproteobacteria; order Nitrosococcales; family Methylophagaceae; genus Methylophaga. The sequence continues at coordinate 149 of JAWWAG010000140.1, read as the reverse complement.
AACTCATTACCCGTTTTAAATCGATACCATCACGAACATGTGGCGAACCACGAGTGGTATCTGACGGAGTATAAATAAAGGTATCGACCATTTCGTAGAGGGCATAAAACTTCTCATACGGGCCGCCTTTTTGAAAGGACGGTTCAATT
>JAWWAG010000139.1:0-4715 GCA_033721795.1 Methylophaga sp. | reverse complement strand
TCACCACTGTTAATACCCCCCACAGCAATAATCGGCATATCGTTCGGCAGCGCCTGACGGAATTGTCTGACAACCTCCGTTGATCTGGCAAATACGGGTCGACCACTTAACCCCCCCGCTTCTTCGGCATGCTTTAAACCGCTGACTGCTTCACGATCCAATGTGGTATTAGTTGCAATCACCGCATCGACCTGAAAACGGCTGAAAGTATCAGCCAGCTGTAACAACTCTTCGGCTGTTAAATCCGGCGCCACTTTAACGGTCATCGGTACATAGCGTTCATGTTTTGCCGCTAAATCAGCCTGACTGTTTTTTAAGCTATCCAATAAATCATCCAGCGCTTTGCCAAACTGCAAGCTACGCAGTCCCGGCGTATTCGGCGATGAAATATTAATAGTCACATAATCAGCATGTGCATAGACCTTACTGAGGCCAATCAGATAGTCATCCAACGCTTTGTCGACGGGCGTATCAAAGTTTTTGCCGATATTGATACCCACTTTGACGTCTGTCTCAGCGACCTGAACTTGTTCCAGCAAATGCGCAATGCCCAGATTGTTAAACCCCATACGATTGATAATCGCCTCGGCTTCCGGCAATCGAAACATGCGGGGCCGGGTATTGCCGGGCTGCGGCCTTGGCGTCACAGTGCCGACTTCAACAAAACCAAAACCAAGCCGCGCCAGAGCCTCTAAATAATCGGCATTTTTATCGAGCCCGGCGGCCAGCCCCACCGGATTGACAAAATCAATGCCCATCACCGTCACCGGTTTGACCAGAGGTGTGGGCATCATTAATTTCAACAGGCCGGTTAATTCCAGCCATTTCAGCGAATTCAGCCCCAGATGATGTGCAGTTTCAGCATCCAGTCGGAACATCAAATCACGTAGTAATGGATAAATATTCATAGATTAAGCGCTACCTGATAACCGGCAAATTTACGGATATTGAGCACGCCCGTGTCGAGTAACAGATATTGCCCTTTGATGCCTTGCAGTTCACCCTCGATTTGGGGCGTTTTATCAAAATTCAGGGCTTTGATTTTTTCTGGATACCGCGCAACCGGATACTGAATCGACACTATATTTTCTGCTGGCAACGGTATGATGGCACCCGACTCAAATTGCGTTTGCAGGGCAGCAATCTCCCCAGCACATTCCTGCATCAGGCGATCCCGTTGTGCCGATAAATCCAGGGGCTCCGCATCTCCCTTCAACATTTTCCGCCAATCGGTGCGATCAGCAACATGCTGTTTAAACAGCACCTCCACCAGGCCTGACTGATAACGACTTTTTACCCGAAAAATAGGCATTGCCTGCGTCGCACCTTGATCTATCCAGCGAGTCGGTATCTGGCCGATACGGGTAATGCCGACTTTCAGACCAGAGCTATTCGCCAGATAAGCAATGTGATCCTGCATACACACCGCTAATCCCCAATCCGGTTCCCGGCAGGTACCTTGTTCAAAATGGCACAGTTCCGGCTTCATAAAACACAAATCGCACTGTGCAAGTTTCTGCGAACAGGGGAAACAAAATCCGCCGCTGTAGCTTTTGTTAGTTTTACGCTGGCAATTCTGGCAAAAAATAACACCGGCATAAATAAATTCAAGCGGTTGTCCGATCAGTTCATGCATCGCCACCTGACTATCGCCTAATGACAATGTGTATTGCGCGCAACCATCGGCGGGCAAAATCGCCTGCATTTTTTTTAGTTGCCCTTCAAATCTGCTCACATTCAGCTCTCCTCAATCAGCAAACAGTTTACCTTAGCAGGCCGATATCTGCTTTTTTGCAGCCTGAAAAAAGCTGAACCTGATTTGTCGCAAACCGGTAAATGAAAATAGTAAATGAATGTAAAAACTTATATCTGCAGGCCCTGCTTTTATGTGACATTGCCATGACAACACCAAATTGCGGCTGGCGTGACCCGGCAAATTGGCGTATAAACTGAACGCAATTAAATGCTTAGATACCTAAGATGAAGCGATATGTTAAATCTTAAAAAGCTGATATGGCCAGCGCTGATCGCACTATGTGTGGTGATTTCCGGCTGTAGCACTACCAGCAAACAAGCCAACGTCACCACGACCGGTGAAGCCGATTTGATCCTGAAAAAACGTTCAGCCAATTGGCAACGCAACCGTCTGGTCGAACTGCCCGCCGAAGAACTCGATTTACGTTTGTTTGAAGAACACGACGAAATCGTAATTGATGATTTATGGCAGCGTATCCGAAACGGTTACGGTATGACCGATTACCGGGTTTTACGTCCTGAAACCCAGCCCCCTCTGACATGGTTTGTGAAACATCCGGACTACGTTAACCGCGTGGTTGAACGCGCCCGGCCGTACCTGTTTTACATTGTCGATGAGCTTGATAAACGTAATATGCCGATGGAAATCGCGCTGTTGCCGGTGATCGAAAGCGGCTTTCAGCCATTTGCCAACTCACCCAGTGGCGCTGCGGGTATTTGGCAGTTTATTCCCGGTACCGGCAAAGTCTTTGGCCTCGAACAAACATGGTGGTACGACGCGCGTCGCGATGTGGTGCGTTCAACCGATGCAGCGCTCGATTATTTAGAAAAACTGCATGGTTATTTCGGTGACTGGGAGTTGGCACTGGCCGCCTATAATGCTGGCGAAGGCACCGTTGGCCGCGCTATCAAAAAAAATATTGAACAAGGCCGTGACACCGATTTCTGGTCACTGGACCTGCCAGCGGAAACCACCGCTTATGTGCCAAAATTACTGGCCGTCGCTCACCTTGTAAAACAACCTGCACAGTATGATATTCGTCTCAGTCCGATTACCAACAAACCGTATTTGACGACCGTTAATATTGGCAGTCAGTTAGATTTAGCGCTGGCTGCGGATTTGGCAGAAATCAGTAAAGACTATCTTCATAAACTCAATCCCGGGTTTAATCGCTGGGCAACAGTACCGACCGGACCTCATCAGCTGGTATTACCCATCAATAAGGCTGAAAACTTTAAATCCGCTCTGGCGAAATTACCCAGAGAACAACGACTGAGCTGGCAACGGCATCAGGTACAACCCGGTGAGTCACTGGGCCAGATTGCCAAACGGCATAAAACTTCGGTTACCGCCATCAAACAGGCGAATAAACTGTCCAGTAATCTTATCCGTGCTGGCGCCCATCTGATGATTCCGATGGCCAGTGCCAATGCGCAGGAAAGCGAACCTGTGGCTATTAATAATCAGGTAAAACGCTCAAGCCATATCGTCAAAGCAGGCGATACCTGGTGGCATATTGCCCGGCAATATAATGTTGATGTCAGCGAACTGGCGGCCTGGAATAAAAAATCGCTTAATGATGTGCTGCACAGTGGCCAACAATTGGTGGTCTGGCAGCCTGATACCAGTAAGACTAATCGCAAAACCGTTAATTACACCATTCAAAGCGGCGATTCTTTGTGGAAAATATCCCGCAAATTCAATGTTAAAGTTGCCGACGTCAAGGCCTGGAATAATCTCGGTGAACATAGTTTGCTGCGGCCTGGTCAGCAGCTGACGCTGTACGTAGAAAATAGCTGAGTTAGTTAGATTCCGTCGGTGTTGCATGTTGCATTATATGAACCGGAGATCCCGCCCAATACCGGAAATATTATCCGGCTGTGCGCAAATAGCGGCGCGCAACTGCATCTGATTCAGCCATTGGGCTTTGCGCTGGATGATAAACGTCTGCGCCGTGCCGGTCTTGATTATCACGAGTTTGCCAACCTTCAGCTGCACACTGACTATCCTTCGTTTCAGCAATGGGTTGGCCACCGGCCACTGTTTGCCTGCACTACTAAAGCCCGCCAGCATCATGACCAGGTGCAGTTTACCGATGAATCGGTATTGTTATTTGGCCCGGAATCCCGTGGCCTGCCAGCCGGTATACTTGATGTGTTGGCGTTTGATCAAAAAATCCGTATCCCGATGCGACCAGACAGCCGAAGCCTGAATTTATCAAATGCCACGGCCATTATTTTATTTGAGGCCTGGCGACAACTCAATTATCAAGGTGCCATGCCGCTTATCTGACCCAATCGATTGTCTGCAAGCAAAACTCGGGGTTATGATGCATATTCGCTTTTAACCATTGCCGGCAGGAGCTTGTCACGCATGTTGATTCTGTCCCAATTAATTGCAACTCACTACTGCTGATATGCCATTTAAATTGCCGGACAATATGCCGTCACTGAATCTCAGCATACCTGTTGAGCGCGACAGCAACAGCAGTATTGAGCTTAACGAGTCCTTGCTGCGGCACTGGCTGGATAAACTGCCAAAAAATAATCTACCGCAGCTGATTGAGATCTACAGCGATGCCTTAAAGCGGTTTAATGCCAATCAGGTCCCCCTGAAAAACCGCTTGTTACTGCTGGATATGTATCGTGGTCCGCTCAATCAATTGTTGTTTACCCTGACGCCTGCCGAATTACGCAGGCAAGTCCGTGACAGCCAGCAACGCCAGCAAATCATCGATAATCTCGGAGAATTGATGAATCAACTGGCGATTGGTTACAAAATGGTCATCATTGAGGCCGGTCAAGTCAAAGCCAATCTGGATCGTAACCCACTGGCGCATATGGCCATTTACCGTACCTGCGAACAATTGAGCTATTTAGCGCTGCATAGCTATAAGTTTTACCGGAATGTGCCGGCCAAATTATTTCGGGAATGTCATCAGCTGTATTTGCTTTCTGAT
>JAWWAG010000138.1:0-4751 GCA_033721795.1 Methylophaga sp. | reverse complement strand
TTAACCCCAATATTGGCTTAATCTATGCGTTGACCGAAAAAACCAGTATTTACGGTAATATCAGTCGCTTATACGAACCACCAACCACGTATCAACTCGTTGATGAGACTGCTTCAGGCGCAAATCAAGAACTGGATGCGATGCGTGGAACGGTCGCCGAAATCGGTACCCGTGGCCACTATCAGCAGACCAATCAGCTCGGCTGGGATTGGGATATCTCGCTGTATCACGCAGAAATCCGTGATGAAATTCTCTCTACCGAACCTCCGGGTAAAGTTGGAACTAGTGATACCACCAATATTGATAAAACCACGCACACCGGTCTGGAAGCATTACTCAGTGCTAATTACCAGCTGGATCCCAACGGTACTCATAGCCTGAATCCGGTACTCAGCCTGACGCTGAATCATTTCCAGTTTGACGATGACGCACAGTGGGGCAATAACGATTTACCGGCAGCGCCGGATTACGCCCTGCGGGGTGAAGTCATGTATCGCCACGCTAATGGTTTTTATGCCGGTCCCACTGTGGATGTGATTGGTCAGCGTTACGCTGATTTTGCCAACAGCTACAAAATCGATAACTACGCCCTGATGGGCCTGAAAGCCGGTTGGCAAAACGAAACGCAATCGCTTCGCGTATTTGCCGAAGTACGCAACCTGTTTGATCGAGATCATATCACCACCCACAGCGTGATGACGACAGCCATCGCTGATGACGATATTCTCTATCCCGGCGAACCACGCTCCGCCTATGTCGGCTTTGAATACCGATACTGGTAAAAAACGAAAAGTGTCATACAGACTTTCCTGATGTTATTGTGTCTTTATTAATGTCATCCAGATCGCAGCAGAGGGATCTCATCCCCAGTGAGATGAGATTCCTCGGCTCACCATCGGAATGACAACGTTAGTTTGATCTGTCAGCCTTGCCGAGTATCAAAACCAACTTCATTAATACTCGAAATCCGGTTTACACTCAGAGCATTCACAACGCTGCACAGTGACTACAAATCAAAGGTGACAGACTTAATTGATTTCAATATAAGATAACTAGTCATCCACAAACAGCTATTGGTTTTAGACACTCAAATGGATGAACTAAAATAAAAAATAGCATTATTTATTGATGCTGATAATGCGCCCGCGAGTAAGTTTGAAGATGTGCTGAGCGAAGTCGCAAATGATGGTGTGGTCGGTCACTATTCGTAAAGCTTATGGCAATTGGAAGTCGCCTACGCTTAGAGCCTAGGAAGATCTGTTGCATGAATATGCCATACAGCAATACGATGTAACCAAGGGTAAAAATGCGCCTGATATCGAATTGGTTATTGATGCGATGGATGTGATGTATAACAAGCAAATTGAAGTGATGTGTTTTGTGCCATCGGATGGTGATTTCACAGCGATGGTGACCCGTGCATTAGCTGAAGGTAAGGTGGTGTTTGGGGGGAACGGAAAACACAGGCGGCATTGGTGAACGCCTGCTCTAAGTTTCTGTTTTTGGGTCAAGAAAAAGTGATCACCAAAACAACGGTTAAACCCAAGCACATCAAATCCGATACCAAACGGATACATCTGCTGCGGCAAGCCATCGAGGCAACAGAAGATGAATAAAGCTGGGCTGCACTTGGGCCCGTTGGCTCAAATATCTCAAATAAGACCGCATTTGATACTCGAAATTATGGCTTTAAGAATCTCAGTAGCCCGTTTAAAGCCATTGATGTATTTAAGCTAACATGTGGCCACCACAATTCATTTTTAGTACGAAATGAATAAACGGACAACATTAAAGGATAAACATATGAAAACTGATAGAGATATTGAAAAATCATACTCAAACAAAGAGTTTGTTGAGAAATTACGGCGATTGGCGGATGCCATTGAAAATGATGAAAGGTTTGAAATCCAAATAGCCGGTGAACGAATTTACGTTCCTGTCAGAGCAATCTATAACATTGAGCACGAACGTGATGAAGAAGGTGAAGAAATAGAATTTCAAATCAAATGGAAAAATTAAATGTTGTTAGGTTTGTCAGTGGATGATCTTTAGATTCATTAATGACTGTTCTGTCAGGGGGCTGGGTTAAAGTGAAGATAGTGATTCTGTTATAAGTGTTTGGAAGTAAGTTATGCAACAAAATCGTATCGATCCTTTGACCGAGGGCGCAACAGCGGTTATCACCCATCAGGTTGATAAGGACAAACATGCCGAATATGAAACCTGGTTAAATGAAATCGCCCCGCATTGTAAAAGCTCACCGGGCCATCTGGATTTGAATGTGATTCGACCCATTGCAGGGTTGACGGAAACTTATACGATTATTATCCGCTTTGACACGCAGTCACATTTGCGGGGCTGGATGGAGTCCGCCAAACGCAGTGAATTGATAGCCAAAGTTTCGCCTTTGTTGGTGAAAGGGGACGACTTTTATATCAACAGTGGGCTGGATTTTTGGTTTACGCCAGAACAGGCAAATACCAAAATTCCGATTCGCTGGAAACAGGCTTTGGTCACCTGGTCAGCGATTTATCCACTGGTCTTGATATTGCCGTTTTTGCTACCGCCACTTCATAAGCTGGGACTGCCTGATAATCACTATCTGGATACCTTGCTCATCACCGGTATTGCGGTAATGTTGATGGTCTATGTGGTGATGCCGCGCTATACCAAGTTAATTCATGCATGGCTGTTTCGTGGCTGTTAGATAGAAAAAGGCAGCGAAAAACCCATAGGGCAAGCCAACTTGATGTTTGGGATTACTTGTCGTGATCGTTTCGTGTCACTAAAAACTCAAGTCCGGCACCGGTATCTTCTTCACCGCAAGCAGCCATGTCTTCTGGACTGCCAGCCTCGGCTTCTTTATGAGTCAGTATTAAATCGCGCCGATTTTCGTCCGACTCCTCGTTTGTACCGTTTGCTTGCGTTAAGTGATCGACGTTTTTTTCTGGCGTCAGGCTGGTATCAACCGGATCATTGTTATTATCAACCGTACCTTTAACCATGGTATTTTCCTTTAATGGCATACTCATTGAGACTAAAGGTAACACAGAGAATTCCAAATCAGCCTTTCGTTTTCTGTAACCACTTATCCAGCTGATTGCCAAACGCTTGCCGGTCACGTTGATGAAAGGCGGGTGGACCGCCCATTTGTTCACCACTATTACGCATGGTTTCCATAAAATTCCGCATGGTCAGCCGCGCCTGAATGGTGTCGGTGGTATAGAGTTCGCCTCTGGGATTAAGTGCCAATGCGCCTTTTTCGATGGCTTCGGCGGCCAGCGGAATATCAGCGGTGATCACTAAATCACCTTTTTGCAGTCGTTCGACAATTTCATTATCAGCGACATCAAAACCAGATTGCACTTGCTGAAATTTGAGATAAGGCGAGGGTGGTAATCTTAAGCTATGGTTGGCAATAAAAGTCGTTTGGGTATGCGTGCGTGTGGCGCCGCGATACAAAATCTCTTTAATGACCACCGGGCAGGCATCAGCATCGACCCAAATTTCGGGATTTCTGGATTCGGTCACTGATTTTTATCAATCTGACGGGTTCGTTCGACTTGTTTCACTTTGATATGAATTGCAGCTTTGGCCATCAGATGGGCGCTGACAGGGGCGGTAATAAACAAAAACAAGGTGACCAGCACTTCATGCAGACTGACATCGCCGGATTTGGTAGAAAAATACACTGATGAAGCAATCAGAATCGCGCCAACGCCCAGCGTGCTGGCTTTGGTCGGGCCATGCAAGCGCATGTAAAAATCGGGTAATTTAAACAGTCCGATTGAGCCGACCAGCGTAAAAAAACCACCGATAATAATGAGAATAGCGATTATGTTTTCCAGCATGACTTACTCCATGATATCGCCGCGCAGCAAATATTTGCTAAGCGCAAGCGTTCCCATAAAGCCCATCACAGCAATCAACAGCGCCGCTTCAAAATACAAAGCACTATCGAGGTAAATGCCAAGCAGAATCAGCAGGGCGATGGAGTTGATATATAAAGTGTCCAGCGCCAGAATCCGATCCGGCACATCAGGGCCGATGACCAAACGAATAAAGCTGAGCAGCAGCGCCAAGGCAACAAAAACAAAACTGATAGCAATCGCAATATTCAGCATCAGGCAAAAATCTCCTCAAGCGGTTGCTCAAACTTACGGGCGATATCGGCTTTAATTACCGCTGCATCATCAATATGCAATGCATGAATCAACAAAGTACGGCCATCTTTAGACAAGTCACAGCTCACGGTGCCGGGCGTTAACGAAATCGTATTCGCCAGCAAGCTAATCGCAATCGGTGACTTCAGCGTTAATGGATAGGCAATAAAGCCCGGCTGTAATTTATGGGCACGATCCATAATCATTTTAGCGACCACCACATTGGCAATCATGATTTCCCATAGCACCAATGCCAGATACTTCATCAGTAACCACGGTTTTCGAATTTGTATTGTTTCTGGCCAGAAACCTGAGGAAAACCAGGGAATGAAAATCGCCAGCAATGCACCAAGAACCATATGGCCGGCACTGACCGTATTATTTAACAGCAGCCAGATAATCCATAAAATCAGCGACAAAACCGGATGTGGAAACAGGCGTGATCTGTTCATTTGATCACCTCCGTAACAGGTTGTGACGACATAACAGCATCAATATAACTTCGGTGATTATTCTGCTGCGCCGCAACATTATCCGTAAAGCCGGTTAACGGTTTTGCCAGTAACACCATCAGCGGGCTGGTAACCA
>JAWWAG010000137.1:0-4757 GCA_033721795.1 Methylophaga sp. | reverse complement strand
TGGAAGTCGTTGAGCAACTCAAACAAGCTGATATGTTGCATTGCCTGCAACTGCTGCATAGTCACTTAGGTTCGCAAATCCCCAATATCCGTAATATCCGCAGTGGCGTTATGGAAGCGTGTCGTTTTTATGCCGGTCTGATTGAAGAAGGCGCGCCGATGGGCTACCTCGATCTCGGTGGTGGTCTGGCAGTCGATTACGAAGGATCACGCTCTAACAGTACGCATTCGATGAACTACGGTCTCGATGAATACTGCTACAACATTGTTGAGACTTTGCAGGAATGTTTAGACCCGCAAGAAATTCCGCATCCTGTGTTGATTTCGGAATCAGGTCGCGCACTGGTCGCTTATTCTTCAATGCTACTATTTAATGTACTGGAAGTACGCGACCATAAACCCGGAAAAATTCCGGAACAGGCACCTGAAGACAGCCACGATATGATTATCAATCTGTATTCAGTGCGTGAGAACGTGACGCCACAGAATCTGCAGGAATGTTACAACGACTCCTTATATTATCGCGATGAAATCCGTGAGTTATTTCACCACGGTCAGGCATCGTTAAAGGATCGGGCACTGGCCGAAAATCTGGCCCTGGCCATTTGGGAAAAAATCTCTGAATTATTGCCTCAGGCGCGGCGGATTTCTGCTGAACTGGAAAGTCTCCCGGAATTACTGTCTGATATTTATTATGGCAATTTCAGCTTATTTCAGTCGTTACCTGATATCTGGGCAATTGATCAGATCTTTCCGATCATGCCAATTCACCGACTGAATGAAGAACCCACTCGTTCAGCCGTTTTAGCCGATATGACCTGTGATTGTGATGGCAAAATCGACTCTTTTTCATACGAAGATGGCATCCATAAAACACTGCCATTGCATCCACTGAAACATGGTGAAGAATATTACTTAAGCGTGTTTCTGGTCGGTGCCTATCAGGAAACACTGGGCGATTTACATAATTTATTTGGCGACACCAACGTTGTCAGCGTGCATATCAACGAAGACGGCAGTTTTGATTATATCCGTGAGTTTCATGGTGACAGTATTTCCGATGTGTTGAGCTACGTCGAATATGAACCGAAAGTCATGCAGGAACAATTCCGCAAACTCGCCGAACAGGCAGTGCGTGATGGCAAAATTTCGGTACCGATGCGTCAGCAAATGCTACGGGCTTTTAACGACAGCCTGAATGGTTATACCTTCTTCGAGCGCTGATTAATTCCTCTGCTGTTAACACACACGTTATAGCCTCAGATTAAATAAGGATTTTTTGCTATGTCTAAAGTTTTGATTATTGGTGCCGGCGGTGTCGGTGGCGTGGTCACCCATAAATGCGCCCAGCTGCCGGAAGTATTTTCGGAAATCGTGCTGGCCAGTCGTACTGAAGCCAAATGCAAAGCCATTGCCGCGCAGTTAAAGCGGCCGATACGCACTGCGCAGGTCGATGCTGATAATGTGCCGGAATTAACGGCATTGCTGCAAAAAGAAAAACCCGATTTGGTTATCAATGTGGCGTTGCCATATCAGGATTTAACCATTATGGATGCCTGTCTGGCAGCCGGTGTGGACTATCTGGATACTGCCAACTACGAGCCGTTAGACACCGCGAAATTTGAGTACAGCTGGCAGTGGGCGTATCGCGAGAAATTTGAACAAGCAGGATTAATGGCATTGCTGGGCAGCGGGTTTGATCCCGGTGCCACCAATGTGTTTACTGCCTATCTCGCCAAGCACTATTTTGATGAAATCCACGAGCTGGACATTATCGATGTCAATGGTGGCGATCACGGTTATCCGTTTGCCACCAACTTCAATCCGGAAATCAATCTCCGTGAAGTCACGGCCGAATGCCGCCACTGGGAAAATGGTGAGTTTGTCACGACCCCGGCGATGTCGAAAAAAGCCAACTTTACTTGTCCTGAAGAAGTCGGTAGCTACAATATTTACCGGATGTACCACGAAGAGCTGGAATCTTTGGTGGTAAATTTCCCAACCCTGAAACGCGCCCAGTTCTGGATGAGTTTTGGTGATAATTATCTGAAACATCTGGAAGTACTTGGCAATGTTGGTATGACCGGTATCGAACCAGTTGAGTTTAACGGCCAGCAGATCGTGCCGATTCAGTTTCTGAAAGCGTTGCTGCCGGATCCATCAACCCTGGGCCCGCGCACCAAAGGTAAAACCTGTATCGGGTGTGTGGTCAAGGGCGTTAAAGACGGCAAAAAGAAAACCGTTTACCTCTACCAAATCAAAGACCATCAGGATTGTTACGCCGAAGTGCAATCTCAGGCAATTTCCTATACCACCGGTGTGCCGGCGATGATTGGTGCCAAGATGATGCTGGAAGGCAAATGGCAGAAACCGGGTGTCTGGAATATCGAACAGTTTGATCCGGATCCGTTTATGGAAGATATGAACAAATATGGTCTGCCATGGAATGTGGTGGAGTTGGATAATTTCGATTTGGATAGTTGATTAAAACAATCCGCAGGTTTCGCAGATTATGTCTTAAGTGTCATTCCCGCGCAGGCGGGACAAAAGCGCGCAGCGCGTTGAACTGCCAAGGCTGGCCCGAAGGGCGAGCAAAGCGAGTAATCCAGATTAGAGATTAAACACAGAGACACAGAGTATTTAATAAACTGTTTTTGCCAAGAGGCTTTATCGCCGAAGCATTCTATACACTTAAATCAGGCCGATAGTTTGCTTCGCTGCGCTCGCAAAGACGATGATGGTGATTAGGTTGAGTTTTTCACCTCGAGCGGAGTCGAGAGGTCGCATCGACGGCGCTGAGATTCCTCGGCTTCGCTCGGAATGACAGTTCTTTATCGCCGTTCTCTCTGTGTCCCTGTGGTTCAATTTATTATTAACTAATGCTTTCAGGTGATTGAAAATTAATGCAATTTACTGATTTTAAAAAGCTCGATTTAGGCCGTTTGCCATCACCCTGTTTTGTCGTGGATGAAGTGGCGGTCGAGCGTAATTTACGGATCTTGCATGATGTGCAAAGTCGAAGCGGTGCAAAAATACTGGCGGCATTGAAAGCCTTTTCGATGTGGGCGCTGGCGTCCTTAACGGCCAAATATTTAAGTGGTACCTGCGCCAGTGGTTTGCATGAAGCCAGACTGGGACATGAACAATATGGTGGCGAAGTACATGTATTTGCCGCGGCATTCAGTCAGGGTGACATTGATGAGTTGCTGACCTTTGCCCATCACATTGTTTTTAATTCCTGCGGGCAGTGGCTGCGTTTTCGTGAGCAATGCCTTGCTATGCAAAAACAACGGCCGGAATTAACTTTTGGCCTGCGGATTAATCCGGAACATTCTGAGGGCGCAGTGCCGATTTATGATCCCTGTGCACCGGGTTCACGTTTAGGCATTCCGTTGTCGCAACTTGATGAATCGGCTTTGAATGGCATTAGCGGACTGCATTTCCATACATTGTGTGAACAGGGCTTTGCGCCGTTGCAACGTACGGTCGCGGCGGTGGAACAAAAATTCGGTCATTTATTGCCACAAATGCAGTGGGTTAATTTTGGCGGCGGTCATCATATCACCGCGCCTGGATACAATATCGAAGGCCTGATTAAGCTAATTCAGGATTTTAAAGCGCAACATAACGTCGAAGTGTATTTGGAGCCGGGTGAAGCCGTGGCGATTGGCACGGGTATTTTAAGCTGTGAAGTACTGGATCTGACGTTTAATCACCTGAATCAGGCGATTCTTGATACTTCAGCAACGTGTCATATGCCGGACACTCTGGAAATGCCTTACCGGCCGGATATTACTAGTGCCGGTATGCCGGATGAAAAAGCCCATACGTATCGTTTGGGCGGCCTGACTTGTCTGGCGGGGGATGTCATAGGCGATTACAGTTTTGACGCACCGCTGGAGATTGGTCAAAGGCTGATGTTTGAAGATATGGGCCATTACACGATGGTCAAAACCACCACATTTAACGGCACTAAATTGCCGTCTTTGGCGATTTGGAACAGCGAAACTGATGTATTGCAGATAGTTAAAAACTTTGGCTATCAAGACTTTAAAGAGCGTTTGTCATGAATACTGAATTAAACGAACAATTCCCGATTTTTTTAGGCTCTGAAATCGATCAGGCCGATCCCGCCAAAGCAATGTTTCATGTGTTGCCGGTGCCGTATGAAAAAACCGTCTCTTATGGTGGCGGTACCAACCTAGGTCCGTCATCGATTCTGAATGCCTCCTGGCAGCTGGAAAAATGGGATGGTAAATCCAATCCGTGTGACATGGGCATTCACACCTGCGCCCCCATCGATTGCAGTGTGCCGCCGGAACAGGTGATGGCTGAGATCGCCAGTGCCACTGCCAAAATCGTTAATGATGGCGGTATTCCGGTGGTATTGGGCGGCGAACACTCAGTAACTTATGGTGTATTAATGGGTCTTAAAGCCGCTGGCATCGAAGATTTTGGCATTGTGCAAATCGATGCCCACTGTGATCTTCGCCACGCTTATGAAGGCGATATTTTAAGTCATGCTTCGGTGATGAAACGTGCTGTGGATATGGGGATCCCGTTGTATCAGTTAGGCATTCGTGCTTTTTGTGAAGAAGAAATGCAAGTGCGTGAACAATTTGGTGTTTATTACCAGGATGGTGATGATTTAGTACCAAATAACATTAACAGTATTACCTTACCTGATGATTTTCCTGATAAAGTTTTCTTTACATTAGATGTTGATGGTATGGATCCCAGCGTATTTCCCTCCACCGG
>JAWWAG010000136.1:0-4774 GCA_033721795.1 Methylophaga sp. | reverse complement strand
CACCTGGCGACGAACATTTTCGGTATCGGGGTCTGCAGGAAGCTCACGCACAAACCGGTTATCAAATTCCAGCCGTGCCATGGGCGTGGTTGTAGCGTCGTTTGGATTAAATTATTTAGTAGTCATAGTCCCCAATACAACAAAATACTGCCGGAAATAACACCGGCAGATTCTATTCTTATTGACTGATGCTAACCTGCAAGGTTTCTCAGTTGTTTCAGATCAGCCCAGTGCCAGACGTTGTTGTGTCAGCTGAGACAAGGCTTGTTCGAGCTCGGCGAGTTTTTCGCGTTCTTTGGCAACCACATCTGCAGGCGCTTTGGCGACATAATTTTCATTACTGAGTTTGCCGCTGGATTGCTTGATAATTTTATCGAGTTTGACGATTTCTTTATCAAGGCGGGCAATTTCCGCGTCTTTATCAATCAGGCCTTCCAGCGGGATCAAGATTTCCATTTTACCAACCAGCGCGGTGGCAGCGGCTGGTGCTTCGCCAGTCAATAATTTAACCGATTCGAGATTAGCTAATTTACTGATAAAGTCATGGTTTTGTTGCAGACGCTGCTCGTCCAGTTCGGCGGCATCTTTTAGTAGTACCGGCACGGATTTTTTCGGCGCAATATTCATTTGCGAGCGAATTGAGCGAATGCCGGTAATAAACTGCATGACCCATTCCATATCGGCGACCGCTTTGGTATCAATTTTAGCTTCATCGGCAATCGGATAGGGCTGGTTAATAATGGTATCGCCCGATTTGCCAGCCAGCGGCGCGATGGTTTGCCAGATTTCTTCGGTGATAAACGGCATGATTGGATGCGCCATACGCAATGTCGCTTCAAGAACCCGTACCAGCGTCCGGCGGGTACCGCGTTTGGCGCTCTCGGATGCTATTTCGCTGTTCAGGACTGGTTTGGATAATTCCAGATACCAGTCGCAATAGTTATCCCAGACAAACTCATAAATCGCTTGCGCTGCCAAATCAAACCGATAACTGTCGATAGCTTTGCTGACGGTTTGCTCGGTTTGCTGCAGCAGCGAAATAATCCAGCGATCGGCAAGACTCAACTCGACATCATTGTTATCAATGCCAGTGTCCTGATCTTCGGTGTTCATTAGCACATAGCGGGCAGCATTCCACAATTTGTTACAGAAATTGCGATAGCCGGCAATGCGGTTCATATCAAAGTTGATATCCCGACCGGTGGTGGCGAGCGAGGCAAACGTGAAACGCAATGCATCGGTACCGTGCGGTGTAATACCCTCCGGAAATTCCTTGCGGGTGGCTTTTTCGATTTTGGCGGCCAGTTGCGGCTGCATCATGCCACTGGTGCGTTTACTGACCAGTGTTTCCAGATCAATGCCGTCGATAATATCAATCGGATCCAGCACATTGCCTTTGGATTTGGACATTTTCTGGCCGTGGGCATCCCGCACCAGACCGTGGATATAGACTTCTTTAAATGGCACATCACCCATAAAGTGAATGCCCATCATCATCATCCGAGCGACCCAGAAGAAAATAATGTCAAAACCAGTGACCAGCACACTGCCCGGATACCAGGTTTTCAGCGCTTCAGTATCTTGAGGCCAGCCTAGGGTTGAAAACGGCCATAAAGCCGATGAAAACCAGGTATCGAGAACATCTTCATCCTGATGAAGAGCCAGATCGGCAGACAGCTGGTATTTATCACGAACCTTAGATTCGTCATCACCGACATAAATATTCCCATCAGCGTCATACCATGCCGGAATTCGGTGTCCCCACCAGATCTGGCGGGAAATACACCAGTCCTGAATGCCATCCATCCAGTTATAGAAGGTTTTATCCCAGTTACCGGGGACAAATTTAACCTTGCCGGATTTAACGGCCTCAACAGCTGGACCCGCCAATACATTGGCTTTAACGTACCATTGATCGGTCAAAAATGGCTCAATGACTGAACCACTGCGGTCGCCTCGCGGCACCATTAATTTGTGGTCTTTAATGCTTTCCAGTAAGCCAAGCGCATCGAGGTCGGCCACAATTAGTTTACGGGCTTCAAAACGATCCAGACCTTGATATTTTGCCGGGGCATTGTCATTAATGGCGGCATCAATGGTCAGGATATTGATGATTTCCAGATCATGACGTTTACCCATTTCGGCATCGTTAAAGTCATGCGCCGGGGTAATTTTGACGCAGCCGGTACCAAATTCCTGATCGACATAATCATCGGCAATAATCGGGATTTCCCGGCCGACCAGTGGCAGGGTAATGGTCTTGCCGATTAAGTGTTTATAACGTTCGTCGTCTGGATGAACAGCAACGGCGCTATCGCCAAGCATAGTTTCTGGACGGGTGGTGGCGACGACCAGATGACCACTGCCATCGGTTAAGGGATAACGGAAATGCCATAAATAGCCGTTTTCCTCTTCGGATAAGACTTCCAGATCAGATACTGCTGTGTGCAACACCGGATCCCAGTTCACCAGCCGTTTACCGCGGTAAATCAACCCTTCGTCGTAGAGCTTTACGAATACTTGCTTAACGGCTTCGGATAAATCATCGTCCATGGTGAAGCGGTTACGTGACCAGTCCAACGATGAACCTAAACGGCGCAACTGACGGGTGATATTGTTGCCGGATTCTTCTTTCCATTCCCAGACGCGCTCAATAAATTTATCCCGGCCCAGATCGTGACGGGTTTTATTGTCGGCATTGAGTTGACGTTCGACCACCATTTGCGTCGCAATACCGGCATGGTCAGTACCCGGTTGCCAAAGTGTGTTATCGCCTTTCATGCGGTGATAACGGGTCAGTAAATCCATGATGGTGTTGTTAAAACCGTGGCCCATATGCAGGCTGCCGGTGACATTCGGCGGTGGCAGCATAATGGCGTAAGGCGCGCCTTCGCCGCTGGGTTTAAATTCACCGCGTTGTTCCCAGAATTGATACCAGCGTTGTTCAATGGCGTCAGGCGTGTAGGTTTTATCCATGGATATTAAATCGCGTTAATGGCAAAAAGAAAGCGGGCATTATACCCGCTTCAGTTGGTGCCGGTCATGGCTGCGTTTGCTCAGAGATGATGTGTTTCTAACGGATAACCACGATCCTGATAAAACTTATAGCGTTGCCGGCCATATTGTTTGACTTGTTCATCATCGTCGATGATTTCCGCGAGACGTTCGAATTGACTGAAAAACATCGGTTGCTCAGCGTTTAGGTTAATCAAAACATCCATCAAACGCGGTGGCGGTGTGTTGTCATGACTGATCAACACAGGCGCTGCAACGGTATTGGCGCTTTCGAGGATTTGATGGGGTACAAAGCTTTCGGGGCGAAAAGTCCAGAGCGCTTCATCCATCGCCGCACTTTGCTGAGCATTTTCAGTGTAAATAAAAACCTGATGACCTTCGCGCCAGGCTTTCTCCGCCAGCCGGCAGGCAATTTGCTGCCGGCTGTGGATATCCTGACTTTTAAGAATATAAAAACTGACTCGGGTCATCGGGCGTTAATGGTCAATCCGATTCAGTAAATATTGCATCAACAGGGTGACTGGCCGGCCGGTCGCACCTTTTTCTTTACCACCATTCCAGGCAGTCCCGGCGATATCCAGATGCGCCCATTTGAATTTTTTGGTAAAACGTGACAAGAAACAGGCGGCGGTGACGCTGCCGGCTTCTTTACCGCCCACATTGGCGATATCGGCAAAATTGCTGTCCAGCTGTTTTTGATAATCATCCCACAGCGGCAACTGCCATGCGCGGTCGTAGCTATCATTACCGGCTTTCAGCAAGGCATCAGCGAGTTCCTGATTATTGGCCATCAAACCGGTGGCATTACTGCCCAATGCAACGATAACGGCGCCGGTCAGCGTCGCGATATCAATAACGGTATCGGGATCAAAGCGTTCGCTGTAAGTTAGTGCATCACATAGAATCAGGCGGCCTTCGGCATCAGTATTAAGAATCTCGATAGTTTGGCCTGACATGCTGGTAACCACATCACCAGGTTTATTGGCATCGCCGTCCGGCATATTTTCTGAGCTTGGCACCACACCAATGACATTAATTGGTAACTGTAACTCGGCAACGGCTTGCAACGTACCCAATACGCTGGCAGAACCGCACATATCGTATTTCATCTCATCCATGCCAGGCGCTGGTTTTAATGAAATACCACCGGCATCAAAGGTTAGTCCTTTACCAACCAGCACCACTGGTTTGCTGTCGCCACCACCACCGTAGTTCATGGTGATAAGTTTGGCTGGCTGACGACTGCCACGTGAGACAGATAACAAAGAACCCATGCCAAGCTCTGCCATATCGGCTTCTTCGAGCACATCGACTTTAATCGATGGATATTGCTGACCAATTTTAATAGCTTGTTCAGCAAGATAGGTTGGCGTACAGATATTGCCGGGCAGATTGCCTAATTCACGCGCCAGATTCATACCATGACCCATCGCGGCACCGGTTTTTGCAGCCTGTTCAAAATCAGCCTGATTCTCGTTGCTGGCCAGAAAGCCCAGATTTTTGAGGGGTTTGTCGACCGGTTTAAATTGGCTCTTCGTCTGGCTGTATCTATAGAGAGCAGTTTCGGTGTTAATAACCGTTTGACGCACTTTCCATGCACCATTACGGTCAGTGACCGGGATTTCAGAAAGGCAGCTAATAGCGTTTTGCGCAGCAGATTCATTGAGCCATTTGGCCATTGCAGTGCTGGCGCTGTTAAAGTCATTTTCAGTGGTTTTGCCTTGTTGTCCGGCACCCACCAGCAATACCCGCGGGCTAT
>JAWWAG010000135.1:0-4781 GCA_033721795.1 Methylophaga sp. | reverse complement strand
GCTGATAAACCGGTTGTCCGCTGCTCAGCATTTTGGCAGGGTGTGAATCGTTTATTTGCGTTGAATTTTCCAGCCTCATTGGCAGATACAATGTGGGTGCAGCAGTTTCTAAGCCAGCACAGCCCACTGGATATTCCCGAATGTATATCGGCAAACAATGGTTTTGTCGTATGCCGGCAATTAGCGGGCAAACCCTTAGCAGCCGAAACAGTCAATCCGGATATCATCAGACAGCTGGCCAGGCATATTGCCGCTTTGCATCAGCTAACGACCATCCACTGGGGGGCATTACAAAAGCCAAAGTTTTCTGCGGATTTATGGACATCACGGCTGCGTCAGACCTTGTCTTATCTGGCTGCTAATAATGATACAGCCATCTCACCCGTGCGGCTGGGCAATGCCTTGAAACAAGCGGCAGATATTCAACCAAACAAATTTGTGCCGGTGATGCTGGATTTACGTTGGGATCAGTTTTTGACTGAAGATGGCAAGCTCACTGCCTTGGTCGATCTGGATGCCTTTGTTTTAGCACCCCGTGAGTTGGAGCTTGTACTGTTGGAGTTATTACTTAACGCACCACAGGCAGCTTTATTTGTCGAGGAGTATCAGCAGTTTCACCCATTCCCCGATTTATCTGACGTCAGAATAGCCTATAGGGCGTTGCTGTTTTTAATGAATGTGTTGGGAGAAACTGATTGCGAGAAATGGTTGGCAAAGCCAGCGCATTTTCAGTTCTCAACGATTTGATTTTCCAGTAATTGCTGCCATCTAAAATAGCCGACCATTGCCAAAAACAGATAAATACTAAACATGACGATTGTTGCGTAAAAACCGGTGAGCGCATACAACACAATCGCGGCAGAATTTATCAGTTGCCAATACAACCAGTTTTCAATGACTTTACGCGCCATCAATACGGTATTCATTACTGAAAACACCATTACCCCGGCATCGAGAAACGGATATTGCGTGTCATAAGCTGATAAATAAAACCCGGCCAATATCGTTAAAATAGTGCCGACCGCCAAAAAAGCCAGATGATAGTGCCAGGGCCAACGGTGAATAAACAGTTCGGCGGCGCGGGTTTCATGGCGATGCCAGAGTACGAAACCATATACCGCCATACCAATATAGTAAATATTCAGCAGTGCCTGCATCGGTAATTGCTGCTGCCAGAACAGTACGGTGTAAATACAGGTACTGATAAATGCCATTGGCCAGCACCATTGCGATTCACGGCCGGCCAGTAAGATATAAGCAATACCCAGACTGGCCGCGAACACTTCCCAGACGCTCATCTGCATCAGGCCATTTAATAACGCATTAAACCAACCGGAATCGGTCATTTATCGACTACATCCGCCCGATCGGTACCAACCATTTTCAATACAAAAGCGCTATGTGGCATCGCCTTAAATACCGCTTCAATTTCGCTGTTCATGGCAGCCATGACGTCCTGATATTCACCAAACACCTGTGTGCTCAGCGAATTACGCTTAACAACCAACTTAGGATTATTTTCCAGCTGATCAATAAACGCCAGAATCGGTTCTACGTATTGTTCAGTCAGTGGGTACAGGCTGATGTCTACTGAAATTCGCATATTACTTCCTTAATAATCGTAGGAAACGGTCATACCGATAACTCGTGGATCGGCCAGTTGTTTATAGGCTCGTTCAGCATAGCCAATGCGAGGATCGTTGCCAAAGAAGAAGCCACGCGTGTAATAGTCTTTATCAAACAGGTTACGGCCCCACAACGTAAAGCGCCAATTTTGCTGCTGATATTCCAAGCTGGCGTTAGTGATAGCATAAGAACCTGATTTGGCATTGTGACTATTGGAGAAATAAAACTCGTCTTTACCCTCGACATTAGCCCTTAAAGTCCAATTTGATGTTAGATAAATTTCTCCACCAACGGTAAACTGGTAGGACGGTGCGTGAGCCTGGCGACGACCTTCAATATCAAAACCCTCAGCTTCCAGTTCCGGATTTTCGTAGTCATCAAAGGTCGCACGCAGAAGACCAACGGCAGCAAATAAACGTAGTTTTTCATTTACCAGCCAATCGGCATCAGCTTCTATACCATAATTTGTCCCGCGCGCCGCATTATCCAGTGAGTCCTGAAACTCACCGCCAGGCAGGGCAATAGAGCTTTTTACCTGCGCATCGCGTCGCCATGCATAAAATGCCGTGAGGTTAGTAACTAAATCACCATCCAGCCACAATGATTTCAGGCCTGCTTCCAGATTCCACATATATTCTGTATCAAATTCACGTTTGCTATCGGGCAAAGCATCATTGTTGTTGACGCCGCCTGATTTATAACCGCGAGACAATGAGGTAAAAGCCAAATGATCGTCGTTCAATTGATAGTTCAGGCCAAGCTTGCCACCGAATAAGGTTTCACTGGGGTCCAGATCCAATCCATTAGAATCCTGGTAGTCGGCTTCAAAGCGTTCTACCCGCAAGCCTGAAATTAAAGTCAGTTTGTTAGTCAAATAGGTATCAAGTTGGCCAAAAGCAGCGGTATTTTCAGTTTCATATTCGTTTTGCAGATTGCCAAAATCGGAAATCAAATCCAGATCTTCGTCCTGCGACAAATAATAAAATCCTAAAACCCAATCGGTTGTACCACCAAAAATTCGGCCGGCTTCATCAGATAATAAGCGCGTTTCAAACGAGACATTTTCGCGTTCACGCATAAAGTTTTCAGTGGCGACATATTCATCCGGATGGATGCCGACAAAGCCCCAGTCGGCATCATAACTGTAGGTAATATCGGACTGACTATAAGTCACCGCTGATTGCAGCGATACGGCATTATTGATTTGCCAGTCTGATTTCAGGGCAAAAGCATTGGTACGCTGTTTGTCCTCACCGGGCTCGTCGGATAAGGTCGTGCGACTGTTATCAAAGCTAAATGCATCGTAACCATTATCAATATTCAGATGCAGCAGGTTCAGATCAACGTTTAAGTTGTCACTGACCAGAAATTTAAGATGACTACGCGCAGTGATTTCATCACGATCCTGAGTATTGTCGCGACCCAGAAAATCATTTTCCATATAACCATCTGACTGATGGGTATGAACGGCAATACGACCTAATAACGTGTCTTTGATGATAGGCCCGCCAACTGCGATACCCACTGCACGGGTGTCATAATCAGCCAGCGTCGACTCGAAATTCATATCCAGTTCATTGGTGGCCTGTTTACTTTGCATATTGATTACGCCGGCTAAGGCATTGGTGCCGTAACGCGTGCCTTGCGGACCGCGTAAGATTTCAACTTGTTCAATATCGAACAGGGTTGCGGCACCGCCAGTTCGGCTGAAATCAATGCCATCAATGATTAAACCAACCGATGGATTCAACGGTGCAGCAAATTGACTGCGTTCACCAATACCACGAATCTGGAAAAATTGACCGCGTGAGGCACCACTGGAAACATTCACGTTAGGCGCCAGATTCAATACATCTTCAATGTGTTGGGCGCCGCGAGATTCGATAATTTCCTCATCAAAAGTCGTCAAACTGACCGGGATATCCTGAGCAGTAGCTGGCCGGAAATCGGCACTGACTAACATGGATGGTAAATCTTCTGGGGTGACTTCTGCTAAAGCGACACTTGAAAAAAGTGCACTGTAAATGGCGACAGAAAGCAGACTGGGTTTCATGACTATCCTTTTTAATTGCTAAAAAGGACAGGGGGATCACATCATTTGCGAGAGATCGCAAGCAGGTGTTACCGCCTGTCCCTACGCCGGTATTATCCGGATCAGGTTCATCGGGTCTTCACCAACTGGCGAATCTCAGGCCTTACAACCACCCCGAGGCTTAAACTTTGTAAAGAATATGAAATATACAGAAATTGAGGCTTTTTGCCTAATTTTTGACCAATAAAAAAAGGCGCTCTCGAGCGCCTTTTTTCAAACAGCGTTAAAAAGTCACTTATTCAACGCTGGTTTTCAGACTTTCCAAACCGGCTTGATAAAAACCACTGATAGCGGCTTTGGCAGTTTCATCATTGAGCTCTTTTGGCTCATGGTGATTACCGGTGTATGCACGGAAGAATTTTGCCAGCCAGGTGACTTTGCTGCCATTACCATCTGCTTCAACCGTCACCCAAGATTTATATTTACTGACCGGAACGGTGGGTACATCGAAAGTATGGCCTTCGTAATCAATTTGACCAATGGTGCTCATTTCATCAATTTGATACATGTAGCTCATACTGGCTTCATCGAATTTTTTCAGCGTTTCGTTGATAGTGCCGCCGCTTTTCAAGGTTAGCACCCGGGTGGCACCAGCCTCATTACCGCCAGTGGCTTCAGTTGATTCAACTGCCGGATGCCATTTATGCAGGCTGTCAAAATCTTTAATTGCCGCCCAGACTTTAGCCGGTTCAGCATTAATGGTCATCGTTTCTTCAACTTCAAGGCGCGAAGCACCATGGGCAAATGCCAGTGCCGGGACCAACAGCAGACCAGTCAGCAGGCTTTTGAATAAAGCTTTCATTGTTTTTCCTTATCTTATATTTCATTGGGGTGCTGAAATTCAGCGGCCTTTAAACTACCACTGCTAGCGCCAAGCTGCTACGGGAAATTTTCATAAATCAATGGCTTTTTCCACTACGCTGCGCTGTAAATGCGGTGCAAAATAGTTGATAAAAGCATAGCTGTAGCGGCGTAAATAGCTACCTTTACGAATGCCGATATGGGTCGTGCTGGGCTGAAATAAATCACTGGCATCTATGGCTTGGAGCGGTGCATCCTTGGT
>JAWWAG010000134.1:0-4788 GCA_033721795.1 Methylophaga sp. | reverse complement strand
TCGTAATCTTTCATGACTTTACGGGCGATGGCAGCAGCAGTGGTATTAGAGCCATTCGGATCCAGCATCACTGAGACCTTAACGGGACCAAAAAAAGCTTTTTTAACGGCCTGGCCTACTAATTCACTGGCGGCCACATTGGAACCGCCAACAAAGATGGCGCTGTTTTTCAGGTTTTTGCCACCACGGGTAAAGATCATGCCGTGTACATGCGCGGTGACATTGTCACGCGTTGCACCGCCATGGGCGATGATGTTATCAACGCCCGAATCATAGGCGACGGCCTGATCAAAAGTACTCGCCACCGGATCGGTGTCGAGATGCAGCAGCAATTTTTTCATCGGATTCTCCTGTCCAGCGCCGAGTAGTTGTATGATTAAACGTTAAATTTTACCTTATCTACTGGTGATGAGGAAAATTAACTGGGTAATTAGCCGGCTTTTTAGCGTTTCGGAACTTAATCCGACCTGCCAATTACTAAGAAACACCTTAAATAAGAGACCAAAGGGAGAGATGAATGATTAAAACCAGTTTAACGATGCTTGTTGCCGGTATGGCTTTTTTACCAGGCCTGGCTATGGCTGATGACCACAGCGAACAAGATTTTTCCACGGTTACCAAAGTGCATTATGTACAAGATTGTATGACTGCCAACAGTGATATGAATGTCTATGAAAGTGTTCATAAATGTTCATGCGTTATCGATAAAATTGATATGTCTTTCACGCAGCAGGAATTTGAAGACATCCATACCGGATATATGTATAAAAACTTACCGGCTGATCGGGGCGCACAATTTCGTGATGATAAAGTATTGAACGACTCTATGGACAAGTTTGATAAAGTTATTAAAACTGCTTACAAAGAATGTAAACTACAATAAGTAACAACAATTAATAAAAAAGGCTGCGTACGCAGCCTTTTTTTTTACAATGTATTTATTAAAACTATATTT
Source organism: Methylophaga sp. (assembly GCA_033721795.1). GTDB lineage: Bacteria > Pseudomonadota > Gammaproteobacteria > Nitrosococcales > Methylophagaceae > Methylophaga. Next base: position 3,833 of record JAWWAG010000134.1, on the reverse strand, counting down.
GCTTTTCAGCAGAAAATTCCTGTTTCTGACTATCGACTACACGCGCTTTCAAGACACCGTTTTCGGCCGGAGTGAACGTAAAGCGAATACTGGGATCTTCACTAACTGAAATACCGGTATCTACGCTGAATAAAGTTTTGTCGTTGTAATCGATATCAATTTTCTCTACGTAGTGAGCATTGATATATTTACGGTTTTTTTGATCATATTGCAGGCCACTGTAATTCGGATGGCTGACAATAACCTGAGCTTGAACTGGCTCACCTATCGTTGGTTGACGCATGCGGATCTGCATTTTGCCCAAGCGTGCCAACGCAGCTTCAGCATCTTTACCTGCAGGCGCACTACAGCCACCAGATGCTTTAACGAACTTGCTAACCATATGCATCGAGCCATCATTCATTTCGGCAATGACCCGCATGTCAGTGTATTGGTCCACACGAACCCGCGTGCCAATTTCAACATTACTGATTTCCGGATTCAGGTGAAAATTGGCTGAATACGGTTCAGGGTTGTTGTCGATAATCAGGTGCAGATTTTTGACATATTTATCGGCAGTTTGAGGCTGCAATAATTTGATGGTGATGGGCACAATTGCCGCATCTTCAGCACGCTTAGGTGCATCAAGGGCAATCAGATCGTCTGCGTTGTTACGTATCTCTTTACCTTCAAAGTGAATTTCTTTGATGATAGGCCACATGGGCTCGTCCGGGGTTGCCGAATGAGCTGGTTGCACGGCCAGTATCAGTCCCAGGCTGATACTTAAAACTGATATTATTCGACCGAACATAATTTTCTCTCCTAAATATTATTCCCACTCCAATTCTACGAATGCAGCAGTGACATTACGACGATTGTATTCGTCGAAGAGTTCCCATTTTTGGCGTTCGGATTGGCCCACTGTTGCAGTTGCTTCTTCCAAAGTCCCCAGATTATTTATGACCGTGCGGATCTGATCTCGAAGAGTTGTTAGATAATTTAATAATTTATCCCAGTCAGCAGCTTCGTTGATAGCGGCCGGACCATGGCCTGGAATAATGACCTGATAAGATCTGGCTTGCAATTGCTCCAGGGTGTTTATCCAGCCATTTATACTGCCATCGATGGCAGGAATGCGTTCACGGAACAATAAATCCCCCGTCCATAGTGTCTGGGTTTGTTTGTCTATCACCGTTAAATCATGATCAGTATGTGCAGTCGAATAAGCTTGTAAAACTATTTCACGACCACCCAAATCCAATGTTAGCGGTTGCTCAGGGCTGACAAGCGTATCGACCGCAATAAATTCGGTACCAATATACGCCTCACCAAGAATCTCAGAAAAATTACGGGCGTAATGCTGTTCGCGACTGGCCAACGCTGCCGGGAGTTTTTCATGTCCCACATAAGCAGGGTTTTCATCCGCAAAGGCCGCATTCCCCAAGATATGATCAGGATGCACATGGGTGTTTATAACATAGCAAACCGGTTTGTCTGTGATATCACGCAGAGCCTGTTTTAAAAGCATACCCTCACGATAACTGCCGCCACTATCGATGACGGCAACACATTTTTCGCCAATGACAAAGCCAACATTGGCAATCGCACCGAGATTTTCCTCGCTAGCCTCTTCATGCTTACCCTGATGATAATAAATACCATCGGCGACTTCCTGTAGCGAATAGTCATTATCAGAAACGGCACATGCTAAAGCAGTAAAGCCGAGCAGGGTTACAAGCAAAAAATATTTCATAAAACGCAAACCTCAGGATTTACAGGCCCTAACTGATACAATAGCGCAATTTTCCAATAGACTTCCAGCAGAGACCTTGAACATGACAATCAGAACCCGTTTCGCACCCAGCCCAACAGGCTTTTTACATGTTGGTGGTGCCCGCACGGCTTTATTTTCATGGCTGTATGCGCGTCGTCATGGCGGCACATTTGTATTACGTATCGAAGATACCGACTTGGAACGTTCCAGTGCCGAATCGGTAAACGCTATTTTAGAGGGCATGGCCTGGCTGGGGCTGGACTATGATGAGGGTCCGTTTTATCAGACGCAGCGCTTTGATCGTTATAAAGAAATCATCGATCAGTTAATGACTCAGGGGGATGCCTACCATTGCTACTGTTCCAAAGATGAACTCGAAGCTATGCGTGAAAAGCAACGGGCCAATAAAGAAAAACCCCGTTATGACGGCCGATGCCGTCATCGCAGTGAACCGGTTGCCGGTGTACAGCCAGTAATTCGTTTTAAAAATCCGACGGAAGGGCAGGTTGTTGTTCATGATGCCATTCGTGGTGATGTTAGTTTTAGTAATGCCGAACTTGATGATTTGGTTATTGCCCGTCCTGACGGCACTCCAACCTATAATCTCACGGTAGTGGTGGACGATATGGATATGCAAATGACTCATGTAATTCGTGGTGATGATCATTTGAATAATTCACCGCGGCAGATCAATATTTTTCGTGCGCTGGGTGCAACGCCGCCTGTTTTTGCCCATGTGCCGATGATTTTAGGTGATGATGGCGCGCGGTTATCTAAACGACATGGCGCGGTCAGTGTAATGAGTTACCGTGATGAAGGCTATTTACCGGAAGCGTTGCTTAATTATCTGGTGCGTCTCGGCTGGTCGCATGGTGACCAAGAAGTTTTTTCATTGGAAGAAATGGTCCAGCTGTTTGATATCAGTCATGTGAATCGGGCTGCGTCCAGCTTTAATTCCGAAAAACTATTGTGGTTAAACCAACACTATATAAAGAATAGCCCGGCAGAATATGTTGCCAAGCACTTAAGCTGGCATCTCGGCCAATTAAATATCGATCCTGCTGAAGGCCCGGCATTACCGAAAGTCGTTGAGCTGTTAAGGGAACGCGCCAAGACACTGGTTGAGCTGGCTGAAAGCTGTCAATACTTTTACCGGGATATTCGCGACTATGATGAAAAAGCTGCGCGTAAGCATCTGGCTGCTGAAAGCTTACCGATTCTGGAAGATATCCTGCAGCGCTTGAAGTCATTAAGTGATTGGCAAGCAGCAGATATTCATCATGAAGTGCAGGAATGTGCGGCTGCGCATGCGGTAGGCATGGGCAAAGTCGCACAACCCATTCGCGTGGCGTTAACGGGAAATACAGTGTCACCGTCTTTAGATGTAACCCTGGAATTGGCCGGTCGTTTGCGCACCGAGTCGGCAATTGAGGCTGCGATTGTATTTATCAAAGATCATGCCTGATTTTCAGTGAAAGTGTAAAAAATTATAAAAATCAAATAGTTATATTTTCGGGAAATTCTTCCCGAAAATATAATGGAAAAAGTCATAAAAAACTTCGGAAAATGTCTTGACGAACGTTTTTAGTCGGATTATGGTTCTCCCTACGCATGAAGTTCAATCATGAATTTTTCATGTCGTTTATTAAAGAAAAAGAGGATAACTTTCATGAAGCTGAAAACTTTATCAATTGCGATGATGGGTTTAGTAGCACCAGGTCTGGTTGCTGCTGACGAACTCGCAACAATGCAAGAAGATCATAGTAACTGGGTGATGCCTGCCCAAAACTACGCAAACCAACGTTACAGTGAACTGACACAAATCAATAAAGATAACGTCAAAGATCTGAACATGGCCTGGTCTTTCTCAACAGGTGTTCTGCGTGGCCACGAAGGTAACTCATTGGTTATGGACGGCACTATGTACGTTCACACACCATTTCCAAACATTGTTTACGCGTTGGATTTGAACAACGACGGCGCAATCAAATGGAAATATGAGCCAAACCAAAACTACGACGAAACTGTGCCAGTTATGTGCTGTGACACTGTTAACCGTGGTCTGAGCTATGCTGATGGC
>JAWWAG010000133.1:0-4791 GCA_033721795.1 Methylophaga sp. | reverse complement strand
TTGGCGTCAACAAAGCGAGGCCAAAGTCATTGCCGTGACTGGCAGCAATGGTAAAACGACGTTGAAAGAAATGATCAGCGCCATGCTGGCACAGCAACATCATGTAATTGCGACGCAGGGCAATCTAAATAACGAATTAGGTGTGCCATTAACATTGTGTCGTTTAAAGCAAACACACCAATATGCAGTGATCGAAATGGGGGCTAATCATCACGGTGAAATCGAAAAACTGGTTGCGATGGCCCAGCCACAGGTAGCCATCATCAATAACGTTGCCGCTGCACATTTGGAAGGTTTTGGCAGTTTAGAGGGAGTCGCCAAAGCCAAAGGCGAAATTTACACTGGTATCGCCAAAAACGGGGTTGCAGTTGTCAATGCCGATATGCCGTATCAAGACATTTGGCAACCGTTAATTGATGCACGCAAAACACTGACGTTTGGTCTTGAAAGCGCGGCCAATGTGACGGCACAGGATTGTCAGACCACGCCAGCCGGCAGTCATTTCATGGTGCAGTTGGATGAGGTCAATCATTTTGTCAGCTTGCCACTTCCCGGTCGTCACAATGTTGCCAACGCACTGGCGGCGATAACCGTTTGTCATGCACTGGGTATTGAGCCTGCTGCCATGATTAAAGGCCTTGCCAGTATTAAAGCAGTGCCACATCGCTTACAGATAAGGCCTACCAAAAATCAGGCGTTGCTGATTGATGATACTTATAACGCAAATCCGGGCTCATTTGGCCAGGCCTTGCAAACACTAATCAGTTTTCCCGGCCAGCGTTGGTTGGTATTAGGTGATTTCGGGGAACTTGGGCCTGACAGTTTAGCAATTCATCAACAGATGGGCCGTGATGCCAAAAATGCTGATGTGCATCGTTTATTGACGGTTGGCCAACAAAGCGCGGAAGCGGCAGCACAATTTGGTGACAATGCTGCACATTTTGCCGACCGTGACAGCCTGCAAAATTATTTACAGCAACATCTGCAAGCCGGCGTGACCTGCCTGATTAAAGGTTCACGCTTTATGCAACTGGACAAACTGGCGGATGCGCTGGCTGCCGGGGGAGAACGCTGATGCTGTTATTTTTAAGTGAATATCTAACCCAGTTTTACAGTGGCTTTAGTGTTTTCCAGTATCTGACGTTACGCGCCATTCTCGGAGTCATGACGGCACTGGGTATCGCTTTGCTGGTTGGCCCTATGATGATCCGCCATCTGAGTTTCAGACAAATTGGTCAGGTAGTTCGGATTGACGGTCCGGAATCGCACTTCAGTAAAAAAGGCACACCGACGATGGGTGGTTCGCTGATTTTAGTGGCGATTGCGGTGAGCACTTTGTTATGGGCAGATCTGAGTAACCACTACGTCTGGGTGGTATTGCTGGTGACCCTGTTATTCGGTGTTATCGGCTTTATCGATGATTACATCAAATTGGTACGTCAGGATCCCAAAGGCTTAAAGAGTCGCTATAAATATTTTTGGCAATCGCTGGTCGGTGCCGGGGCGGCCCTGTTTTTGTATATGACGGCTTCTGTACCGGCTGAAACGCAGTTGATTGTACCGTTTTTCAAGGAAGTGATTATTCCGCTTGGTGGCTGGTATTTGTTGCTGGCCTATCTGGTCATTGTTGGCAGCAGTAACGCTGTCAATCTAACTGATGGATTGGATGGTTTGGCGATTATGCCTACCGTGATGGTCGCTGCGGCGCTGGGTTTATTCGCCTATGTTGCCGGTCATGCTGAATTTTCCCGTTATCTGCAAATTCCCTTTGTACCGGGCTCTGGTGAACTGACGGTATTTTGTGCTGCTTTAGTCGGCGCGGGGCTTGGATTTTTGTGGTTTAACACATACCCCGCGCAGGTATTTATGGGCGATGTCGGCGCATTGGCATTAGGTGCTGCATTGGGCGTCGTCGCTGTAGTTGTTCGTCAGGAACTGGTGCTGGTGATTATGGGCGGTGTGTTTGTTGTTGAAACCCTGTCGGTGATGATTCAGGTGGCCTCATATAAATTACGTGGCAAACGGGTCTTTTTGATGGCACCGATTCATCACCATTACGAATTAAAAGGCTGGCCGGAGCCGCGCATCATTGTCCGCTTTTGGATTATTACCGTGTTTCTGGTGTTAATCGGTTTGGCAACCCTGAAAATCAGATGAGTATTTTGATGGCAAATTTGCAGCATAAAAATTGCGTGATAGTCGGTCTGGGGCAGACCGGACTGTCGTGTGCAAAATTTTTGTGTAAACAGGGCGCAGCCGTTGCGGTAATGGATACGCGTGAATTACCACCCGCGCTGGAAACACTGCAACAGGATCATCCGGAAGTACTGGTCCATACCGGTAGTCTGGCAGCTGAATGGTTGCAGCATGCCGATCAAATTATTCTCAGCCCCGGCGTTGATCCGCGTTTGCCAGAATTGCAGGCAGCCGCCAAAGCCGGTATTGAAATGATTGGTGATATAGAATTATTTGCCCGTTATGCCGATGCCCCAGTCATTGCCATTACGGGGTCCAATGGTAAAAGCACAGTAACGACGTTAGTGAGTCTGATGGCCCATTTGTCAGGGCATAAAGTTGCGACCGGCGGCAATTTGGGTACACCTGCGCTGGATTTACTTGAGGAAGCGCCAGTCGATTTTTACGTATTGGAACTATCGAGCTTTCAATTAGAAAGTGTCAGCAGCCTAAATGCATTTGCTGCGGTGGTGCTTAATCTGAGTCCTGACCATCTCGATAGGTATAACAGCGTCGACGATTATCAGAGGGCTAAACAGCGTATTTATCAGGGTAATGGGGTCATGGTTATTAACCGTGATGATCCGATTGTGGCAGGAATGGCTGATGCAGAGCGCCAGACGATTGGCTTTAGCTTGAAACACCATGATCAGCAGGATTTTGGTGTGCGCCAGATCGATGGTCAAAGCTGGCTCTGTGAAGGCCAATACGAACTGATGCCCGTCAAAGATATGAAAATTGCTGGCCAGCATAATATTGCCAACGCATTAGCGTCGTTGGCGTTGGGAAGTGTGATGGGCTTGCCGATGCATGCCATGCTGTCGGCGCTCCGAGAATTTAAAGGGTTACCGCATCGTTGCCGGCTGGTTCGCGAGCGTCGCGGTGTGCGTTGGTATAACGATTCCAAAGCCACGAATGTTGGCGCCAGTATTGCGGCAATCGAAGGACTTGCTGATAACGGAAAGCTGGTGCTGATTTTAGGCGGTGTAGGCAAAGGTCAGGATTTTTCCGGATTAACACCGGTGCTTAAAGCACATGTTTATGCGGCAGTATTGATTGGTGAAGCGGCTGATGAAATCGCTGCGATTATGCCTTCAAAAGTGATTACAGAAACTGCCGACAGCATCAAAGCGGCAGTGAATATCGCTGCCAATCTGGCTAAAGACGGCATGCAGGTGTTGTTATCACCAGCCTGTGCCAGTTTTGATATGTTTTTAAGCTATGTCGACCGCGGTCAGCAATTTGAGCAGGCAGTGCGGGAGTTGCAGTTATGAGCATCAGTCAGCAATTTGACCGCCATATATTGTTTGCTTCACTGGCTTTACTGCTGATGGGGCTGGTAATGGTTTGTTCAGCTTCCATCACCATGGCCGAAAGTAAAACGGGTCAGCCGTTGTTTTTCTTTATCCGGCAATTAGTTTATGCGGTGATGGGGCTTGGTCTGGCCTGGGCGGTATTGTCAGTGCGATTATTTACATGGCAACAGCTAGCACCACAATTATTACTGGTGGGCATTATTCTGCTGGCACTGGTACTGATTCCGGGCATTGGTCGTGAAGTGAATGGTAGTGCCCGCTGGTTGCCTTTGGGACCAGTGAATTTACAAGTGGCTGAATTGATTAAGCTGTTTGCGATTATTTATATCGCAGATTATTTGCAGCGCCATCAGGGCCAAATCAGTACAGCAATGACCGGCATTCTGGCGCCAATGGTGTTACTCGGCATTGCTTCATTCTTATTGTTATTACAGCCAGATATGGGATCGATTGTAGTGATCCTGTCGACTGTAACAGCCATGCTGTTTCTCGGTGGAGCCCGGGTCAGTATCTTCGTGATGATGATTTCCGTGCTGGGTGGTTTGTTTTATTTGCTGGTGACACTGGCGCCGTATCGGATGCAACGTTTACAGAGCTTTATGGACCCCTGGGCTGACCCGTTTGGCAGTGGTTTTCAACTGACGCAGGCGCTGATAGCTTTTGGCCGGGGTGACTGGTTGGGCGTTGGTCTTGGCAGTAGCATGCAAAAACTGTTTTATCTGCCGGAAGCACATACCGACTTTTTATATTCGATTATTGCCGAAGAGTTAGGGCTGATCGGCGCTATGGTGGTCATTGCATTGTTTTTTGTTTTGATCTGGCGGGCGCTGAGCATTGGCCGGGCTGCAGAAATGGCCGGTCAACGATTTGGCGCCCAGATCGCCTACGGTATTGGCATTTGGTTAGGCATTCAGGCCTGCGTCAATATGGGCGTCAATATGGGCGCTTTACCAACCAAAGGTCTGACCTTGCCGTTGATGAGTTATGGCGGTAGTAGTTTGATTATTGTTTGTATTGCCATTGGTTTATTGCTGAGAGTGGACTTGGAATCGCGTAAACCTGAAACTGCGGCGGCGAGGGTCAAACGATGAGCCGGGTGATGATTATGGCAGGCGGCACAGGCGGACATGTGTTTCCGGCGTTAGCGGTAGCAGAAGAGTTGCGTAGCCGTGGTGTGGAAATAAGCTGGATGGGCACGGCAAGTGGTATTGAGGCGCGACTGGTACCGGCGGCTGATATT
>JAWWAG010000132.1:0-4794 GCA_033721795.1 Methylophaga sp. | reverse complement strand
TTGCCGGACGATGCAACACATCGTTTACCGGTCCCTGTTGTAAGCTGCTGCCCTGATGAATCACACACATTTCATCAGCGAGCATTGCCGCTTCATCCAAATCATGGGTGACCAGCACAATGGGCATCGCCAATTCCCGGCTCAAGCTGTGTAATTATATATATAATTTTCGGCGGGTATCTTTATCGTCTGCCGAAAACGGCTCATCCAGCAATAACACCTGAGGATCTCTGGCCAATGCGCGGGCTAATGCCACCCGTTGTTTCTGACCGCCGGATAACTGACTTGGATAACGTGCGGCTAAGCCATGTAAATTGACCTGCTGCAATAACTCATCAATACGCTGAGAATTATTTTTCAACTGATATGGCAACGCTAGGTACAGATTGTCGGCAACCGTCAAATGAGGGAATAAGGCATAGTCCTGAAAAACTATACCAACCCGGCGCTGCTGTGGTGTCAGGTCAATGCCGGACTCACTATCCTGCCAGACAGCACTGTTGCAAATAATATGACCTTGTTGCGACCTGAGCAGTCCTGCAATCGCTCGCAATATCGTCGTTTTGCCAGCGCCGGACGGGCCAACCAAAGCCAATAATTGCCCGGCAGCACAATTAAATTGCACATCCAGAGGGATTGGCGCGTCATTTTGTATATTTACGGATAACATCAGATCTGCATTAAACGCCGGTTAAACCAATAAACCAGAGTCACTGTGACCAGCGCGATCAGCAATAGCACCATCGACATTTGTTGGGCGGCAGCATGATCAAAAGCCAGCACACTGTCGTAAATGGCGATCGATAAGGTACGGGTTTCACCGGCGATATTACCGCCAATCATCAGCACCACGCCAAACTCCCCCAGCGTATGGCAAAAACTAAGCACTAAACCCGTGATAATGCCAGGCCAGGCCAGTGGTAACTCTATCTTTAAAAACGTTTGCCATCGTGATAAACCACTGCACCAGGCTGCTTCACGTAGACCATATGGTATTTGCTCAAGTGCTCTAAGCATTGGCTGCACGGCGAAGGGCAAACTGTATATCAACGATGCCAACAGCAAACCATTAAATGAAAACGCCAGCTGTGAACCGGTCAATTGATAAAACCACTGTCCCATCAGCGCATTTTGATCCATCGCGGTCAATAAAAAATACCCGAGTACTGTTGGTGGCAACACCAAAGGCAATACAATCAGGGCCTCAATTAAATATTTACCGGTAAATTGCTGATGCGCCAAACCGCGTGCCAGCAACAGCCCCAATGGCAGCAAAATGGCACTGGTAAATGCCGCAAGCAGCAATGAAACCTGTAAGGCCTGCCAATCCATCACGGCACTCCGGGCACAACAAAACCCTGTTGCAGGAAATGTTGCCGGGCGCAATCACCCTGTAAATAAGCGACAAATTGCTCAGCGGCTGACGTTGCCTGTTTCGTTAAGATTCCCTGCTGATTTAATATCACCGGCAATTTTAAATAACGACCTTGCTGTTCAACTATCGCTTGTTGTGCGTGACTTAAAGGAATAAAGCCAACCGCCACATTGCCCGTTAACGTGAACTGGGTCAATTGCCCGGCATTTTCTGCCTGTACCAGATACGGTTCGGCCAAAGACCAGACATCATGATGCTGCATATAACTTTTTGCCGCACGACCATAAGGTGCATGTAATGGATTGGCAATGGCAATTTTCTGCTGCGGGTCGGTCTGCAAATAGCGTTTTAACCCAGCAAGATTCAGATCCAGTTCAATATTGGTATCATATTTTTTAAATAGAGCCAGTTGGCCATCAGCGTAGCTGAAAGGCTGACCTCTAATCAGTTTGCCAGCAATTAGAGGAGCCACTGATTCGGCGTCTGCTGATAAAAAAACCTGATAAGGCGCGCCGTGACGGATTTGATTACTTAAATTACCCGATGCTGCATAGGTAACAGCGATTTTCACTTTATCCTGCTGCGCTTCAAAGTCAGTAATTATCGCCGGCAACACATAACGCAGATTAGCCGCCGCGGCGATATGCACAGTTTCAGCGCTTAACTGCAAACTTGCCAATAACCCGAATAACAAAAACAGCCAACGTTGCATTATTTTCTCTCAATACAAAAAAGCCCCGACAAGCGGGGCTTTTAAGTGTAGCTCAAAGTACAGATAACCGGGTATTAACCCTCGCTGGATGGCTCATCATGAACAGCTTTCATGCTCAGACGAATCCGGCCCTGACGATCAACTTCCAGGACTTTAACGTCGATCATATCGCCTTCTGACAGTTTGTCATTCACATTCTCAACCCGTTCATTAGAGATTTGTGAGATATGCACCAGACCATCTTTACCCGGCAAAATGGTGACGAAGGCACCGAAATCCATCAGTTTAGCCACACGACCCTGATAAATCTTACCGACTTCAACATCTGCAGTGATTTGCTCAATACGGTGCAATGCTTCCTGCCCGGCATTATAGTCAGCCGAGAAAATCATGACCGTACCGTCATCCTGAATATCGATAGTGGCACCGGTTTCTTCAGTAATCGCCCGAATCGTTGCGCCGCCTTTACCGATAACATCACGAATTTTATCAGCATGAATTTTTACTGTGATAATACGCGGTGCAAATTCTGACATTTCCTGACGATGTGTATTGATTACAGCATTCATCTTACCAAGGATATGCAAACGACCATCACGTGCCTGCGCTAATGCCGAACGCATAATTTCTTCGTTAATGCCTTCGATCTTAATATCCATTTGCAGCGCGGTGACGCCCTTTTCAGTACCGGCGACTTTAAAATCCATATCCCCCAGATGATCTTCATCACCCAGAATATCGCTCAGTACCGCATAGGCTTCTGGTTCTTTAATCAAACCCATGGCGATACCCGCAACCGGTGCTTTAATTGGCACACCGGCATCCATCAGCGCCAGTGAAGTACCGCAAACTGATGCCATTGAGCTTGAACCGTTAGATTCGGTAATTTCAGAAACAACACGCACCACATACGGGAATTCTTCAGCTGTTGGCATAACAGCTTGAATACCACGTTTGGCCAGTTTGCCGTGACCAATTTCGCGACGCTTCGGCGAACCAACAAAACCCGTTTCACCAACACAGAAAGGTGGGAAATTGTAATGCAGCATAAAGCGATCACGGTATTCACCTTCCACCGCGTCGATCATCTGTGCATCACGTTCGGCGCCCAATGTGGCAACGACAATCGCCTGCGTTTCACCGCGGGTGAATAAAGCAGAACCATGTACCCGTGGCAGTACTGTTGTTTCAACAAATACCGGGCGGACCGTTTTGGTATCGCGACCATCAATACGAGGTTCTCCGGCAATAATGCGACCACGAACCAGTTCTTTTTCCAGTTTACCGAAAACACCTTTCACATCGTCTTCTGTCCATTCACCGTCATCAGTAACCAAAGCCTCGATCGCTGACTGGCGAACTTCAGCCAGTTGATCCTGACGCATCAATTTATCGCTGATGGTGTATGCCTGTCCGATGCCAGCAAAAGCAGCTTCTTTGACCGCATTGTAAAGACGGTCATCTTTAGCCGGAGCAGTCCAATCCCAGACCGGTTTGCCGACTTCTGACTGCAATTCACTGACCAGTTTAATAGCTGTTTGCATTTGTTGATGACCAAACATCACTGAGCCCAGCATCACTTCTTCTGGCAATTGGTTGGCTTCAGATTCAACCATCAGGACCGCAGTTTCAGTTCCAGCAACGACTAAATCCAAATCACTTTCGTCGAGCTGTTTTTTGCTGGGGTTCAACACATATTGACCGTCAACATAGCCTACACGCGCTGCGCCTAATGGGCCATTGAATGGTATGCCTGAAATTGCCAGCGCTGCTGAAGCACCAATCATTGCCGGAATATCCGGATCAATAGCTGGATCAATAGCGACAACCGTTGCAATTACCTGTACTTCATTGATAAAGCCTTTCGGAAAAAGCGGCCGTAATGGACGATCGATTAAGCGTGAGGTTAATGTTTCTTTTTCGCTTGGCCGACCTTCACGTTTGAAAAAACCGCCTGGAATTTTACCGGCAGCGTAAGTACGTTCCTGATAGTTGACGGTTAATGGAAAGAAGTCCTGACCGGGATTGACGTTTTTCTTACCAACTACGGTGACCAAAACGGCGGTATCACCCAGAGATGCCATCACAGCACCACCTGCCTGACGAGCAATTTTACCGGTTTCGAGGCTGAGCAGGTGCTCACCGAACTGAACTGTCTTTTTAACTGAATTCACTATTATTTCCTTCTCTTAACGACGCTGGTGCCGAACCTTTTCGACGCCAGTTTAAAAAACATCTAAATGAAAATGCCCCTGAATCCGGATGGATTGCAGGGGCATCGTTCAGATCACCTTGCTGCCGACCAGGTTACTCCCGGTCTGGCTGCAGGGCTCTGTATAGAATTGCAAATCACGCTACCAATTAGCGACGCAGACCTAAATCAGCAATCAGATCACGGTAACGGGTAATGTCGGTTTTTTTCAGATAGTCGAGCATTTTGCGACGGCTGCTGACCATTTTTAACAGACCTTGGCGCGAGTGATGGTCATGGGTATTGCTTTTGAAATGGTCACCGAGGTTACTGATGCGCGCAGTTAATAATGCGACTTGTACTTCTGCTGAACCGGTATCGCCTTCGTTACGAGCATATTTGCTAATAATTTCTTGCTTTTGTTGTGCGGTAATTGACATTAAAACTCCAACTTTCAAATTGGCAGGAAGCTGCCTAGTTAAATTCTGAGATAATCCAGCACGACACCGGATTAAC
>JAWWAG010000131.1:0-4856 GCA_033721795.1 Methylophaga sp. | reverse complement strand
GACTGGGCAACATTCAGTAACACGGCGGCAATACGTAAAATCAGCGTTAACAACAAGATGACGCCGATAAATAATACCGGCCCATGCCAATTTTCAGGGGTGAAGCTTTCGATGAAAGCGACTGATGCGCCAGGCTTATTAAGCAACACCTCATCTACCATCAACGGCAGTAACAGCGGCACAGGGACGGCACAAATCGTCGCCAGTAATGCGATAAAATTGGCTTTGATTAGATGCTTTTTAAAGCGCAATGCCTGACGCAGAATGCCCTTCAGGTGATAGCTGTTTTCAGCTTGCATAAATCGATGAATGCTCTGAATAAAACGCGATTAAAAATAACCTGCGTGTCACAGGGAGTGACTGATTAGTGAGCCGGGCGCGGCCAGAGTTCCGCACCCGTCGATAGGTCGCAGATTTTAGAAACTGCTGCCCCAACTGTCTTTCTTACGTAAGCGTAATTTAGGAATGATTAAGCCTAAAAACAAACCACCGAATAAGACGCCGGCTCCCACCAGAAACCAACTTTTGGCACTGTTATCACGCAGCGCATTGTTTTCGATTTGAATGGCCTGAATTTGGTTGTCCATATCTTGCAGTTTTTGTTTCAACTGACGGTTCTCATTTTCGATGGCTACGGCACTGGAAGCCGTGCGGCGCAAATCGTCCAATTCTTTACGGAGCCGCTGAGAGGTTTCTTTCAGACTCAAATTTTGATCATCGACATTGGCCGTTTGCGAACTGAGCTGTTCAATTTCTTCTTTGTAATTGGCGACTTCCAGTTCCAGATTGGCCAGTTTTTGTTCACTGGCGGCCAGCCGGTCGCGAGCACTGCCGGTATTACTCAAATAACGTGTCAGTACCCAGCCCTCTACCCCCTCGGCGGTACGCACTTTTGAATAGCCGCTGTCGGCATCATTTTCCAGTACATCAAGTCGGGTACCAGATGTCAGCATCTTACGAATACCAAATTCCAGACCTTTACCATTTCGCATGGTAATTTCCAGATCATCTGAGACATAACGTGTCGTTTGTGCAAAACTGACGCTCGCTGTCAGCAGCGGCAGGACCAGCAACAGTGAGTGCAAGATGAATTTATTCACGATGAATTCCGAAAGATTTTTAAAGCGGCATTCTAGCAGAAGAGCCGCTGCAAAATCCTGCGCTGTAAGACAAAACCAACGATCACAACAAGGAAGTGGGTCATCTTCTTGTCATATCTAACTGATACCCTGCCGACAGTTTAAAAAGGCAAATTATGATGGATAAGATCAGAATACTGTTTTTATGTACCGGGCATTCCTGCCGGTCACAAATGGCTGAAGGCTGGGGTAAAGCCTTCGCGGATGAGCATATTGATGTACGTTCTGCGGGTATCGAAGCGCGTGGACAAAACCCCCGGGCAATTGAGGTCATGGCGGAAACCGGCATTGATATTTCACAACAGGAATCGATTCGTGTAAACGGCGAAATGCTGGAATGGGCCGATTTGCTGGTGACATTGTGTGATAACGCTGAAGAACAATGCCCGGTGGTCAGCCCGCATACAGCAAGACTGCATTTACCGCTGACCGATCCCGCCAAATACCGCGGCACCGATGAAGAAATCCTTGCCGAATTTCGCATGACCCGCGACAAGATTCGTCAGCGGGTGGAGTATGTCCTCAGTCAGCTAGCTGAAAAAAATGTCGTTAACAGTCGTTAAGTCAGACTGAAACAGCCATTAACGGCAAACAGCAACCACAATCAGTCGGTTGTAATTGATACAGACTGTTTCCAGGCAGTTTCTTAGCGGCTGATTTCGCTTTGCTGGCATGTTCTGCCAAATCGGCTTCGATCAGGATCTTGTCAAACTCTACTAGCCTGACGGCACCGATCGATAAACTCAGCAGTGGGTAAAAAACCGGTTGACCATAGCGATCCAGCGCATGCATGCCGCCCTGGTTGATATGATCTGAATCATACAGGTTGGGGTAGAGCGCTTTAAAGGCTGAGAGAATTTGCTGACAACGTTGCTGCCAGTCATGACTTTCAAAGGCAATAATAAAATCATCACCACCAACGTGGCCGATAAAGTCGCGTTCCGGATTAATCATCTCGCATAAAATCCGCGCAGTTTTGCTGATCACCTTATCGCCTTTACTATAGCCATAGGTATCGTTGTAAGGTTTAAAATTATCCAAATCGAAATAACACACCGTGACATCACGCCTTTGAATAATGATTTCACTGAGATGCTCACTAAGTGGCACATTACCCGGCAAGCCACTGAGTGGGTTGGCATGTCGGGCAATCGTTAGTTGCAAATCGGTAATTTGTCGTAATAAGTCCATTACACTGCCGACACCGCGATAGTGACCAAGCTCGGTGATAATAAACATGTTGTGTTGATGAGCAGAATCCTGACTGGTGATCTGCTGACTGAGATTTTTCAATGGCAGCGATACCTCGGCAACCACAGGCTTACTGTCCATTAATAGATGAATTGGTTTGCGACCATATAAATCGCGTCCATAACGACTTGCGTATAAGGTCATAAATTCATCACGCCAGATCATACCGGCAATGCTGTTATCGTCATTGATAACGGGTAAGGCTGTCAGCTTGACGGCGCTTTGAAATCGTTCGCCAACAGAATCGACGCTGTCATGTTCGCGTACAGGATTCAAATTGGTTAGCAAACTACTGACCAGTGTGCTGGCACGGGGTTTACCGGTAGTAATAAGATTAGGCGTCTGCCGGCGGGCAAACAGGTTGGGTTCCAGTTCACGTGGTGGCTGGCTATTGGGCCTGCCAAAATAATAACCCTGAGCAAAATTCATTTCCATGGTTTGGGCGGCTAAATACTCCCCCCTGACTTCGATACCTTCACCAATAATCTGACAATGAATTCCTTGGGCAATATCAATCATAGATTGCACAAACTGACGTTTTTGCCGATCTTCGTGAATATTTTGCATAAAATGCCGATCAAGTTTCACATAATCGGGTTTTAGCTCTGACCAGGTACGCAGCCCTGAATAGCCAGCGCCCAGATCATCAATAGCAATCGAAAAGCCCATTTCCCGATAATGCTGGGTGGCTTCACGCATCAAAACATAATCATCAATTGGGTACTGCTCGGTCAGTTCAATGATGACGTTTTCCGCCGATAGTCCCGCTTTTTGCAAAAACTGCAGGGTCAGACCATGTGGATAATCTGGCTGCAATAAAGCAGCGGGAATGGTGTTAATAAAAAGTTTACCGGTCAGACCTAACTCGCCAAACTTAGCAATCTCAATTTCCCTGCACAATAAATCCAACTCAGCCAGACGGCCATGACGACTCGCTGCATCAAATAAATTTATTGGGGAATGTAACAGGCTATCTGAAGGGCCTCGGATCAGCGCTTCATAGCCAAAAATCTCATGTGTTTTCAGTGAGACTATCGGCTGAAAAATCGGCGTTAAAGCCGCAGTAGCCAGAATGTCTTCCAATGACTTGAACTGTAATAATTCTTCGCGGGTCATTGAGGTCGCTCATCTTTAAAGCAAAAAAAAGCCCCACCTGAAAACGGGTGGGGCAAGGTTGGAGAGAGGGGATAACTCGCTTTCGGCCTACCAGTAAGCTTGAGCGCGGAATTTAAGCGCTGAGGGTTCAGCAGAGTTGATTTCGTCACTAGCACCATCAACACTCAAATCTGTTACGTGATCGTAGTTCAGCATCAGACGAGTGTTTTTAGTTGGGTAGTAATTCACACCAACAGTAAATTTATCGTACTCGCTAGTACCAAAACCGGGATTGCTATTATCGATTTCGATATTTTCAAAACGAGCAGCAACTTGCCAAGCGCCATATTGTGATTTTGGTGAAATACCTGAAGTGTAGCCTTTTTTCCATTTCAAAGATTCACCCGTCAGGAAGTAACCAGCTTCAACTGCATAACCCGAAGTATCGATATCATCTCCAAGGTCAAGTTTAGCTGAGTGGTCAAGATACTCTGCCATCGCGTGGAAAGAACCAAAGATTGCCATGGCATCAACTGTAAATGCGTCAGCACCGTCAAAGTTGTCTGCATCAATAGTTGTGGTATTTAATGGACGGAAAATATCGTCATGACTAACCAAGTCAGGTCGGAAACCAAAGTCATCTCCGCCACCTTGTGTCAGATAGGCAGCACCCAATTGCACCAGGTTTTTCTCATCTTGGAAGAAAGGCAGGAATGAACCACGAACAGCGAATGTGCTGCCATTGATTTCATAGGTATCATTGTCACCGTCGAATTCACCATTTTGTAAACCAGCAGACAAAGCCCATCTGTAATCATTATCATTAACTGAAGCAACAACACCACTTGAGCGTGCTGGCGATACCGAACTATCTGCAAAGAATGGACGATCAATAAAACTCATATAATTAGAGCTTATTTTGGTGTTCAGACCGAACGGGATATGAGATTGGCCCAATTTAATATCGTATTCGGTGGTGTCAGTCAGTGAGTTTCCGTAACCAAGATACGCATCTTTAATTGAGACTTCTTCGCCACCGGCGAAATCAACTTCTAATTTGTAGTTCCAGTCATAGATATCACCTTTAAAACCAAGGCGAGCACGACGCAGTTCAGTCCCTTGGACATCTTGATCTGAGTTGTCTAGATCCGCATCGGCATCAACGGCATCCCACATTACTCGGCCGCTAGGCTGGAATGACCAGTTACCCTTGCGGTCAGAAACTACGAGTTTACCGTCAGTTTCAATAACCGGCATATTGGCGGTAGCTTCTTCCACTTCTTTTTTCATTTCTGCTGCTTGTGCTTCAGACGCTTCTTTTTCAGCGGCAGCAGCATTGGTCAGCAAATTGTAATCTTCAGCGCTGATAGT
>JAWWAG010000130.1:0-5011 GCA_033721795.1 Methylophaga sp. | reverse complement strand
CAATGTGGCCGCCAGTGAATTAGTAGGCCAGGCCGTTAAAAAAGCTTTTTTTGGTCCCGTTAAGGTCTCAGTGATGCTGGATCCGAATGGCTCTAATACCACTGCTGCTGCCATCGCCCGTAAAGTCATGAAAGATTACGACATTACCGGCAAAAAAGTCGTGATCTTAGGCGCAGGTCCTGTAGGACAACGCACCGCTTTGTACCTTATCAAGGAAGGTGCTGGCGATGTCGTACTGACTTCTCGCAGTCTTCAACGCAGCAAAGCCACCACCGATCAAATGAAAAAGGCTTATGGTGTTGATGTCATTCCCGGTGAAACACGTAGCGATGAAGCGGTCTCCAATTTGCTGAAAGATGCACATGTTGTTGTTGCAGCTGGACCCGCTGGTGTATGTATCGTATCTGAAAAAAACTGGGCTGAGAGTAAGACTTTAGAAGTGATTGCTGACGTTAACGCTGTGCCGCCACTTGGTGTTGAAGGCATTGAAGTGATGGATGACGGCGTTGAAAGACAGGGCAAGCGGTTTTATGGTGCCATCGCGATTGGCAACTTTAAGATGAAAGTACATCGCGGCGCAGTGGCCTCATTGTTTGACAGCAATGATCTGTTTCTTGATGAAACCACAATTTACGATATCGCCTGTAAAATTGACAACGGTTAGTGAATACAACGATCCATTTGCCTTTTGAGCCGTCGGCGCTGATTGAAGTCAGCACACCCGCCCGGCTGCATCTTGGCTTTCTCGATTTAGGAGCAAGCCTGGGGCGGCGTTTTGGGAGTATTGGTCTTGCAATTAACAATCATCAAACAGTCATCCGGGTGACCGGTGCAAAGCGTCTGACAGTTAGAGGTATCGAAAACAAAATTGTCGTCAGCAAAATCATCGAACTCGCTGAGCGTTTTATCAAGCATTGCCAGCCAGCGCTGAATAATACCAACACATTGCCAAACCTGACGGTCATTGAATTAATCCCGGAGCATGCCGGTTTGGGCTCAGGTACACAACTGGCATTAACGGTCGGCCGCGCGCTGGCTGAGTTTTATAAATTGCCGTTAAATACCGCTGAAATCGCCAGTATTATGGCGCGCGGTCAACGCTCCGGCATCGGTATAAACACCTTTGATCATGGCGGTTTTGTTGTTGATGGTGGTCTTGGCGAAAACAGTCTGCTGCCACCGATGCTCATTAATATGCCGTTTCCAGCCGAGTGGCGGGTATTGCTAGTTTTTGATCCACAATATCAGGGCGTTCATGGTGAAGCTGAAACGCGGGCATTTAAGCAATTACCTGATTTTCCCAAAGCCAATAGTCAGGCAATTTGCCAGCTAACACTGATGCAGTTACTGCCAGCGCTGGCAGAGCGAAATATTGATGCTTTCGGCAGCGCTGTTACCGAAATACAAGCACTGATTGGTGCGCATTTTGCGCCAGTGCAGGGCGGCTTATTTACCAGTCCCAACGTTGCAGAGCTCGTTGAACAAGCGAGGCAGGCAGGCCATCAAGGTATCGCCCAGAGCTCCTGGGGGCCGACAGGCTGTGTTTTTGTTGACAGTGATACCGCGGCTGAACAGCTCCAACAACACTTGCAGAATTATTGCGCGCAGCATACTGCACTTAAAGATATTGTCATTAATATTAGTGAGGCTGCCTCGCAGGGTGCCCGCATCAAGCATTTGGCTGCGCCACTGACAGTTTCTCAATTAAGGAGTCATCATGGCTAAACGTTCGATCATTCATATGATTAACCCGATGAAGCATAACAGTCCGTTTGATATCAATATGGCGCTCGATGCCGGCTACGATGTGTTGATGCCGTACAACAATGTCGAGTTGAAAGAAGTTGCGGGCTTAGTACAGGATGCGATTTTTTCGCGTGGACCTGCCGGTGTCAAAATGACCGGTATGTTTATTGGAGGCCGTGATATCGGTGTGGCCATGGATATGCTTGAGGCCGCTAAAAAAGCCATGTCACCACCATTTGAAATTTCAGTATTTGCTGACCCAAGTGGTGCCTTTACGACTGCTGCAGCGCTGGTTGCCTGCGTCGAACGCGAACTGAAGAAAAATTTTAAACAGGATTTTAAAGGCTGCCGTGCTGTTGTATTCGGCGGTACCGGTCCGGTTGGTCTGGCAACAGCAGTGATTGCTGCCCAACAAGGTGCTGACACAACTATCGTTGATCACTTTTCAATTGATACGGCGCTGGAATTCGCTGACGAAGCCAAAAAACGTTATGGCGTGTCTTTACGTGGCACCACCGCCGCCTCCGATGCTGACAAAGCACGCTTATTATCCAATGCAGATGTGGTTTTCTGCGCAGCCAAAGCCGGAATTCAGGTGCTGAATGCCTCTGTACTGGGTGATGCCAAACAGTTGAAAGTCGCCGGGGATGTCAATGCGGTGGCGCCGCTCGGTATCGAAGGTATTGAGCTGATGGATAACGGCACCCCGTTAAAGCTGGCCACAAATTGTCCGGACGCAGTGGGTATCGGCGCGCTGGCAATTGGTAACGTCAAATATAAATTGCAACAAGCTTTGTTGAGAGAAACACTGGACAGCGAAAAACCGGTATATCTGGACTTCCGTAATGCCTTTGATGGCGCCCGTAAACTGGTCTGAACAAGTTCCTAAACCACTGATCCTGATAGCCGCCCAAAGCGGGCGGTTTTTGGCACAAATGGCGGCCCGGGCCGGTTATCCGGTTCGGGTCGCTGATCAGTTTGGCGACAGAGATACCCTTGCCGTTGTTGAGCAACATCTGCTGTTACCTGACTTTCATCAGCTTAGCGCGCATCAGTTTCTGCAAACGATTAATGCATTGGCAAATAATCAACAAGCCATTTTAATTATCGGGACCGGAATTGAGCGGTTTTTTAATTGTCTGGCAATGCTGCCGGCGAATATTCAGTCAGCAAATAATAGTTTACCGGCTTTGCAAACCTGCCTGACGCCGTCTCGCTGGTTTGCACTATTATCGGATTTGGCCATCCGCCACCCGCCTAGTCAATTTTCACGTCCCGCCAATCCGCATCTTTTTTTACAAAAACATTCACAACGCTGGGGTGGCAGTCATATTCAACGGCCCGCCCTATCTGCATCATCAGCGGTCTATTACCAACAAAAGATACATGGTCGCAGCGGTTCGGTTTTATTTATCGCTGCAGCGGGCGAAGTCCGGCTAATCAGTCTGAATCAGCAATATTGCCGGGCGCCTGGCCAGGATGACTATCGGTTATTGGCCGTGACTAACCGTCTTGAGATAAACACTGCACAGCGAAAATGGCTATTAAAAACCTGCGGAAAACTTAGCCAAACATTGGCGTTGCGAGGCTATCAGTCTCTGGATTTTATTATTGATGATGAGGAGCAAATTTGGTTACTGGAATTGAACCCACGGCCCAGTGCCTCACTACAGTGCCTACCGACGCAATGGCCGCTGATGGACTGGCATTTACAGGCCTGTCAGGGACAATTGCCCGAGGTTGAGAATTTGCCGGTAGCTCCTCCCAGTGTTTGGTATTGCTGTTACGCCCATCAGGATGTAACAATTCCGGTCCAGTTTGACTGGCCGGAACAGGCTTGCGATCTGCCGGCCGCAGGGTCGCGTTTTAGCCAAAATCAGGTGATCTGCAGCCTGAAGTTTGCACATGGTTCAGCGGATGTTTTACAACATGGTCAAAATCTGGCAACACAGTTGCAGTTACAATTGTAAAATGCGCTTGAAAAACCGCTAAATGTTGCCATATAAGGCTTCAGTCATTCTTGGAGAACAGTAAATGAAACGCATTTTGTTATATCTCGGCACTAATATCGCGGTATTAGCCGTACTCAGCATGACCATGCGGCTGCTGGGTATTGATGGCATGCTTAATGAACAGGGCGGTCTCGATATGAATGCGCTGCTGATTATGGCAGCCGTCATTGGTTTCAGTGGTTCATTTATCTCGCTGCTGATTTCTAAATGGACTGCCAAACGCATGACCGGCGCTGAAGTCATCACCGAACCACGTAACAGCACCGAACGCTGGCTACTGGAGACAGTTGCCCGTCAGGCAGAAAAAGCCGGCATCGGAATGCCGGAAGTTGCCATTTACAATGCACCGGATCCGAATGCTTTTGCCACCGGTGCCAATAAGAATAATGCTCTGGTTGCTGTCAGTACTGGTTTAATGCAATCAATGACGCAGGATGAAGTTGAAGCCGTACTGGCTCACGAAGTCAGTCATATTGCTAATGGCGATATGGTGACCATGGCGCTGATTCAAGGGGTGGTTAACACCTTTGTTATCGTGTTGTCGCGAGTGATTGGTCATCTGGTCGATCGGGTTGTATTTAAAACCGAAAGTGGTCATGGACCGGCATTTTGGATCACATCGATTATTGCTGAACTGGTTCTGGGGATTCTGGCCAGTATTATCGTTATGTGGTTTAGCCGTCAGCGTGAATTCCGAGCTGATGCAGGGGCGGCTAACCTGGTCGGCGCACCGAAAATGATTGCCGCTTTAAGACGTCTGGCCGGGACTTCGACAGAACCGTTACCGGATCAATTACACACGCTGGGTATTTCGGGTGGCCGTAAAGGTGGTTTGAGTGCTTTATTTATGACCCACCCACCTTTGGAGTCACGCATCGTTGCGCTGCAACAGCGTTAAGGTTTAACAAAAAAACGGGGTTCTTGCCCCGTTTTTTTATGCTTCTTCGTCGAAGTTATAATCAAGATGCGGTGATGGCTCGTGAATATAAAAGCCCTGTGCGTAATCCACGCCCAAACGCCATAACAAGGCCAAGCTATTGGCATCCGCAACAAATTCTGCAATACAACGTTTTTTGGCTTGTTTGGCCATATCAATAATGGCTTTCACTGCGGCCTGATTTTCCAGATCATGCGCCATATTTTCGACGAAATTGCCGTTAATTTTCAGATACTCAACATCCAGTTCATGCAAACTATGTGAGAAATCAATACCGCTGCCAAAATGTTCCAGACCAAACTCGCAGCCTATTTTT
>JAWWAG010000129.1:0-5080 GCA_033721795.1 Methylophaga sp. | reverse complement strand
ATCCCGGGTAATGCACGCAAACTGGAAATGAAGATGGAAGGTGACGATCCAACTTATGAGTTTGATATTGAAGCGACGGCCGATGGCAACACTTACAATGTCGAATGTAACGCTGAAGAGGGATTTGTTACCGAGGTTGAGCGAGAAGTTGAAGCCGGTGACCCAGTATTTGAAAAATATGCCAAAATTTCTGAAGCGGATGCTCGGAAAATCGCGCTGGATTTTGTCCCTGGCGATGTCATATCAATGGAATACGAAGTCGGTATGGAGGGCAACGTAACCTATGAATATGACATCCTTAATGTACATGGTCGTGAATACAAAGTTGATGTGAACGCGGCTACCGGTGACATCGAAGAAGTCAATTTAGAGCTTTATGAAATTGGTGCTGAAAAAGAACTGTAAATTTTTTGTTTATGATTGAACATTATCATTAACATCTAGAAACTTTTGTATTGAAAAAAAGCGCTGTCAATAAAAATTGCCAGCGCTTTTTTTATGAAATTTGTAGGATTAGTTGGCATTAGGTTTTTGCTATAACTGCCCGCAGGCAAGCTTTCTCAACTATTTTGAACTATCACTGTTTCTCGTTAGTATTTGGAGCATCCACTTTCCTCTACAAAAGTTTTTCCTGCAAAAAACGATATGAATTGCTGTTGTGTTAGCCTTTTTACTGTTAAGCATCTCTTTTAGCAGATCATGATATGGTGCATTCATGAAGACAATCAGAGCGATTCCTCGACGAATGTTATTGCTGTTGCTCATCTGGTGGGCGCTTACCGAAGGGGATATATCCGGAATCGCGCCGGGTCTGCTCATTACCTTACTTGTCACATTTATCTCTTTGCGCCTTTTTCCTGCTGATAAGCAACGGATCCAACTGATTTCATTTATTACTTTTATGTTGTTTTTTATCGGGCGATCCGTTTTGGCAGGGATTGATGTTGCCCGGCGTTTGTTGTCACCCTCTTTGCCTGTCAGTCCTGGTTATTACGTTGTTAATCTCAGTCTGACAGAGGGAAGCCCACGCTGGCTGCTGGCAAATACTATGTCGCTGATGCCCGGTACCCTGAGTGTTAAGTTGGAGAGAAACCGATTGTACCTGCATTGTCTGGATACCCGGGCTCCGATTGAAGACAATGTGAGTGCTGTTGAAGACAGAGTGGCGCGAGTTTTCGGTCTGGTACTTAAAGAAAATACTGACCAGATGGAAGAAAAGTAATGACCTTGGTATTAAATCTAATCGGGGCTTTTCTGCTGTTGAATTTACTGGTGGCGCTTACTCGCATCTGGCTGGGACCGACCGCTGCTGATCGCATGCTGGCATCCCAGTTATTCGGCACCACTGGTGTTGCTTTGTTGCTGGTACTGGCAGAGGCTCAGGGGGCGCCGGCACTTAGAGATGTGGCACTGATTTTGGCATTATTGTCCGTGTTGGCTATTGTCGGTTTTGTGACGCGGGTAATTCGCATCGATGAGAGGCAACCATGATGTCGGTATTGATGTTTATTCAAGTATTCCTTCTGGTGACAGGTTGCCTGTTTTTTGCCATTGGTACGCTGGGGCTATTTCGTTTCAAAGATACACTTACACGTATTCATGCCCTGACCAAGGTGGATAATCTGGGCCTGGGATTTATCGCTTTAGCATTGCTTCTGTCTGTTTCTTCTCTTGCAACAGCAATGAAAGTGATCCTAATTTGGGCCGTGGCATTAGCGGCCAGTGCTACATCTGCTCACCTCATTGCCAAAGCAGTTTGGTCGAAGGATCCTGAGCGCCCTACTGACAGGAATCCTTATGATTGAATGGTTGCTGGATGGTTTGATCGTTTTCGCTTTGTTAGCGACAGCATCGGCGGCATTGTTGTCACGGAATTTATTTCGTGCCGTTGTGGTATTTATTGCCTTTGGTCTGCTGATGGCCATAGCATGGGTCAGATTGCAAGCGCCTGATATTGCTTTGGCTGAAGCCGCGATTGGTGCCGGCCTGACCGGTGTGCTGCTATTGGATGCTGTCAGTCATTTTGGTCGTTCCTCGCATAACAGGATAAAAAAGTAAGGCCGGCTCTATGATGCGAGTGGGTTTTATTACTCTGGGATGCCTTACGCTAGTTGGTTTGGTCAGTATCAGTATCTGGAACATTGCCGGCAATCCGCCGCCTGTGAATCTGCCACAACTGGTTTACCAAAACCTCAATCTTAGCGGAGTAGAACATCCGATTACGGCAGTTTTACTGAATTTTCGCAGTTACGACACTTTGCTGGAAATTGGCGTGCTAGTGATTGCAGGTATTGCCGGGATATCAATGGCTAAAACTGCTTCTCTCGAAGATCCGGAACTGAGAACCTCAGATTCCTTACTCTACGCATTGCAACGCTGGTTTTTACCGTTGATGCTAATGCTTGCGGGATACTTATTATGGGCGGGTTCTGACCGGCCTGGCGGTGCATTTCAAGCGGGTGCTGTATTGGCTGCCACGGGTGTTTTGATGCGTTTAAGCGGTATTCCAATGGCATTTCTCCAACCAGGCCTGTTGTTGCGTCTTGGCTTGGTTCTGGGGTTTATGGTGTTTCTATTGGTAGGTGTGGCGAGTGCGATTGGTGGCAGTGCCTTTCTTGGCTATCCACCGAATTTGACAAAATCTTTGATCTTAATCATTGAGACAGTTCTGACATTCTCTATTGCTATGGTGTTATTAGCGCTTTTCGTTTCGGCACCGGTCAACGACGCTGAAGACCCTGAAGAAGGGGCGTCTTAATGACAGGATCACTGTTATACGCCCTGACTGGCGCGATTTTATTTGGCATCGGTCTGCTCGGATTGCTGCAATTATCCCATCTGCTTCGCAAATTACTGGCTTTTAATGTCATGGGGTCCGGTGTGTTTCTGATACTGGTTGGGTTACCCCAACATCATGACGGGGCGGATCCGATTCCACAGGCATTGGTGCTTACCGGCATTGTGGTTGCCATTGCTGCTACCGCAATGGCTGTAGTGTTGATCCGACGTTATTTTCATTTGTCTGGTATGACCAGCCTTGAAGGGGATCTGAACACCAGGGAGAAAAAATCGTAATGACATTATGGTTGATGGCCGGAATGTTATTTACGCCGCTCGCTTTGGCTGTACTAACGCTGCTGACAAACTTTACCGGAGGCCGTCGGGTAACGTGGGCCGGTATTTTAGTTCAGATTTTGGTATCGCTTGGGCTTTGGCTGGTCGTGGCACAGGATGGTGGCTTCTATTATGGGCTTGGTGGTTGGGATGCTCCACTGGGTATTGCGCTGCGCGTGGATGGGCTTGCCGTCACTTTTATATTGTTGACGGCAGTAGTGGCCAGCGCCTGTGGGTGGCATGCAGGCGTTTACATCGATCCGGACAAATACTGGCATCGGTATTTCTGGCCGTTATTCTGGTTTCTGTGGTCTGGGCTGAATACTGTCTGGTTAGGTGGTGATTTATTTAATCTCTACGTCGGGCTCGAGCTGATAAGTCTCTCCGCGGTTGGTCTTGTGGCATTGGGTGGCAATGCAGCAGCGTTGCGTGCATCACTCAGGTACTTGTTTGCAGCATTATTAGGGTCACTCTTTTATTTGCTGGGTGTTGCATTGCTCTATGGGCAATTTGGCACTTTGTCGATTGCCGGTGTGGTTGGTTTGTTGGAAGATTTTTCTGAGCCAATGGGTGCCAGACTCGCGCTGATACTGATGATTATTGGATTGGCCGTGAAAACAGCACTGTTTCCTTTTCACAGATGGTTACCACCAGCGCACAGCATTGCAAAATCGCCAGTGAGTGCATTGTTATCGGCACTGGTGGTCAAGGCTTCTTTTTATATTGCTGCAAGATTATGGCTGGAATTTGGCGAACACCTGGGGCATTTTGTTTTAGCCCAGCTGGTTGGTTTGTTGGGGAGTGTGGCAGTGATCTGGGGAAGTTGGCTGGCATGCCGGAAACAGCAACTTAAGCAAGTGGTTGCCTACTCTTCGGTCGCCCAGATTGGTTACCTTTTTTTGTTATTCCCACTCACGTTTGCAGTGTCGGAATCAGTGTCATTGCAAGCTCAACAAGGAATGACATTGCAGGTTATCAGCCACGCACTGGCCAAGGCTGCCATGTTTCTCGCAGCTGGCAATCTGATTCTGTCCATGGGGAGTAACCGCGTTGATGCCCTGACAGGTGTGAGCCGTTTCTTACCATTTTCGCTGTTTTCCTTTGGGTTGGCCGGGGTATCACTAATGAGTCTGCCTCCATCCGGTGGCTTTGCAGCTAAGTGGCTATTGCTTCAGGCCAGCCTTGAAAGTGGGCAGTGGTGGTGGGTGCTGGTTTTATTGGCAGGTGGATTACTCTCGGCAGCATATGTATTCAGAATTTACCATGCATCCTTCCTAGAGAGTTCTGATACGGATACGTTCTACCATCCATCGAAAAGTCTGGAGGTTATCCCGATGATTCTGGCATTAACGGCACTGGGATTAGGGCTGATTGCTGAGCCTGTGCTATCAGTAATGTCGTTACCATTTGAAGTGGTGGGCTCGCAATGACATTGAATACCTGGTTGCCGCTATTAACGCTGATAACGCCGCTGTTTGCCGCACTGATAATCTTTACTTTGCCTGAAAAAGGCCACCTTTTAAGAACTATCGTGAACCTGAGTGTCGCTTTGATAAAGCTTATTCTCGTGGTGGTTATGGCCTGGGGAATATTTCACGGGGTGGATTATGAAATACGATTTAACATGGTGCCGGGTGTTGCT
The DNA here is from genome assembly GCA_033721795.1 of Methylophaga sp. Lineage (GTDB taxonomy): Bacteria > Pseudomonadota > Gammaproteobacteria > Nitrosococcales > Methylophagaceae > Methylophaga. The sequence goes on along the minus strand of JAWWAG010000129.1, from coordinate 324 downwards.
TTCATTTTGAAAGCTGACTCGTTGTCAATCATCTTTGCAAGTTTATCTGCAGTTCTCTGGCTGCTGACGATTATCTATGCTGTCGGCTATCTCGAAAATTCAGCCAATCGCAGTCGTTTTTTTGGTTTTTTCAGTCTATGTGTGGCCAGCACCATGGGGGTTGCCCTGGCCGGTAACCTGTTTACCTTCTTTTTGTTCTACGAAATGCTGACGCTGTCTACCTATCCATTAGTCGTACACCGTGGAACCGAACAGGCCCTTAAAGCGGGGCGGACTTATATCATTTATACGCTGACTGGCGGAGCAGTGCTGTTGCTGGCGATT
>JAWWAG010000128.1:0-5143 GCA_033721795.1 Methylophaga sp. | reverse complement strand
GAGGAAGAAGCGAAACGTAAAGCAGAAGCCGAGGCCGAAGCAAAGCGAAAAGCTGAACAAGAAGCGCGTAACCGTGCAGAACAAGACTTACAGCGACAACTAGATGCCGAAGCTGAACAGCGGGAGCAAACCCGCATTGCCGGTGTGCTCAATGTTTACGCACAGCAGATCCAGCAACGGGTTAAGCGTTATTGGGTGAAACCCAGCAGTGCAGAAGCTGGCTTGGTCGTGACACTGGAAGTGAAACTGATACCGGGTGGCGATGTGAAAAGTGTCAGAATCATCAATAGTAGTGGTAATGCGCTGTTTGATCGTTCTGCAGAAAATGCTGTTTATAAAGCTGCGCCGATGCCAATGCCATCGGATGCAGCTGCGGCAGAGGAAATTATCCGTGAAGGTATTCAGTTCGAATTTAAACCCGAATAAGAGGATTTAACATGGCACCAAAATTTATGCGAATACTGCTGTTAATGGCCATTTTTTTGATGCCGGTGCAGGCGCAGGCGGTGCTCAAGATTGAGATCACCGGTGGTTCAGATGCTGCTTTGCCAATAGCGATTGTGCCGTTTGGCGAGGAGGGTGTTGCGCCGCCTGAAGATATTGCAGAAGTCATCAAAAATGATTTGGCCAGTACCGGCCGTTTTGCCCCTGTTGATGAACAGGATCTGATTTCACAGCCACATGATCAGGCTGATATCAACTTTTCTGACTGGCGTTTATTGCGTTCAGAAGGCTTATTGATTGGTAAGGTAAAAAGCCAGGATGGCGAAAACTATGAAGTGCAATTTCAGCTGTTTGATGTTTTTAAAGGTGAGCAGCTGGTCGGCAAACGCTATAATGTGCCGGCTTCTGGCATGCGTAGTCTGGCACATCAAATCGCTGATATTGTTTATGAAACGTTGACCGGTGAAAAAGGTATTTTTTCGACGCGTCTGGCTTTTGTCACACAAATGACGGCCACCGATGGCAAAAAACGTTATGCATTGCAGATCTCTGATGCCGATGGTGCGAATCCACGCACAGTACTGCAGTCAACCCAACCTATCATGTCGCCTAACTGGTCACCCGATGGTGATCAATTAGCTTATGTATCATTTGAGAACGGTAATACCGAGATTTTTGTTCAGCAAATGCGAAGTGGCCAGCGTAAATCTGTCGCGTCATTTGATGGTATCAACAGTGCGCCAGTATGGTCGCCGGATGGTAAAAAACTGGCCGTAACCTTGTCGAAAAACGGCAATCCGGAAATATATGTAATGGAACTGGCCAGTGGCGATTTGCTGCGTATTACCAACAATTCTCAGGCTATTGATACTGAGCCGGCATTCACACCTGATGGCCGGAACATTATTTTTACCTCTGATCGCGGCGGTAATCCGCAAATTTATAAAGTACCCGTCAATGGTGGTCGTGCTGAACGGCTGACTTTTGAAGGTAATTACAATGCCTCGCCCGATATTTCACCCGATGGCAACTTGATGGCCATGGTGCATGGCACCGGTGGCAAATTTTATATCGCTGTGCAGGATCTGCGCAGCGGCAGCGTACAGATCCTGACTGAAGGCGGCCGTGATGAATCGCCGAGTTTCGCGCCGAATGGCAAAATGATCCTGTATGCTTCAGAGCAAAAAGGTCGTGGCGTGCTCGCTGCGGTCTCTGTTGATGGCCGGATCCATCAACGTTTGAGCGAGTCCGGAACAATGGTGCGTGAACCAGCTTGGTCACCACTTAAGCAATAATTTTTTCCAGGAGTATTTTGTTATGAAAAGTCTGAAGTTATACGCATTGTTGTTGGCCGCATTATGGCTTGGTGCATGTAGCAGTAACACGACCAAAGATGGTGAACTGGCCGGTGATGATGTGCTGGTTGAAGATCTGGGCGCAGAAACCTCAGGTGTTAATGGTTCAGGTGCTGATGGCGACGATATGGGGGCCGAAGCGCGTGTAGTAGTTGGTGAAGGTGGTTACACCGGTAACGAACTTAATGATCCAAACAGCCCGCTGTCTAATCGTGTCATTTATTTTGACTATGATAGTGCCAGTGTCCGTGCTGAAGATCAGCCAATTCTGGATGCACATGCTGAATATCTGGGTAAAAACCCGAATATTTCAGTCCGTCTTGAAGGTCATACCGATGAGCGTGGTTCACGTGAGTACAACTTAGCGCTTGGTGAGCGTCGTGCACTGTCTATTCGCCAATTGTTAATGTTGCAAGGTGCCAGTGCGGATCAGTTCAGGGTTACCAGCTTTGGTGAAGAACGTCCTGCTGTTGATGGTAGTGGCGAATCAGCCTGGGCGCAAAATCGCCGGGTAGAAATCGTTTATACAGGTCGATAAAAAATGTTTGAAAAAAGCCAAAAACGTTTTGTGCTGGCTTTATTGGTAGGCGCCCTAGCGGCGCCTGCTGTCAGTGTTGCTGAAGAAACAGATGCTTTAATCCAACGTGTCGACAGACTGGAACGTATTATTCAGGGACAAGGGTTAAGCAATTTGATCACTCAGGTCGATCAATTACAGCGTGAAGTGCAGCGCTTGAATGGCACCAATGAAGAATTACGTCACGAGCTGGAAAAAATGCAGGAACGCCAGCGTGAACAATATATAGATTTAGATGACCGGATCGAAGCTTTGGCTATACAACCGCCAACAACCAGCAATAATCCGGCACTCTCTTCAGAATCGGCTGATATTGCCAGCCAAGCAGCTGGCGCCGAATTAGCTGAAACCGCTGAAAGTGGTTCAGCCGTTAGCACCACTGCCAGCAATGGTCCCGTATCCGTTGAAAATGGTGAAGCTGCATATCAGGCGGCCCTGCAAACATTACGCAGTGGTCAATATGAAGAAGCTATTGTTGCGCTGGCCAGTTTCCCGCAACAGTACCCGCAAAGCAGTTATTTACCGAATGTATACTACTGGCAGGGTGAGGCCAATTACGTGGTACGTAAATTTGATCAAGCCATCACAGCTTTCCAAATGGTGTTAGATCAGTATCCGGAGAGTAGTAAAGTTCCAGATGCCTTGCTAAAGCGTGGTTTCAGCGAGTTTGAAGCGGGTCAGGTTGATAAGGCGCAAGCGACGTTAAATCAAGTGCTTGAACAATACCCGGACAGCTCGGCTGCGCGGCTTGCTAAAGTGCGACTGGATCGCATTCAGCAAGCACAGTAAACGCGCCCCATTGAGTTATCACAATGGCGCAATGTCGTATCACCGAGATCTTTTACTCACTGCAAGGTGAAACCCGTACGGTAGGGTTACCAACTGTATTTGTTCGTCTGACCGGTTGTCCATTGCGCTGTGGTTACTGTGATACGGAATATGCTTTTTATGGCGGCGAAAAGCGTGACATCAGTGATATTGTTGCCGAAGTTGCCAGTTATCAGCCGCGTTACGTTACCGTCACTGGTGGTGAACCGCTGGCACAAAACACTTGCCGTGAATTGCTGACGGCGCTTTGCGACTTAAATGTTGAGGTGTCACTGGAAACCAGCGGCGCGATGGATATCAGCAATATTGATTCGCGTGTGGTGCGGGTCATGGATTTAAAAACCCCGGCTTCAAAAGAAGACAGCAAAAACCGTTATAGCAATCTGGATTTATTGACCCAAAAAGATCAGCTGAAATTTGTCATCTGTAATCGAGAAGATTATGACTGGTCAGTGAAAAAACTGGCCGAATATGACCTTCCTGAGCGTTGCGAAATTCTGTTTTCACCGGTACATGGTGATTTAAACCCCACTGATCTTGCTGAATGGATCATAAAAGACAATTTGCCGGTACGAATGCAAATTCAATTGCACAAATATCTCTGGCAAGATGCGCAGGGACGTTGAATATGAAGCCTAATGCAATTGTTTTATTATCGGGGGGTCTGGATTCAACAACGGTACTGGCGATTGCGCAGTCACAGGGTTTTGCATGTTATACGCTGAGTTTTGATTACGGCCAGCGCCATGCGACTGAATTAGAGGCGGCATTGCAAGTGTCCAAAAATATGGGCGTCGTTGAACACAAAGTGGTTAGTATTGATTTGCGTAGTATCGGCGGCTCAGCACTAACGGCTGATATTGCCATTCCAGAACAACATGCTGCCGGTATTCCGGTGACGTACGTGCCCGCGCGTAATACCATATTTCTGTCCATTGCTCTTGGTTGGGCGGAAGTCCTTGAGGCCGATGCGATTTTTGTCGGCGTCAATTCGGTGGATTATTCCGGTTACCCTGATTGTCGGCCTGACTATATAAAGGCGTATGAAACAATGGCCAATCTTGCCACCAAACGCGGGGTTGAAGGTCATCATTTACAAATCCATGCACCTTTAATGCAGCTCAGCAAAGCGGAAATTATCCAACAAGGCACCAAGCTTGGTGTTGATTACAGCCAGACTATATCTTGTTATCAGGCGGATAGTCATGGCCGTGCCTGTGGCCGTTGTGACTCATGCCGGTTTCGACAGCAAGGTTTCGCGGACGCCGGTATTATTGATCCAACGCCATACCAGATTTAATCGAGTCCGAATTGCGGTGCTTCGAGGCGCTCGGCTTCAAGTTCATAGGCAGCGAGTTTTTCCAAAGCCTTTGCCAGATTGGTGTGTAACTGCACATCCTGACCGAAGCGCATATAATGGTCTGCAGCATCAGTAACTGTTTTCAGTTGGCGTGAATACTCGGCGAGATAGAGCAGTACATGAGCTACACCATGATGATCATCATCAATCTCCCGAAGGGTCTCAGCATAGTGCAAAGCATTGCTAATTTGTTTGTCGTCCGGTTTGGGGATAACTGCCATAAACACCTCGAGTCATTAAATTGAAAAAAATGCCGATTCAGGGCTTGTCATTTTCCTCAGATCAAGTAATATGTCGCGCTTGGTTTGGGCCGTTAGCTCAGTTGGTAGAGCACCGGACTTTTAATCCGATGGTCCTGCGTTCGAGTCGCAGACGGCCCACCAATTTTTATCACAAATTTCAGCTTTAGTAATCATTCATTAAACTGTCACAATGTGATTGACACCGAAGCGAGTGTCTGTATAATTCTCGCTTCTTTGCCGGCAGGTACTGGCAAACGCTCTTTAACAAACTGGTATCAAGTAATTTGTGTGGGTACTTGCGTGGAAATGTTTCTTGGAAATATTTGACGCTGAGTAT
>JAWWAG010000127.1:0-5156 GCA_033721795.1 Methylophaga sp. | reverse complement strand
GGAAGTTGCCAACTTTATTGCTGCCGAACATCTGGAGTTGTCGGTCGACAATGCGGCCGAGATGGCTAAACAAATCCGCCATGCCGGTGCGATTTTTATGGGCCGTTATACACCGGAAGCGCTGGGCGATTACTGCGCCGGTCCGAATCACGTGCTGCCGACATCACGGACCGCGCGGTTCAGCTCGCCGCTGGGCGTATATGATTTTCAAAAACGTTCCAGCCTGATCCAGGTGTCTGCAGAAGGCGCACAAACGCTGGGCAAAATAGCTTCAGTTTTAGCGCGTGGTGAGAGTCTGACTGCGCATGCCCGTAGCGCTGAATATCGTTTAAAAGATTGATATGAGCCGTTTTTGGAGTGATTTTGTCGATAAGTTGGAGCCGTATGTGCCTGGCGAACAGCCGCGTGGCGCTAATCTGGTCAAGCTCAATACCAATGAAAACCCATTTGGCCCATCACCTAAAGTTATCGACGCTATTCGAATGGCGGCAACTGATCGTTTGCGCTTGTATCCGGTGCCGGATGGGGGGGCTTTAAAACAAACGATTGCTGATTATCACAAAGTGGATAGCAGCAATGTGTTTGTCGGCAATGGCTCCGATGAAGTGCTGGCGCATGCATTTTATGGTTTGTTTAAACACCCGCAGCCGATTTTATTTCCGGATATTACCTACAGCTTTTACCCGGTGTATTGCCAGCTGTATGGAATTGATTTTCAGACCATCCCCTTAGACGAAGATTTTTCGCTGAATATTGCCGATTATCATCAGCCTAACGGCGGTATTATTTTTCCAAACCCCAATGCGCCGACCGGCCGTTTGTTGGCGCTACGTGATATTGAAACGTTGTTAAAAACCAATACTGAGTCGGTCATTGTTGTTGATGAAGCCTATATCGATTTCGGTGGTGAAACGGCAATCCCGTTGACCCGGCAATATCCGAATTTACTGGTCACTCAAAGTTTGTCGAAATCACGTTCGCTAGCCGGTATGCGGATTGGTTTTGCCATTGGCCATGTCGATTTAATTGAGGCGCTGGTTCGTGTTAAAGACAGTTTTAACTCCTACCCGCTGGACAGTCTGGCGATTGCTGCCGGGGTTGCTGCGTTTGAAGACAGAGCATATTTCGAGGACTGCCGCAAAACGGTTATCGCGGAACGTGATTTGGTCAGTACCGCTATGCACGAAATGGGCTTTGAGGTTTTACCCTCAGCGGCCAATTTTGTCTTTGCTAGACATCCGCAACATGATGCGAAAGATTTAGCCGCATCGCTGCGTGACAAAGGCATCATTATCCGCCACTTTAACAAGCCACGTATTGATCAGTTTTTGCGAATCACCATCGGCACACACACTGAGAATCAATTGCTGCTCAGCGAATTGGATGTGCTGGTTTAACGCTGACGAATACGCAGTAATTCATTTAGGCGTTGCCGATCTTGCTCGTATTGTTGACTGAGCATCATGATTTCCGCTTCAAGTTCATGAATCATCAACTGATTATTACTTAATTCTTGCTCAGCTGCCGTGAGTCTTTTCTGTAGATTTTCAGTAATCACTTCACCGTTGAGTTCTTTTTGAGCAGCTTGATGCTGGACCTCGGCCAGTCTTTGCACAAGTGCTGGTTGCTTTTCGGTAAGTGCCTTAAGCTGGTCTTGACGGTAGCTGAGATCCTTATCGCGGGCGGCAAGCAATTCATCCTCTGACCGATAAATATTCAGCAGATTCTGATCATGCAGGCTTTGCTCGCGTTTTAAGATCGCAGCCTGTTTTGCTTCGGCTGCAGCGGTTTGTTGGGCTTCCTGTTCAGCGGCCTTGCGTTCAGCTTGTTCGGCCAGTTCCGCTTCGGTTAACCTGGGGGGGACCCGTTCAATTAAACGCATGGTTTGATCATCAAGGATATCGTAACCTTGTTGCGCAGCTTCCGGTGGTAGCGTTTTACTTAGCGTAGGCGTACCGCTTTCATCATTAAAGCGGAATAATTGACCGGCATAAACGCTGGTGCTGGCCATACAAAAACTTAACAAAAAGCTGCTGCACAGCAGGTGTTTGCGTATCATCCTTATTCTCCAACTCGATTAAACGGCTTAAATTTTGACACTGCTCGAGCATTGTATTCTGTTTGTTATTTCTCTGCTGGCCAATACCTTTTCGGCCCTCAGCGGCGGCGGTGCGGGTTTGATTCAGTTTCCGGTGCTGATTTTTCTTGGCTTGAGTTTTGCCGTGGCACTGGCCACCCATAAAGTGGCCAGTGTGGCTCTTGGTATCGGTGCTGCCTTGCGTTATATGTCGACCAGCCGTTTGGAGCGACAGTTTGTTTTACTGATACTGATAGCTGGTCTGCCGGGTGTGGTACTGGGTGGTAGTCTGATTTTACTGGTACCGGATCGTATCGCTGAAATAGCGCTCGGTATCTTAACGGGATGTCTGGGTGTTTATTCATATTTAAAACCGCAGCTGGGTCAAGATTATCAACCGGTGCGCCGTGACTCAGATGGCTATTTGCATGGCGGTATCATGTTGTTTTTACTAGGTATTTTAAATGGTTCGCTGACGTCCGGTACCGGCTTATTTGTCACACTGTGGCTGATACTGTGGTTCGGTATGGATTACCAGCGGGCAGTCGCCTATACACTGATTCTGGTCGGATTATTCTGGAATGGTGCCGGTGCTATCACTTTAGGCATACTTGGGGATATTCGCTGGGACTGGCTGCCCGCTTTATTGTTTGGATCGTTGATCGGCGGTTATCTAGGCTCACATTTAGCGTTGCGATGGGGCAATCGCTGGATCAAACGCTGTTTTGAGGTTGTAACGGTGCTTATCGCATTAAGGCTGATTATTGGCCCGGTTTAAACGCCATATTCTTTGCGATATGCAAAGACCGCATCTCGATGGCTTTGCAGTTCAGCCTGGCCATCAAGGTATTGCAGTAAATCCGCCAGACAAATAATGCTGATAACCGGAATACCATAATCAGCTTCCACCTGAGCAATGGCTGATTTTTCAGTTTTGCCACGTTCCTGTCGATCCAGTGCGATCACAACGCCGGCAGGTTCAGCGCCAGCTGCTCGGATCATGGCGACTGATTCACCGACGGACGTCCCGGCAGAAATGACATCATCGATAATCAATACTTTGCCGGTGAGCAGCGCACCGACCAGTTGGCCACCTTCACCATGATCTTTGGCTTCTTTACGGTTAAAAGCATAAGGCATATCAAGGTTGTGCTGATCAGCGAGCGCAATCGCCGTCGTTGATGCCAGCGGAATACCTTTATAAGCAGGGCCAAACAACACATCAAATTCTAAACCGCTATCAACGATGCACTGCGCATAAAAACGGCCTAAGTGTGCCAGCGTGGCGCCACTGTTAAACAGACCGCTGTTAAAAAAATACGGGCTTTGCCGGCCGGATTTCAGTGTAAAACTGCCAAATCGCAGCACGCTGGTTTGCAGGGCAAATTCGATAAAGTCGTGTTGATATTTTTTCATATTATTTGGGTTGGTTTTGCACCAGATAAACGGCGGTTTCGCCAAACAGGTTAGGTAGCAGGCGAATAGCTAACGTGTCTTTATATTCGTGATTAACGACACTGCGACTGATGATGTTGAAATGATTATCCCGGCATAACTGCTCAAAATCCCGGATCGTGCACAAATGAATATTTGGCGTATCAAACCAGTGATTGGGCAGGCTTTTGGAGACCGGCATATGTCCCCTCAGGCTCAATTGCCAACGGCATTGCCAGTGACCAAAATTAGGAAATCCAATAATACCGTGGCGTCCGACGCGCATGATTTCCTGCAATAAAAAGTCCGGGCGTTTAATCGCCTGCAGTGTTTGCGATAAAATTACATAGTCAAAACTCTGATCGGCAAATTGGCTGAGCCCTTCATCCAAATCTGCCTGAATGACATTAATGCCGGCACGCAGACAATCAGCGAACTTGCTGTTATCAATTTCAAGACCATAACCGGTGACTTTGCGTTCTTGCAGATGATTGAGAAGCGTGCCATTACCACAACCCAAATCCAGAACGCGGGCACCATCCGGAATCCAGTCACTGATGATCTGTAAATCGACGCGTAATGTCATCAGCTGTTCACCTCTTTGGCAACTTGCTGCATATAGGTACCAAAAATTTCCATATAACGCGGTATCGGCATTAAAAACGCATCATGACCCTGATGGGCTTCAATTTCGGCATAACTGACCTGCTTACCGGCGCTGAGCAGGGCATCGACAATTTCCAATGAACGTAGCGGCGAGAACCGCCAGTCACTGGTAAAGGACATCACCAGCGTTTTGGCTTTAATGCCTTGCATCGTGGCATTCAGATCATCATCAAAGGCTTTGGCGGGATCAAAATAATCCAGTGCTTTGGTCATCAACAAATAGGTATTGGCATCAAAACGCTCAACAAAACTGGAGCTCTGATAACGTAGATAACTTTCGATTTGAAATTCAACATCGTAACCATACTGGATCTGGCCACTACGCAGCTCGCGGCCAAATTTCTGACCCATCGCCTCATCAGACAAATAGGTAATATGGCCCAACATCCTCGCCAAACCAAGCCCTTGCCGGGGCAGAGTACCGTGTTCAGCGTAATAGCCATTGTGGAAATCCGGATCGGATTTAATAGCCGTGCGCGCCACTTCATTAAAAGCGATATTTTGTGCTGATAACTTCGGTGCGGCAGCAATGATTAACGCATGGCGAACGCGATCCGGCAAAGAAATCGCCCATTGCATTGCCTGCATACCACCCAAACTGCCGCCAATCACCGCAGCCCATTGCTGGATGCCTAAAGAATCGGCAAGAATTGCCTGACTGTTCACCCAGTCGGTGACGGTAACAATAGGAAAATCCGGGCCATAAAGTTTGCCGGTTACCGGATTCAGCGTATTGGGCCCGGAAGAGCCTTTGCAGCCGCCGAGGTTATTCGGGCAAACTACAAAGAACTCATTGGTATCAATCACTTTTCCAGGGCCAATGGCATTGTCCCACCAGCCGGGCTTTTTATCATCCAGACTGTGATAGCCGGCGGCGTGATGATCGCCGGATAATGCATGACAAATCAGTACCGCATTTGATTTGTCAGCATTGAGCGCGCCGTAAGTTTCGTAAACCAGATCAAATTGCGACAGACTG
>JAWWAG010000126.1:0-5305 GCA_033721795.1 Methylophaga sp. | reverse complement strand
TTGCCTTGGGGAATACGTTTAAATCATATTCCATTAGAAAAGGCGCTGGCACTGCTGGCGCAGCTCAAAGATGATGACAGTGTCTATGTACAAAAATCGGTTGCCAATCATTTAAACGATCTCAGTAAAGAATATCCGCAGCAGATTTTGGATTTATGTCGGCATTGGCAAGACAACGCGACACCTGCCAGACACTGGATTATTCGTCGTGCTTTAAGAACGCTGCAAAAACAAGCCGATCCATTGGCGCTGGCGTTATTGGGCTATCAGGCAGACTTACCGTTAAGGACAACTTTCAAGCTTGCTGAAACCGGATGTTGTATTGGCGAGGCAGTCACGCTGCAACTAACGATTCAAAATCTGAGTAGCCAGCCACAGCCACTGTTAATTGATTATGAACTTGGCCTGGTCCGGGCTAATGATAAGCTGTCGTCCAAGGTTTTTTTCTGGCAGCGAATACAATTGGCAGGCAACCAGAAAATCAGCATAGAAAAACGACAAAAAATGCAGCAACTCAGTACCCGGAAGATTTACCCTGGCGAACATAGCATTATTTTGCGGATTAACGGTCAGTTGCAAGCCAGGCAATCATTTGAGCTCAGGCCATAAACCAGCTCAATGCCACCCAACCCAAGCATAGCATCGATAACACCAGGATCAATTCAAAAAAATGCGCCATTAACCATTCATTGATTTTGTGCATATATCCTCCGCCGTTTTGTTTATTGGCAGATTGAGTATGCGTGATTGGTGAGTATGGTCTTTTGATCTGGATCAAGCCAGCACATCAAATAGCAGGCATAAAAAAACCGGCAATGCCGGTTTTTTTATAAAACCAGTACTGAATTTCAGGATTGGATTAGGCCATATGCCACCAAGGCCAACCAGAAAAAAGTGAAAGCCAGAATAATATGCGGGAATTTTTCCATCAGGAATTTATCGAGTTTTTTCAGCATAAGGGTCTCGTGTATGTTGTATTTATATTTAAGAAATATACCAACATAACGATATTTTTGCCAGACCTGAAACGTCATCCTATCAACGTAATATCTGACTATGCAGACGTGTCTTACTGCAATTACCGCCGGACCGTTTTGCTTGCTGACACAGTTCACTAAGATTACTGATAATGTCGAGAATACCGTAACTGCTATCGGTTGTTGGTGAATAAGTGATATGGCCGATACTGACAGTGATAGCTTCGGATTTTATATCACCTTCGATTTGTTTTAAGTTTAATGCATCAACTGCCTGATGCAGTCGTTCTGCCAATTGCCGAGTTTGCTTATACGACATCCCTGAGGTCAAAAACATAATTTTTTTGCGGTTGAAACAGGTAATAAAATCATTTTCACGATTTAAAATACTATCAATGGCACCAATAATAATTTTTACACAGCCACTTTTGTGACGGATCTCATTGAATTGATCAACATCAATCAGAAATAGTGAAATTGACGCTTCGTTATCTATGGCTGATTGCCATTGTGATGCAACCTGCTTAAGGAAGCCAGCCTGGCTGATAAAAGCCGAGTTGGCTAGTTCAGTTTTATTCACCATTTAAGCGCCTGGTAGTTATCAGAAAATTAGCGACGTCTTAGCGCCCAAGATAATAATTTTGATAGTAATAGTTTGTCGCTTCAACAAAGCCACCGACGCTACCGCAGTCAAAGCGTCCACCTTTAAATTTCAACGCTAAAACAGGCTTCTCCAGTGCCATCGCTTTCAAGGCATCGGTGATTTGGACTTCACCGTTAGCACCGGGCGCCGTGGCACGAATATAGTCAAATATGTCATTTGTAAACACATAGCGACCAATAATAGCCAGGTTACTCGGTGCTTCTTCTGGTTTAGGTTTCTCGACCATATCGGTAATGCGAAATACGCCCGGCTCAATTTCATCACCTGCTATGACACCGTAACTGCCAGTGTTTTCTGGCGGTACTTCTTCAATAGCAATAACAGTGCAGCGGTGTCTTTGGTAGAGCTCGACCAGCTGACTGAGTGCACGTTCAGAACCATCTTCCGGTGTGGCGCATAAATCATCTGCCAGAATAACGGCAAAATCTTCAGGGCCTATCATTGGTTCGCCACTGAGAATGGCATGACCGAGGCCGAGCATTTCCCGCTGGCGAATAAACATAAAATCGCAGTTATCCATCACATGACGAATATCATCAAGATGTTTTTCTTTACTGGTCCCTTTGATCTGATGTTCCAACTCATAGCTGGTGTCAAAGTGATCAGCAATCGCCCGTTTACCACGACCGGTGATAAAGCCCATTGTATCGAGACCGGCTTCCATGGCTTCTTCAACGCCATACTGAATCAGCGGTTTGTTAACGATTGGCAGCATTTCTTTGGGCATGGCCTTGGTCGCTGGTAAAAAGCGTGTGCCATAACCAGCTACTGGAAATAGACATTTACGAATACGTTGCTTGTCAGTCATTTTTATCAGATCCTTAATTTGTCGCAAGAGCATAGCGTTTAATGGTTAAACTACCATGACAGCCGGTTTACGTCTGTTCGGTATTACTCAACCAAAGCATTTGATAGGGGGCCAATAGTAATTTTTCAGGCCAGTCTACCAACAGATTGCCACTGATTAAATCTCGCCAGCTATCAGTGGCCACCAGATTTAAATCACTGATGTATAAAGTCTGGTTGCGATCGGTAATATTAAAAATACAAAAAATACTTTGACGGCGATTCTGACTTTGCCGCCAAAAACCAAATAAAGCTGATCCCAATTGTAATGTGTACTGCGTGGCATTAGGATGAAATGCGGCTTGCTGCCGACGTAACTGTATCAGTGTGGTTAATTGCCTATAAACCAGTGCATGCGGCGAGTCAGATTGTGCTAATTGCTGACGGATATCGTTTTCTTGCCATTGATGGCGATTAATTGCGCGTGGATAACCCAGCTTTTTCACACGCTGATAATCATTGCCAGTGGCTAATAAACTATGCAGATAAATACCGGGAATACCTTCCAGCGCCAGCATGATACCGTGCGCACATAAAAACCGCGGGATCTGCCATTTATCCGGGCCTTTTATAGTACCTTGCATGGCATCAAACAAGGCAATATTGATTTCGTAAGGTTTTTTTATACCGTTGGCGGCCGCGCGCCAGGAAATCTCACCGCCAAATCCTTGCATGGTATTAATCAACGTAGTGATTTCTTTATCGCTGAGTAGGCCTTCGGCCGGCCGCAGGCCGATACCATCATGTGAAGCAATAAAATTAAAATAGGCGGTGCCCTGTTGGGCTGGCGGCATACTCATCAGCCATTGCCTTAAATAACTGCTATCGCCAGTGACCAGTGTGTTAAGCAATAACGGTGGCAGCGAAAAATTATAAATCCAGTGTGCTTCATTGCCATTGCCAAAATAGCTGAGGTTTTCCCGGTTGGGGATATTGGTTTCAGTGATGATAATGGCATCCGGCTGGGCATTTTCGATAAGCAAACGAAGCAGTCGGACAATTTCATGGGTCTGAGCCAAGTTCAGACATGACGTACCGGGTTGTTTCCAGACAAACGCGACCGCATCAAGTCTGAATAAACGTACGCCTTGATCTAAATAAAACCGAATGATGCGGATAATTGTTTTCAGTACCTGGGTATTGCGAAAATCCAGATCGGCCTGACTATGGCCAAAAGTACACCAGACATTTTTTGAGCCATTTTGGGTGTCAGTTGCTCTTAGCAACGGGCTGGTGCGTGGCCGCACTACATGCTGCAAATCATTACTGATGTCAGCCGTGTAAAAATAATCATGACCTTCACCATGCCCTTGGATAAAGTTTTTAAACCACTGGCTTTCTGTTGAGGCGTGGTTAATCACCAGATCTGCCATCAACTTACAATCAGCGGCAATTGATTTAATGTCTTGCCAGTCACCCAGCATCGGATCGACAGCCAAGAAATCCTTAACGGCAAAGCCATCATCACTGCAATAGGGGAAAAACGGTAAAATATGCAAAATATTGCTATAAGGCTGCAAAAAATCACGGGCAAAACGTTGTAGTGTTTGCAGGGGACGTTCGTCTTTTTTTAAGATACTGTTGCCGTAACTGATGATGGCAATATCCTCAGCCTGCCATTTATTCTGTTGCGCTGCCTGCAGCGGTTGATCGGCGCTTAAGCCCATCAGTTCCAGCAATTCGGCCGTTAGTTGCTGGAGATTGTCGTGATCATGTATTTCGCCATAAATAACATCCAGGTGGTGTCGCAGATTGTTTTGTAGTGGCAGCATATCGGTAGCGGTATTCATTGGGCAGATCCGATAAATTCTTGATGGTCTGCTTCCACTGCTTCATAAAGTCGTTGAAAAATATCCGGCAGGGCACTTTGCACCCGGTTCCAACTGGGTATAAATGGTGTTTCCATCGGATTTTCCAGAAACACCTGACCCGCAGCCATAATATTACGGGCAAACATTTCCACGGACGCTTCTTCCTGATGAATATCAAAATCCAGACCATTCATCAGTGCATCATTACGATAGGTTTCAACAAAATCCAAGGCAATTCGATAGTAGGTCGCTTTGATACTGCGAAAATGCTCGGGACTGAATACCGTGCCTTTGGTAGCCAGTTTTCGAAACAGCGCTTTAGCAATATCAATCGACATTTTTGACAAGCCACCTTGCTGATCGTCGGCGGAGAGGTCCTGATGTTTATGATCGTAAATATCGGCAATATCGACTTGGCAGAGCCGGTTATTAGCATAATTACGATGCATTTCAGACAACACACCGATTTCCAGACCCCAATCACTGGGAATACGGATATCGTTTAGTACATCACGCCGGAATGAAAATTCGCCGGCCAGTGAATAACGGAAGCTATCCATATAATCAAGATAATCACTAGGCCCCATTACCGATTTCAGAGCACGTAATAATGGCGTCATCAATAAACGATTGACTCTACCATTGAGACGTCCACCGGCCACGCGGGCATAATAGCCTTTACAAAATTCATAGTTGAATAATGGATTGGCCACCGGATAAATCAATCGGGCCAGCATTTCGGTTGAATATGTGACGATATCGCAATCATGTAATGCCACCGATTCGGCGCGTCCCGAGGCCAGAATATAGCCCATGCAATACCAGACATTGCGGCCTTTGCCGGGCTGTTGCGGTGCGAGACCTAGTTCCTGTAATTCAGCATCAATGGCCCGGAGCCTCGGGCCATCCTGCCAAAGCACCCGATGATGTTGCGGGAGTGCTGAAAAAAATTGCAGTGCTTTACCGTATTGCCCAGCATCAGCCCTATCCAGACCAATAATAATTTC